>JAHBUU010000020.1 GCA_019637895.1 Pseudobdellovibrionaceae bacterium | reverse complement strand
GAAAAGAACGCTCAGTGTGATGAGTGCGCGGATCATAAGACCCCCTTTTGAGAAGGAAGAGGAGCAAAGACAATGCCGTGTCTCACCCTGAGACCCTCCTAAGTGCATGGAATCACTCATGGAATACCGTCTCAATGTGAAACATAATTCCTCTTTTCACCCTGTCATCGTTTCCAGGGCTTCACTGACCATTTTTGTCTGTCATCAAAAGCATGTTAGACAGACGTGAATGAAGATTAGACATCAGATCGCCGAACTCTATGGGGCTTGGCTGCCGAACGCCTTGCTGGAGCTTGACCCCAGAGAAACCAAGGCCACTTGTGATTCCTGTGCGATGGCTCCTTCGCGCCATCGTGGGAAGACCACCTACCGCGAAGATCTGAAGTGCTGCACTTACCAACCCTGGCTTCCCAATTATATCGTCGGGGCGATTCTCTCGGACGAGCGTGATTCGAATCGAGTGGGCCGCGAGGCCATTCTTAAAAAGATCTCTCGGCGTGAGTACACCCTCCCCATCGGAATCTTTCCGCCCGTGCGCTACCAGGTCGAGTTTAACCAACGAGCAGAAGGGGAGTTTGGCTGGCGCGAAGACTGGCTTTGCCCCTACTTCAATCATGAGGCACAGAACTGCGGACTGTGGCGGCATCGTGGTTCCGTCTGTACGTCGTATTATTGCAAGAGCGATCAAAAGGCGGCCGGCAAAAGATTCTGGAAATCATTGGAGTCCTATCTTCACTATGTCGAGATGGCCCTGGCCGAAGAGGTCCTGGCTCATCTGGATTTTTCACCGCGCCAGGTGAGTGAGATGTTGGATTACATGAATCGCCAAGAGGGGACCGTCGCAGAACTGCGTTCTTGGGTGATGCCCGCAGCGAAGTTCAAAAAGCTGTGGAACTTCTATGAGGATCCCGTCGCCTTTTATAAAAAGACCTACGAGGTCGCCAAGGCTCAGTCCCGAGAGGATGTTGAACTTCTGATGGGTGATCTTGGAGATCTTCTGAGGGAAACAGTCCTTGTCGATATGCGTTGTTTCCAGTAAAGAACTCCCATGTCCTCTGTTCTCAGCACTCGTGCCGATAAAATCGTGGCTCAGTTTCAGGCGCTTTCCGATTGGGAGGCTCGATATAAGCTTTTAATTGACTTGGGGCGGCAGGCACCAGAGCTCGCGGATGAGTTTAAGACCGAAGAAAACAAGATCCGAGGCTGCCAGTCCCAGGTGTGGATGAGGGCTTGGTTAGACCCGAATCAGAGGGTCCAATTCGAGGCCGATAGTGATGCTCTTTTGGTCAAGGGACTCGTGAGCATCCTGGTGCAAGTCTACTCAAACACTGACCCTTCCGAGATCCTGCAGTTCCCTCCGGAGTTCATCAAGCAGCTCGGCTTTGATTCCAACCTGTCCCCCTCTCGAACCAACGGTCTGCACGCCATGCTCAAGCAGATCAAAAACTTTGCTATTGCTTTCCATTATCAGCTCCATCAAAAAAAATCGCATTGACGCTCGCCCCTAGACCGACTTGAATTTTTCGTAACGGATCTTTTACGGATGAAAGAACGAAACGAAGCGTCAAATCGAGGGGGATTTATGACGAAGAGTGTTTTGGCATGGTTGCTATTGGGGACTTCGACGGCGCTCGCGGCCGGGTATCAGCCGAAAGTCATTTATGGGAATGACGATCGCTATGATGTGAACGAGGTTCCGGTTTCTTTGGTTCGCGAAGTCGCGGACTCCACTTTGGCGATGATTCGCGTCAGCGGCGTTCAGCCCAACGCTCAAGGTGGTTTCGATATCCCATCCCGTTCCTATGGAGAGCAAGGTCGCCTCTGTCGCGATGAGCGCTTCTTCGATCAACCAGCGGCGGCTTCCTGTTCGGCCTTCTATTTGGGCGCGGACTTGATCGCAACGGCTGGGCATTGCATCCAGGAAAGCACCTGCGCTCGCGAAGCTTTCGTTTTCGGCTACCGCATGGGGAACGACGGTTCGGCTCCGATGACGGCCTCTGCAAACGATGTCTATCGCTGTAAAGCCGTCGTGGCTCGTGAGTTCACGCGCGCTCAAGATTACGCGATCGTTCAGTTGGATCGTCCCGTGGTCGGTCATCGTCCACTCGCTTTGTCCCGCAAAGGGGTCCAAGCCAACGATCCTCTGGTTGTCATCGGGCACCCGGCCGGATTGCCAACAAAGGTCGCTCCGAATGCCGGTGTTCGCCGTGTGATGCCTGAGTACTTTGTGGCCAACCTCGACACTTATGGTGGGAACTCTGGTTCCGCTGTTTTCGACGCTCGCACCTTGGAAGTCGTCGGGATCTTGGTTCGCGGAGAGCGTGATTTCGTTTATGACTCGGCTCGCTCTTGCACGATGAGCAATCGCTGCCAAGATGGCGCTTGCCGTGGTGAAGACGTCACTCACATCAAGTATGTTGGTGAGGCTCTGGAGCGCATCGGTTTCTTCCGTCGCTAGGATTTGCAGAAAGTCTTTAAAAATAAAAAAGGCTCTTCGGAAGAAGAGCCTTTTTTATTTTAGTCCCTTTCGGACGGTTTAGAGGGTGGCGTGCACCTTGTGGGTGTCATCCAAGTCATCCAGCTCGGAAAGGAAGTCTTCGACTTCTTTCCGTTGTTCTTCGGACAGCTCGGTCGGAGTGTTCGGATGATAGGACGGCGAGGCACTGGCGACTTTCCAACCACGGCTTTCGAGATTGGCTTTGACGTCGTTGATCGCTTCGAGATCGGTCAGGAAAGAGTAACCCTCGTCTTCCTTTTCAACCTCGTTGGCGCCAACTTCGATGGCCTCTTCTTCAGGGTCGAAGTTTCCTTCTTTGGTGGCTTCGATCAAGCCGATGGATTTGAACATCCAGGCAACGGATCCGCTTTCGCCCATGTTCCCGCCGTTCGACTTGAAGCAGTTGCGGATTTCCGAAACTGTCCGAGTCTTGTTGTCGGTTTGGCATTCAACGATGACACCGACGCCATGGGGGCCATAGCCCTCGTAGGTCAATTCTTCGATGACGCTGCCATCATTCAAAAGCCCCGCGCCTTTTTTGATGGCGCGATCGATGGTGTCGTTCGGGCAGGACTGTTTTTTTGCAGCGTCGATCGCCATTCGAAGGCGAGCATTCATGTTGGGGTCAGGGCCGCCGAGTTTCGCGGAAACTTGGATTTCCCGCGCTAGTTTCGTGAAGATTAAACCCTTTTTTGCAGCGTTGGCCGATTTACCGGCGTTTTTCCATGATTTTCCCATAGTGGGGGTATTCCAGCAAAAAGCGTTTCGTTTGTCACGGGGGAGGCGGGGGCTCCATTGAACAAATCAGATCCGGGTGTTAAAGGATCTTTATGAACATTCTCGAGACAGCCTCTGCGCGTCAGAAAATCATGGGCATCGAAGAAAGCTGCCATCTTGCTCTCCTCGGCCAGCTTCCCGCCGTCCCTCTCGCGCCAGCTCGAGATCTTGAGGTCGTGGGTTTTAAGCAACTGCCGACGAAAAAAGGGATCGGATACATCGAAGGACGGGCCAGGCTTCTGCATGATCTGGCCAGCATCGAGCTGCAGGCTATGGAGTTGGGGCTTCGAACCCTGATCGAGTATCCGGAGGCGTCTCTCGAATTTCGCGAGCAGCTCCTTGAAGTGACGGTCGATGAGGGGCGGCATTTCGAATTGTGTCTGAACTCGATGGAAGAACTTGGTTTCAAGTGGGGGGATTGGCCTGTTCACTTGTCTTTGTGGAATACGGTCAAGACCGGCGAGAGCTTGATGGATCGGGTGCTGATCGTTCATCGGTATCTGGAAGGCAGCGGCCTGGATGCCGGGGCTAAAATTTTGTCTCGTCTTCGTGGGCTTCCTGAAAGAGACGCCGCTTGGTCCGCGATGGATCGGATTCATCGCGAAGAAATCGGTCATGTGGATTTCGGCAGTCGTTGGTACCGCGAACTGTGTCGTGAAAATCGACTGGATGCCGATCATGATTTCCGAGAGCGAATGACCAGACTTCGTGAAACCTTGCCCTATCGAACAGAAAATCTGGATCGCGAATCACGATTGAAAGCCGGATTCACCGAGTCCGAGCTCTTGGTGCTCGAAGAGCTCAGAGTGCGCGAACGCCCTTGACGGCGGCTCGCTCATTCGTGAACTAGGGGCGATAGATTCCGCCGGTGTTCACAGGAATTGAGCCGGTGGTCAATCCGCCCCAGATCAGCATGTTTGAGCCGGTCCAGATCGCGGTATGCTTGTATCTTGCTGCCGGAGCTGCCGTGGTCGTCACAGGGGTCCATGTGTTTGTCGTCGGATCATAGGCCCCTCCAGTGTTGACAATGGTCAGACCCGCGATCATTCCGCCCCAGATGATCATTTTAGATCCGGTCCAAATCGCGTGATGCCAAGATCTGGCGTCAGGTGCTCCTGTGGTCGGAAGAGGTGTCCAAGTGCCAGTGTTTGGATCATAGGCAAAGCCAGTTTTTAGCTGAACTCCAGCGTTTGATCCACCCCAGATAATCATTTTGGATCCCGTCCAGATGGCGGTGTGGGAAAAACTCTGACCAGGTGCTCCTGAGGGGATCGAGGTCCAAGTATCTGTATCGGGATCATAGAGGGCGCCATCGTCAAAAAAGGTTCCCGTATTCGAGGACCCGCCCCAGACAATCATTTTAGATCCCGTCCAGATGGCCGAGTGCAAATATCTGCCTGAGGGCGCACCCGTCGTCGTGAGAGTCGTCCATGTGTTCGTGGCGGGATCGTACATGCCGCCGGTCTTGAGGACTGTGGAGCTTGCGATACCGCCCCAGACGATCATCTTTGAACCGGTCCAAATGGCAGTATGATTTGCCCTGGCCTGTGGAGCGCCAGATGTCGGGAGAGCCGTCCATGTGTCCGTGGTTGGATTATAAAGACCACCCGTAAAAACGGCAGATCCGCTGGAGGTTCCGCCCCAGACGATCATTTTAGATCCAGTCCAAACGGTGGTGTGGTCAAGTCTCGCTGCCGGAGCTCCGGCGGTCGAAGTGGCTGACCACGCCTGAGTGGCCGGGTCATAGATCCCGCCAGCCGCGCTGTCTGTCGGTTCGACGCCACCCCAAGCAATCATTTTTGTGCCCGTCCAAACAGCGGAACTCCCGAGAGTGGGGGCGCCCGAGGTCGAAGTCGCAGTCCAGTCATTGTAAGAGACGACAGAGGATGTCGAACCCCAAAAGCTGAAACCAAAAGTCCCCGGCACCTGCGCCCATGTTGCGGAGGCCAGGAGCATCGGAAGAATGAGAATGGTTTTTCTGAGGACTTTCATCACATGAACTCTTTGACCCACGCGAAATAGGCATGATTGCCCATGACCATGATTGAATAGACGGCATGCTGGCCAGAGATCGTCGGGCCATGGTTGGTCGGGAGATGCACGGTGAGCCCAGTGACGCCGGTATCGCTAAACGCCGCGAAAGTGCAAGTCGAAGAGGCTGTTCCTTGCACGGCGAAGGAGTAAGTTCCTCCGTCTTTCAGATTGTAAAGGCTGAAAGCACCGCAACTGTTGGTCGTGTATTGCAGATTTCCTGTTTGAAAATCAATGACGCTGGAGGCGTTTGAAATGGCCGAGCTGTTGCGTGCGGCTCCTTTGATTTCAAGGGTGGATGTGGGTGTCATTGTTCCGATTCCAACATTGCCGCCGCCGCTGATCCTCAGTCTCTCGGTCGAGTTCGTGTAAAATAAAAATGGGGAGGCCGAGAGGCTACCAGCGAGGAAACCGCCACCGGACTGCTTGAAGCCGATGATGCCATAGTTGCCGTTGGACTGTTTGAATTCAGCGATGGCATCTGTCGAAGAAGGAAGGCCACTCTCGATCGATAACACGGCCGAGGCTGAGTTTCGATAGATATGGAGGGCGCCACCAGGGCTTGTTGTTCCGAGTCCGACATTTCCACTCGCGTTCTCAAAAATGTTGCTCGCGATCAGTTGAGTCCCATTCCACTTTGAGAGCATATTGGCTGTATTTGCTCCGACCTTGGGATCTGTCTCAATGGTGGTGGGAGTCTGGCAGACAAATCCTGTGACCGTCCACGTAGGGACCTGTCCCGTTGTTGCGCAGACAAAATCATGAAACCGACCAGAGCTATCCCTCATCACGACGGACGAAGTCGCTCCGTTGGTACCCGTGAAGTCCAGATCTGCGGCGTTGATGGATCCGTTTAGAATTTTCGCTGAGGTGACGGCATCATTGGCGATCTTTGCGGTGGTGATGGCATTGGGATTGACGGTTGCAGGCACGGTTCCGCTCCCAGAGGCCGCGATGTCACCGGTCAGACCTGTCAGTCCGCCCCCGGCCGGAGTCATCCACTTGGCCGTCAGTCCATCTGTTTGGAGGACCTTTCCGCTTTGACCGCTTTGAGTGGGTAAAAGATTGTCGAGGGCCGCACTGGGAGTGGTCGCTCCGGTTCCCCCGTTGGCGATAGCCAGAGTTCCTGACAGGCTGGAGCAGGTCGTGGCTGTTTCGGCATTGCCGCTGTAAGTCCCGGCGAGCAGGTCATTGAGCGTGGCGACTTTTGCCGTATCAAGCTGTGGAGCGATGACGCCCATATCGGTGCGAACCAGATTGGATTCGGAAAAAGGTCCGATCTTTTGAGCCTGAAAAGCAAAGGGGCTGTTGGTCAGTGCGAGATCGCCGAGCGTGACGAAAGAGCCCATGACGTTCAGTTGAACTCTCAGATTGCGCCCAAGGAGTGAGGGGGAGGAGCCAGAGACGCAAGAAAGTGCCGATGAGGGATTCGGTGTAAAGACCTGCGGCAGAGGATTGCTTCCCGCTGTCACAGTCCCGGTGCCGTCTCCGAGATGAACCAGAAATTGACCAGAAATGGTGGCGATGGTTTTTTGCTCTTCATACAAGAGGCAGTCGTTGATATCGCGTGATCTGATCTGAAAACGGAGTTGATAGTTCCCATCGGGGACGATCACGCCGCTATCGTCGGAAAGAATTCCTTCGTAGGTCATCTGGTTCTGCGCAAAGGCAGAGGAGGTCGCAAAAAGGCAGAGACCAATGAAGAGATGAGAAAGACGCACAAAACCTCCAAACATTCGAGAGCACAAATGTTTTTCGGTTTTTTTGGTCCGCGACTGAATTGACCAAGGTCAAGGTCAGATGGATTCGTCGTCTCTGAGGAAGCGCCATTGTCCCTCGGGGAGATCTCCGAGGCGAAGTTGGCCTGTCCGCACCCGTTTGAGACCCAATACTTTGAGACCTACGCATTCGCACATTCGGCGAATTTGCCGTTTTCGTCCCTCTTTGAGAAGAAAACGAAGCTGATCTTGATTGATCCACTCGACTCCGGCCGGTTTGAGCTGCTTACCATCCAGGGACAAGCCATGGCGAAGGAGTTCAAGTTTCTCTTGAGGGAGTTCGCCGGACACGCGAACCAGATATTCTTTTTCGACGTCGCTGTCTTCACCGATGACTTGTCTTGCTAGACTTCCATCCTGCGTGAAAATGAGAAGCCCCTGAGAGTCGATATCCAAGCGGCCGGCCACAGCCAGTCCATTCAGGTCGCTTGGTTTCAGTCGGCGCTTGTCGTTTTTCAAAAACTGATTTTCCGGTTGGATCAATCGGATGGCCGGGATCTTGTCGGGTTCCGGCTGTGCGGACACATAACCGATCGGTTTGTTCAGGATGATCGTTGCCAGACGTTTTCGTTCCTGGAGGGCTTCCGTCGCCAAAGAGACGCGAACATCTCGGGTGACTTTCGTTCCGAGTTGATCGACGACGATGCCATTGACGTAAACAAGTCCCCGCGAAATCAGATCGTCGGCCTCGCGGCGCGAGCAAAGGCCTTTTTCAGTCATCAACTTCGACAATCGGATTTTTTCTTCGTCACTCATGCGAGAACCTCGACCCAAAGGTCATTCATTTCATACAGGCGAAGTCGGGTCGGAGCCCAGGGAAGCTTTCGAGCCTGCAATCTTTCCATCAGCACCCGTGCGATGTTTTCCGTCGTTGGAACGATGTTTTTGAATTCGGGAATGACAAAGTTCAAATGCTCGTGATCCAGGCGTCTGGTTTCTTCGTGAAGAGCTTCCTGATGGGTCTTGAGCTCGGGCGAGCTTTCACCCTGCTCAAGAGTCTGCAGGGATGGTGGCGCCTGAAACAGGACTTCGACTCGGTAGTTGTGCCCATGCCCATGAGGGGTATGGCAGCGCCCGAATTCCTGGTCGTTCTTGGCCTGATCCCACTTGGGTTGATGATAGAGATGGGCCGCAGAAAAAGAGTCGGTCAGTTCGATCAAGGTATTCATGCCAGGTGGATCCCACCATCGACGTTCAGATTCGCACCGGTGGTCCACGGAGAATCATCCGATCCCAGGAAGACGATGGCTTTTGCGATCTCTTCGGGGGTGCCGATGCGGCCCAGCGGCTGAAGAGAGCCAAGGCTTTTCAGGGTGTTTTCTTTGTCTTCACCTTTCAGTGAGTGGAAGGCATGGATAGGGGTATCGACGAAACCAGGGCTCACGGAATTGGCGCGGATGCCCTTGGGGCCGCCTTCTTGGGCCAGAGCCATGGTCCAATTCAGGAGGGCGGCTTTGCTGGCCGAGTAGGCCGATGTATTGGCCGTTGGTTTCAAACCCAAGGTTGAGGAAACGTTCAGGATCGAGCCCTTTCCCTGCTTTTCAAAATGAGTCCAGAGGGCTCTTGTCAGGCGAACGGGCCCAAGCAGGTTGACCTTGAATTGGTCCAGCCAGAGTTCGTCCGAGCCTTCAAGGGTCGTATGGGTTTTGAAAATTCCCGCATTGTTGACGAGCACTTCAAGGTTTTTCCCTTGAGGATGCTGGAGGATCTGATCGACGGTCGTTTGAATCTCGATGGGATCTTGAAGATCGCAAGAGACGATCTGGAAATCCGTCAGGCTTTCTGCGGTTCTTTCGAGGTTCTTCCGGTTTCGGCCGAGCAGAAAAACGAAATACCCTCGGCGGGAAAACTCTTGAGCGGTGGCGGCACCGATTCCGCTGCCGGCGCCCGTGATCAGAACGGATTTCTTCATGAGTCCTCCCTGGAAACAGGACTCATCCTAGCAGCTGGTCCAGCCGATGAAAAGCTCATGAATTTCAAGGCCGCAGCAAATAACTTTCTAAAATGGTTCGTCGTCGGGGTTGTCGTGATGACGGCTTTCTGGGGGACTTTCTAGTCCGATCAGTCATTCCTTGCGGGCTTAAAAAACAAAAGGGACGGGAAAGCCGTCCCTTTTGACCAGTCTCTGAAAATGAAATCAGGCGGCTTTCTTTTTTGCCTGGGCCACTTCCCAGTGATAGTGCTTTTTATCGAAGTCAGCAGCTTTCGCGCCTTCTTTCGTGATCAAGCCAGCTTTGAACCACTCGAAGTGAGGACCGCAGAATCCGGCCTTGGCTGGCTTGGATTTGCAATCGTCGGCCATGCACTTGGTCGAGCCGAGCGGAATCACGTTGTTCGGAATCTGTTTGTCGAAATTCTTTTTGTCGGACATGGAATCTCCTTCGAGTTTTTTTCGACCCATCGAGGGCCGACAAAGGTCTTATCGGAGTTCGGGGACTCGACTTGAGGCGGGAGTCGGGGGAGTGCGGAAGATGGAAAAAGTGAACAAGAATTAGACAGGCCCTGGGGGCTTAGTGTCCGGTGCTGGTTTTCAGCTCCGACAAATCAAGGCTGAGCATGGAGTTCAAGGTCCATCCGGAAAATTTTCGAGAAGCAAGAATAGCGAAGTGCATCTGTCCCAGGGGGATGAACTCGTCGTTCCGCATCAGGTGATTCAGGGCCTCCGAACAGAACTTTTTTTCTTCGGCTTCGGTGGTGGCTCGATCCAGATTCTCGAGCGTCTTTTGGAAATCCGGATCAGTGACTTGCGAAACATTGTCAGGATGAGTTGTCTTGAAGGTCTCAAGGAAGGCTCGGCAAGTGGGGCGATCGGCGCCGACGCCTCGACGGAAAAGGTCAGGTCCCGAGCGACGCAGCTCCGAGAGAAAGATTTTATTTTCAGTTCCGCGGACTTGGACGTTCAATCCCAGGTTTTTCTTCCACTGGTCTTGTTCCCATTCGGCAGCCCGTCGATGATCCTCGCCTCCCGCATTCGAATAAATCATTCGAAGCGGCGCGAGTTTTTTCATCTCAACAGATTTGAGAGCCTCTTTCGCTCGGGCCGGATCGAATCCGTGACAGAGGGGTGCCTCGGTGCCGATCCAATCGGGTGGTAAGCCGGTGCAGCCAGGCCTGCCTTCGGAGTGAAAGATTCGCTGCAGCTCCTCGTAATTCAAACTCAGGCTGAGCGCCTCCCGAAGGCGGCCTTGGTCTTTGAGGCGCGGCCCAAAACCAAGATAGTCCAAACGTAAAAGCGGAATCCAATGAAACTCGGCGCTCTTCTTGAATTTAGGAATATAAAGCGTCGGAAGTCTTCGTAGAAAGTGCAGATCGCCCTTTTCGAAAAGCTTCAAGGCCACGCCATCGTCTTCGATGAAAAGAATCTCGACGTCAGGTCTGGTTCTGAAGCCGTTTGGATAAGAGTCGTTCCGAGTCAGGCGAATCCTTTGCCCTTTTTCCCATTTCTGTATTCGGTAAGGACCGCTCGAAAGACCCTCGCGATAAGGCGCAAGAATCAAAGAGGAGAGATTGTGTTCAAAGTCCGGATCGAGGCGGGTCAGTTCAAAGCGCAGGCTGTGTTCACCTTTGAGGCTCACACCCAAGCGTCCTTTGCCTGTGCGATAAAGGTCCTCGGCTCCCGAGATGGAGAAAAGCAAATCGGCCCGTGGCGCTTTTGTCGCTGGATCCAGAATGCGCTCGTAGCTTTTCAGAAAATCCCGGTTGGTCAGCGGGGTTCCATCACTCCACTTCAAGTGGGGCTTGAGCTGACAGGTCAGGGTCTTTTTGTCTTTCGAGCGTTCGCAGGATTCAGCAAGGTCGGGGACGAGTCGGGCTTTGTCATCGTAACGGAAAAGATTCCGATGCAGATTCTGAAGCAAGAATTGGGATGACGAGGATTTCAAACGAAAGGGCTCGAGAGAGCCCGGTTCGGTCGCCTGGTGCATTCGAAAAGGCGCGTCCTCAATCTTGGCTAAGACTGAAGTCGCGCCCATCAGCAGCAGGAAGGCGATCAGACATCTCACTTATCGAGTTCGATTTTCGCGATCGTCTGAAGTTGCATATTGGTCGTGCCTTCGTAGATCTGACCGATCTTGGCATCACGCCAGAATTTTTCAGCCGGATATTCTTTGGTGAACCCGTTGCCTCCGAACAGATCGACGGCAGTCGAAGTGATTTTTTCAGCGGCCCGGGACGCATAGAGCTTCGCGATGGCGGCGGATTCGATGAAGTCCTGACCGGCGTCTTTCAAGCGGGCAGCATTATAGACCAGCAAGCGGGCGGCTTCGAGTTGTGTTCGCATTTCCGCCAGTTGGAACTGAACGCCTTGGAAGTGAGCGATGGGCTTGCCGAACTGTTCACGTCCTTTGACATAACCGAGGGCGGCCTCGTAAGCGCCTTGAGCGATACCGACCATTTGCGCACCAATCCCGATTCGGCCTTCGTTCAGCGTTTCGATGGCGATCTTGTAGCCTTTGCCGACTTCGCCAAGGACGTTGCTGGCTGGGACTTCGCAGTTTTCAAAGAGCAATTCGCAAGTGGAGCTGGCGCGGATGCCCAGCTTGTCTTCTTTTTTGCCGACTTTGAATCCAGGGAAGGACTTTTCGACGACGAAGGCGGTGATGCCTTTGTAGCCTTTGGCCGGATCCAGGTTCGCGAAGCAAATGAAAACATCCGCTTCGTTGCCGTTCGTGATCCACAGCTTGGAGCCGTTCAGAATGTATTTGTCGCCCTTGGCATCGGCGCGAAGTTTCAAGGCAAAGGCATCCGATCCACTGGATGATTCCGAGAGGGCATAAGCACCGACCCACTCTTTGGCCATCTTGGGAAGATACTTTTCTTTTTGCGCCTCGGTTCCCCATTTGAGGAAGGCGTTGGTGACCAGGGTGTTTTGAACATCACAGAGAACACTGACCGATCCATCCACGCGACCGAGTTCTTCGACCGCCAAGCACGCCATGGTGAAAGTCGCGCCAGCACCGCCCCATTTTTCCGGAGTTTCGATCCCCATCAGGCCCATTTCAAAAAGCTTTTGGATGATCTCGGGATTCATCTTGGCCGCTTCATCCATATGGGTGACATGCGGTTTGATTTCCGCTTCGGCGAACTCGCGAATGGCTTCGCGGAAAGCTTGTTCGTCTTCGGACAAAATCGTGAGGGCGGGACGGATTTCTGACATGAAAATTCACTCCTTCATTTTGAGCGCTTTCAACCTAAACGGCACGAGGCCCTCTCGACAAGAAAAGCGAGAGAAACGAAAGCGCCTCATGCGCCGCGACACATTCATGGAAATTCGGAAGCGAGGGCCGGAGCCCTTCTCGACTTTTGACAGGACTCCCGCTAGGCTCGCGGCATGAATTTGGATTTGGCGACGATTCTTCCTAAGATCGGGATGATTTATATTCCTCTTCTCTTGGCGCTTTGCGTGCACGAGTGGGCTCACGGCTTCATGGCCAAGCTCCGAGGGGACAATACGGCCGAAATGATGGGGCGTCTGACGCTGAATCCGGTGGCACACATGGACCCGATTGGGACGGTGGCCTTTCCGCTGCTGGCTCTTATTTTTGGGAGTCCAATTTTCTTTGGTTGGGCCAAACCGGTGCCTTTCAATATCCGAAATCTCAAGAACCCTCGGGTTGATACCTTCTGGATCGCCTTGGCTGGGCCTCTGTCCAACGTGGTTTTGGCGCTTTTGGCAACGATTGTACTGGCTGTCGTGGTGAGGGTTTCTCCGGCCTTTACGAACTCGTTGATCGCTGGTGATTCGGGCTCGACGATCCAGTCCCTGGTGACGTTGATCGTCTATTTCGTTCAGATCAATCTGTTCTTAGCGGTCTTCAATATGCTCCCGCTTCATCCCCTGGATGGAGGGAAGGTTCTCGCTCGTTTTCTGCCAGCGCGCGTGAATCTGTGGCTGGAGCAGAACGAGCAAATGAGCAGCCTCTTTTTGCTGATGCTGATCTTTATCGGAGCCTTGGCCTTCTTGGCTTATCCGGTTCAGCTGGTCTCGCGATTTCTGATCGGTTTGGCACTCGGGGGCTTCTAGGAAGTCCTCCGAGTTTTTCGTCTTGCCCAAGAATTGGGCGAAGCTTCGGTCTCACGGTTCAATGCAAGAATTGCGTGCGGCGTCGGTCCACGGAATCGCAAAAAATCTCTCTCGGAAATCGATGAACCCGAGAAAGAATTGTTGAATGATCCCCAACATCTTGCTTCAATCGTTGAAGTCAGATTTCACAGAGGCGCGCAAGGACGTACGCCGCGATTGGATGTTGTTCGCGCTCACAAGATGTGAGGCGGATTCAGAGATTTTTGAGGGGAAAACTCACTTCAATGAGCGGTCAGATCACGATCCAATTGCCCCATTTCGAAGGGCCACTCGCGTTGTTGTTGTATCTCATCCGGAAGGACGAGATGGACATCATGGACATCAAGGTCCATGAAATCACCGGACAGTATCTCGAATACATCAAGATGATGAAAGAGTTCGACATCGAAGTGGCTGGTGAATTCATCGCCATGGCGGCGACTCTGATTCAAATCAAGTCCCGGATGCTTCTGCCTCAGTACGGTGAAAACGGCGAAATCATCGAACAAGAAGATCCGCGCAAAGAACTCGTCCAAAAGCTTCTCGAGTATCAGAAGTATCAAGAAGCCGCTAAACTTTTGTATGAACGGCCCTTGGTTGGGCGTGATTTGTGGCTTCGTGGGAGCCGTGAGCGTCTCGAGCCCAAAGCTGACGAGATTGAAATCGAAGAGAGCGGTTTGTTCAGCCTGATCTCGGTCTATCGCAAGATGGTCCGTGCCGCGAATAAACGCATTCACAAGGTTGCGGCG
This sequence comes from Pseudobdellovibrionaceae bacterium, assembly GCA_019637895.1. Lineage (GTDB taxonomy): Bacteria > Bdellovibrionota > Bdellovibrionia > Bdellovibrionales > Bdellovibrionaceae > JAHBUV01. The sequence continues at coordinate 16,385 of JAHBUU010000020.1, read as the reverse complement.
AAAACCCAATCGATTGCGAGCCGGATCCTTGAAATGAAGGATCGTCTTTTGGTCGGCGTCCGCCTGACCTTGCAGGATCTCGTGACTGCCTCTGAGGATAAAGCTCGTCAGACCCTGATCACTTTCCTTTCCTTGTTGGAGTTGGGGAAATTGGGTTTCGTCGGTTTGTCGCAGACGGAAGCTTACTCGGACCTGTGGGTCCTGGGTAAAAAGCCAATCGAAACCGATGCGATCTCTCGCGTGGAAGAGTACGACAATATCCACTCCGAGGACGTGGCCGAGCGTTTGACTGAAACAGCGGAGCCTCCGCAAGAGGGCTCTGAGATGATGATCGCCGAAGATGACGAAGGACAGTTGGTTCTTTCGGGTGAAATCAACGGAGCGGATCTTTTGAAAGACATTGAAAACCTAAAGAGTGATCTCGCAACGGATGAGGTCACGGATGAAATGGCCAGCGACGACGAGATCCTGGCGGCTGAGACAGCGATGACAAGTGAGGGTGAGGGACATGGCGAAGCGTCGATCTAAAGAAGTGGAAGCAGAACTTTCTGACGAGATGAACGTCGAAACAGAGCTTTCCGAGGAAATTCAGATCGAGGAAGTCTCGATGGACGAAGAGTCCTTCATGGCCGTCGAAGCCGAAGAAGAGGCTCCGGCGTTCTTGCCCGAAGAGGATGAAAATTCCTTGTCCGAGGAAGACCTGCAGTTGGAGGCTTCCGAGCCTCAAGTGGACATGGAGGGAACCGAACTCGATTCCTTCGAAGCTGCCGAGATCGAAGAAACCGAATTCATCGAAGAAGAGCACCTGGAGTCGATCATCGAGAGCATTCTGTTTGCCTCGGATCGTCCTGTGGGCATGGGCAGTCTCAAGATGGTCTTTAAGGGAACGAATGTTCGCACGGACAAAATCAAACGGGCCCTGGATCGTTTGGCTGTCGAATACGCGGGCGCTCGTCGTGGGGTCACTCTCGAAGAAGTTCCGGGTGGCTGGCAGATCCGCACCAAAGTCGACAATATGGAATTCTTGCGCCGAACACTCAAGACACGGACTTTCCGTCTCTCGGGACCAGCCTTGGAAGTCCTGTCCATCGTTGCCTACAAACAGCCTCTGGTGAAATCCGAGATCGATGAGATCCGCGGTGTTGAGTCGGGTCATTTGCTGCGCGCCTTGATGGAAAAGAACCTGGTGACCTTCGGTGGGAAGTCAGACTTGCCCGGCCGTCCGATGCTCTATGAGACGACTCGCAAATTCCTTGAGATCTTTGGACTCCGGAATCTGAAAGAGCTTCCGACCCTTTCTCAGATCGACGAGCTTCTGCCTGAAGGCATTGGCGAGGAAGATGAAAAGAAACAGAGCTTGTCTGAGGTCACTGACAATATGTCTCAGGATGTGGCGCTTGGCAGTTACTCGGCCGGAGAAGAGGAACTCGAAAAAATTCAGAGTCAGCTGGAGCAAATCTCCGTCAGCTCTGACTTCTTTGAGCAAGAAAAACGCCGCCAGCGCGAGCAAAAGGACAAGGATCGTGCGCAAAACATTCGTGATGCCTTGGCTGTGGACGAAGAAGTCCCAACGCGCGATTTGAATTGGCTCAAAAAATACGATGAAGCCATCGCTGCTGGAACCACCCTGGTGACCTTGGAAGAGGCTGCCCGGGCCGCTCGATTGGAAGCGATGAAAAAACCGGCGGCTGAAAAAGGCGACGGCGTCGGCGGAGCCGAAGAGTCCGTTGATGAATCCGTAGAGGCGTCTTCAGTCGAGGAGTCCGCGGAAGCCTCTGGTGAAGAAACCACCGGAGAGGACGAGCCTTCGCTCTTTGAAGAGGAAGCGGCTCATCCTGAGGATGAGCTCGGTTACGAGATGGCGGATATTGATTCGGACGAATCGGAGAATGAAGGCGATGCCAACCTCTAAGGTCGGCATCTTTTTTCGACTTCTCTTTTCGGCATGGCTTCTTTTTCATGTGTTCGTGATCGTTGTCATGCCGAACGGTCTTTCTTATCCAGGGCGGGTTTTGGGTTCGGTGATCTATCCCTATGCGGCGATGGTCGGCCTGAACGTCAGTTGGAATTTCTTTTCGCCGGATCCGGCGCACACCATGTATCTTCGCTTTACCTTGTTTCAAGAAAATGAGGATGGCGAAACCTCGATGGACGAACCAAGAATCATCTCGATGCCCGAAGAAAAGGACCAAGGGGTTTGGGATTTGGGTCGTCGCCGTGATCTGTATGCCATGAGGTACTTCTTGCTGGATCCGCGACGGATTCAGGCGGTCCTTGGTCCATGGCTTTGTCGTCACTACGCACCTGTTTCTGTGATTCGCATCGAACATGTTGTGGATTCGATTCCCACCTTGGATGAGGCTGTTTTGTTTTCAGATCGGGCCTTGGGTGAGATGAGTCAGCAGGTCGGGTTCTCTGATCAAGAGTATCGTTGCTCGCAAATGAACGACGAGGTGGGTTTGTGAAAAATCGACTTGTCGGATGGTGGCAGTCCTGGAATCAGTTTTGGTTCGAGTTCCATCGGCCTTGGGGTTTTGCGTTGGCCCGCGTGCAAGTCGCGGCCACGATGCTCTGGCTTTACAGTGTTCGTCAGTTCGCAAACATGGAGTCTTTTTCCGAGCAGGGGCTCGTTCCTCGGGCTATGGCTCTGCCTTTGATGATGGAGTCGTACCGACCTCCCTTTGCCTGGTTTGCCTTGTGGCCAGATTCCATGGCGCCCATGATCCATCTTCTTTTCCTGGTGGCTCTTTTGATGGTGCTGATCGGAGCGGGCGCTCGGATCTGGGGGCCCCTTGCCTGGGTTCTTCACATGGGATTTCTGCAAAGAAACTATTCGATTCTCTTCGGTGCGGATGTCCTTTTGGGTCTGAGTTTGTTTTATCTGATGTTTACCCGCTCGGAAGAACATCTCAGCGTGAGAGCTTGGTGGCGTCGGCGGCAGGGGAGTCCGGGTCTTGTGGGTGGCAATGCGGTGTCTTCGGCTTTTGGTCGATTGCTCATGATTCAGCTCATGGCTCTTTACGCCTATACCGGTTTCGAAAAACTGAAAGGCGCGAGCTGGTGGGATGGAACGGCTCTTTGGACCGTCCTTGGAAATCCCCAGATGGTCATCACGGACATGGCTTTTCTGCGGCACTTTGCTTTTCTGGTTTCCGCGATGACTTTTGCGACGCTGATCTTTGAAATTTATTTTCCGGCGGCGATGTTGAGTCCGCGACTGCGAAAGCCTTGGCTTCTGGCGGGGGTGCTGTTCCATCTGGGAATTGCCGCTCTGATGGATTTGTGGACTTTCTCGCTGGGAATGCTGGCAATCTATTGGATCTTCCTCAGTGACGACGAGATTCGTCGAGTGTTCTCTTTTTTCCGCGTGAAGCTCTCTCGGTCTTCGGGAAAAGGCGAATCAGAGTCCGGCGTGATTCGTTTTGAGACAAGTCTCTAAAAATGAACGTCACAAGTTGAGACTTTCAACGCCAGGCCCTGTATTCAGGTCCAGTCCTGCCGATAAGATCAAGGTGAGGGGAAGACTATGACAAATCGAAATCTTTTCTATTTGCCGGTCATTGTGCTGTCGGGTTTCCTGTTTGGGTGCTCTCCGACGGGCGTTCCTCTGGCGAGTGATCAGATCCTTGAATCAATGTGTCCGGAGAGTGGCTGTGCCGATGCGACTCCAGACGCGAATCAGCTCACGGTCAAAGGCCCCGGCACCACAAACATTCAAAGCAAGATTCTGGGGCCAGCAGCGGCACCGACTGATTTTGTCGAATTTGGTGGGGACTGTTACGCCTCGACCTATCCGAGCAATCGAATCGAAGTGAGCGTCACCAGAAGTGGGACACCGATCTCTCTGAACGTAGGAACTGATGTGGTCTCGATTTTCGAGGCGGATACCACACCTCGTTGCATCCAAGGCCGCTACAGCGTCGGGATCCGGGGAACGAAGCTGCCTTCCGGAACATCCTCTTCGATTTCATATCAGGTGAAATTCGAAATTGTCGGTATCGATGCGGACGGTGTTCCTCATCGCAACTCAAACACCGGTCTTTTCACCGTGAGTGTTTTGCGTTCTCCGTGATTCCTAATTTCAACGTTTGAGCTGGCGAAGTCCCAGGTCCCGCAAGGTCCTGGATTTTTTTTCGTGAGGAAGATCTTCCTCGTCCAGTGAGCGCAGTGTCGAAGCGGCCGGACTCTCGCGGGTTAAGCGCAGGGCCTGATCGGTCGCAAGAAGGCTTCGCAGGGCCTTGATTGCACCGGATCGATCTGTCCCGCCATGAGGAATGGCGAAGCCTTCGACTCGCAGGTTGTTCTTTTCCACAGACCAAAGCAGCGGCAGAAAATGGGGTTTCCCGGTCTCGATCGCAACAAAATCAGGACTGACCTTGGTGCGAATTTCTTCGTTCAGGCGATCGAAATCGGCAAGCAAATCTTGACCATCAAAGGCCGCGGCCCAAGAGGCGGGCAACCAGACCAAAGAAGGCGAATCCAGCGGAACCAGGCGAGCTTCGAACTCTTCAAAGTCGTCGATGATTTCAATTTGAACGTCTCTTTTGATTTGCTCCGAAAGGTTTTGCGCGACCTCACGGGTCAGCCATGAGTTTTCAGGCGCCAAGAGCACCAATGGTTTTTCTTTGCCAAAGATCGACTCCCAGTCGATTTCGGGCTTATAGCCACGCACCCATCCTGCTGCAAAAACGACAAAAAGAAGGAGTGCCCAGAGGGCATATTCCTTCTTCGTCGAAACAGTCTTGGTCGGAGAAGGTCGGTCTTCCGACCGACCTGTTTTCGAGGACATGGAATTTAGAAAACTTCGTCAAAAGCGACGGAGCCAGACACGCCCACTTGGTAAGCGGAAACGCGGCGCTCGAAGAAGTTCGCGAGTTCCTGAACGTCTTGCAATTCCATGAAGCCAAAAGGGTTCTTGGAATTGTAACGAGGAGGAATGTTCAATGCTTCCAGGCGTTGATCTGCAACGTACTCGAGGTACTGGCGCATATCTTTGACCGAAAGACCGGCGATTCCATGCTCCAGGATGTCCTGTGCAAAAGTCATCTCGCACTCGATGGCTTCTTCGATCATCTGAGTGACCATCTCGTTCATTTGTTCATTGAACAAGCCGGGCTCTTCGCGACGAGCGGTCTGGATGACTTCGTTGGCGAAAGCGATGTGCATGCTTTCGTCGCGGAAGACCCAGTTCGTTCCCGAAGCAAGACCTTGCAAGAGGCCCTTCGAGCGCAGGAAGTAAACGTAAGCGAAGGCACCGAAGAAGAACAAACCTTCAATGCAAGAAGCAAAGCAGATCAAGTTCATCAAGAACTTACGGCGATCTTCGACAGTTTCAAGCGTATCCAGCTCGTTGATGGAATCGATCCACTTGAAGCAGAACTGAGCCTTTTTTTGGATCGACGGAATATTGTCGACCGCTTTGAAGGCCTTCACGCGCTCTTCAGGATCTGGGATGTAGGTATCCAGCAGGGTCAGATAAAACTGAACGTGGAGAGCCTCTTCGTAAAGCTGACGAGACAGGTACAAACGCGCCTCGGGTGAGTTCACGTGTTTGTAAAGGTTCAGCACCAAGTTGTTGCCGACGATGGAGTCGCCGGTCGCGAAGAACGCGACCAGGCGATTGATCAGATGGCGCTCCGAAGGAGTCAGCTTCTGATGAAGGTCGGTGACATCCGTCGAGAAGTCCACTTCGTCGACGGTCCAGGTGTTTTTGATCCCATTTTTGAACATCTCGAAAAAGATGGGATATTTCATGGGACGCAAGTTCAGGTCGAATCCAGGATTCAAAATCATAATCTACTCCATTTTCTTTCTACGCCAATTATTGGCAGGCTTCGCAGGCTTCAGGGTTATCCAGACTGCAGGCAATGACTTCAGATTCGGAATACGTCTTCGAGGTCGCGGCAGGTGCCGCGTTCGTCGTGTTTTCCGCCATCGGAGCCGCTGTTGCGGTCGATCCTGATTTGCGAACCGTGGTCTTGGCGATCTTTGTCGCTGGACGTGAGCGCAGGTAGTAGGTCGTTTTCACGCCCTCTTTCCATGCGTACATGTACATCGAAGAAAGTTTGCCGAGAGTCGGGCTTTCCATGAAGAGATTCAAAGACTGACTTTGATCGATATAAGCACCACGAGCGGCGGCCATGTCGACCAGGGACTTCATCGGAAGTTCCCAAACCGTGCGATAGAGTTCCTTGATGTCGGCAGGAATTCCCACCACATCCTGGATCGAGCCTTCGGCGAGTTTGATCTCGGTGCGAAGGTCTTCGTTCCACAGGTTCATCGCCTTCAGTTCGTTCACCAAATAGCGGTTGATCTGCAGGAATTCGCCGGACAGGGTCTCGCGCTTGAACAAGTTGCTGATTTGCGGCTCGATCGCTTCATAGCAACCGACGATGGAAGCAATGGTGGCGGTCGGAGCGATCGCGATCATCAACGAGTTGCGAAGGCCGGTTTTGACGATGCGGGCACGGAGTTTTTCCCAGCGCTCGGTCTGTGAAGGTGTCACACCCCACAGGTCGAACTGGAGTTGTCCTTGGGCGGCGCGCGTGTCCGCGAAAGCACCGTGAGGACCGAATTCTTCCGCCAACTCCGCACTGCGGGTCAAGGCGTGGAAATAGATCTCTTCTTGGATGCGAGTCGAAAGCTCTTTCGCTTTTTCGGAGTCGAAAGGAATCCGCAGTTGGAAGAGCGCATCTTGCAAGCCCATCACACCTAGGCCCACTGGACGCCATTTGTGGTTGGAGTCTTCGGCCGTTTGGATCGGATAGAAGTTAATGTCGATCACACGATCCAGATAAGTCACGGCCGTGCGAACGGTGCGACCCAATTTATCGAAGTCGAAGGATCCATTCACGATATGGCGGCTCAGGTTCACAGAACCCAAGTTGCAAACCGCAGTTTCCTTGTTGGAAGTGACTTCCAGGATTTCGGTGCAGAGGTTCGATAAATGGATGACGTTGCCGTTTTTGCCGGTTTGGTTGGACTTTTTGTTGGAGTGATCCTTGAAGGTCATCCAGCCGTTTCCGGTTTCAGCCAAGGTCTTCATCATGCGGCCGTAGAGGTCGCGGGCTTTCATCTGACGGCTGAAGAGTTTTTTCTCTTCGGCTTCAGCATAAGCTTTTTCAAACTCTTCGCCGAAAAGATCCGGGAAATTCGGAACGATGCGAGGGTCGAACAAAGACCACATAGCATCGGCCTCGACACGTTTCATGAACAGATCTGGAACCCAAACAGCAAGGTTCAGGTTGTGAGCTCGTTTCGACGAGTCACCGGTGTTATCACGCATTTCCAGGAACTCTTCGATATCCCCGTGCCATGGCTCGAGATAAACGCAGGCAGCCCCTTTGCGTTTACCGCCTTGGTTGACGGCCGCGACAGAGGAATCAAGAGTTTTCAGCCAAGGAATGATACCGTTCGAGTGGCCGTTGGTTCCTTTGATCAAAGAACCGCGAGAACGAACACGGTGGTAAGCAACACCAATCCCGCCCGCGAATTTCGAGAGCAAAGCGATGTCTTTGTATTTGTCATAGATGCTGTTCAGATCGTCATCCGGAGAATCCGCCAGATAGCAAGAGCTCATCTGCGGGCGCAGAGTTCCCGAGTTGAACAGGGTCGGTGTGGATGGCATGTAGTCGTGAGACGAGATCAAACGGTAGAACTCGATCGCCTCGTCGACGTTTTGAGCAAGACCGCAAGCCACGCGCATAAAGAAATACTGGGGAGTCTCGAAAACCTGACGGGTCGTTGGGTTTTTCAAGAGATAGCGGTCGTAGATCGTGCGGAGTCCGAAGTATTCGAAACGATCCGTGCGATAAGGCTCGATCGCGGCGCAAAGAGCCGCTTTGTGTTCAGCAACGAATTTGGCGGTGCTTTCACCGATCAAGCCATTGATGAAACCGAAAGAGACCGCATCGGCGAAAGACTGGATCTTTTGCGAACGGACTTCTTCGTCGACATAAATAGACAGCAGGCGGGCAGCGAGCTTGGAGTACTCGGGCTCTTCGCCAATCAAGAGAGACGCTGTTTGAATGCTGAGGTTATCCAACTCTTTGGTTGATGCACCATCATAGAGACCACTGATGGCCTTTGTTGCCACGCGAAGTGGGTCCACCTGGGTGAGGCCCTGGCAGCAGTGCCGAACACGCTCCACGATCTTCGTGACGTCGACGGGCTCGAGACTGCCGTCACGTTTTTTGACTCGCATCATGTGCGGTTGGTTGTTGGAGTTGGAAGCGCCATTCGTGGTGCCGGACATCCCCTCTTGATTCAACATCGTCGTTCCTCTTGTTCCTGACCCTTTCGGGTGAAAAATGCCCCCTCCGAAGAAAACCCCCCGTTCTCTTCAGATAAGACAAACCGTCGCTTCCCCTCTTTGTTTTGCAGTGCTTGTTTCGCATTGCGTTCAACGAGGAGGAAAACCTTATTTCTATGAGTTTTGAGATTGACGGCAGTCCTTGCCTGGGTCGGAGCTTCCTTCGGTTTCGTGGTTTAACCACTAGATCTAGGGGAGCATTTCCTTTGCCTCATCAATAAGGCGTATCTGGATCTCGAATTCAGTGTGTCGCCCCTTTTTTCTCAAATCAAACATTTTCCGGGACCTCGACCTTTATTTTTTCTGCCGCTGCTTATCATTTCAGCAAGATTTTTCGCGGCCTTCACTGATCTGTCCTTGCTGGATTTGAACGCATCAGGGGCAAGCTCCCGAGAGTGGGGATGCTTTTTTGAGCGCTTGAATGAGAAATCAAAGGCTTAACGCCCCGAGCTCCTGTCGTGGTCTGACATGAACTTAAATTTTTTTGCTGAGGAATGTGGATGTGCGCGTGGATGAGGGGTGGAAAGAACTAAAGAAGCATTCTCTCGGCCAGCTGGTTTTTCAGGCGGTTTTCTTCTGCATCGCTGCATGAAAGGGCGGCGCCTTGAAAGCTCTTTTGCTGTTTCATCTGGGTCAAAATGAATTGATGCGTGCCCATTTTGTCGCCGGTCCACTTCGGGGCCACGAGCTCGTCGCGGCGAGAAGAGTAGGCGGCCAAACGATGAACGGCGAGTCTTGGGGACAGATTTTCCAGGAAGATTCGGACCCGTCTGGCATAAGTCTCGAGATCGACGGGGTGGAAGCTGCCTTGGTGATACATCTCTTCAAGAGGGGTATTTGTCAGCGCGTGCAGATTGTGGAGTTTCACATTGGTGATCGGCAGATCATTGCAGATCTTTGCTGTCTCAATCATCTGCTCGTCAGTTTCGCCGGGATTTCCAAAGATCAAATGAATCCCCAGGTCCACTGGTGTTTCTTTGGAGATCTTGTGAATAGCGGCAATCGACTCTTTGCCGGTGTGCCCGCGGCGCATGAATTCCAGTTGGTCGTCATAAAAACTCTGAACGCCCAGCTCGACGGCAACGAAAGAGCGCTCGTGGTATTCGGTCCACAGATCGAAGACTGATTTTGACAGGCAATCGGGCCGAGTGCCAACGACGAGGCCCCTCACAAACGGATAAGACAAGGCGGTTTCAAAGTTCGCCTTGAGAGCCGTGATTTTCGTGAAGGTATTTGTGTAGGCCTGGAAATAGACCAGGAACTGTTCGGCGGTTTTGAATTTCCGCGACAAGATCCCGTGAACCTTTTCGATCTGTTCTTGTAAAGGAAGAACCATCACGTCAGCGCGAGCCGCAGATCCCCAAACATCGCAGAAAACACAGGTCTGCATGCCTTTGAGGCCTCGGCGGTTTGGGCAGTCATCCACGACAGAGACGGGGATCTTATAGACCTTGCCTCCGAATCGCTCGTGATATCTCTCGCCGATGGTGATATAGGGGACGCCATTCCAGGAACTCGCCATGGGCGCAATGTAGCGGGGGGCGGCCCCTGGCGCAAGGCCCGGCTGCGGGGAAGGAGAGGTTCGTGAAAACTTGGCAAGAGATGGGCTTTCAGCGTGAAATCACTCGTGATGGCAGCCTGACGCTCAAAACCGAGGGAACCTCCTCCGAGGCCATGCACCACTCGGGAGGGGCCCTGGAAGAGACGCTCTTTATCTATGGAGAGCCTTTGCGCGAGATCTTTTCCCTCCTTCCCAAAGCCCGTATTTTTAGCCTGGGATTGGGGCTCGGTTATGTCGAGTTCGTCACGGCCGCGCAGGCCATTCTGGCTGGTAAAGACTTTGAAATCGTCACCATGGAGTCGGTCGAGCCCTTAAGCCAGGTCTTAAAGGCCTTCTTGAGGGGCGATCTTTCTGACGGAGAAATCAAAAGCGATCTTGAAAACGTTCTCGGCGGAGTCTCTGAAAAGACGGGGGTTTCAAAAGATCTCCTGTTTCAGGAACTGGGTCGGGCCTTGAACGAAGGGCGCTGGGACATCCGTGGAGCTTTCGGTGAGGACTCGGTTCCGGAGGGGCGTTTCCATGGGATCATGTACGATGCGTTCAGCTCGAAAACGAGTCCGCTCCTGTGGACGGAAGAATTTCTTTCGAATTTCTGGGGCGCTTGCGCGAACGAGGACTCTTTGGTCTCGACCTATGCCTGCACCGGGAACCTGAAGCGCTCCTTGAAGAAGAGCGGTTTTCAGCTGGATGCCCGCTCGGGTTTTCAGGGAAAACGAAGCGCAACGCTGGGCCGTCGGGGAATTTTTATCTCTCCCCGAGATTCTTGAACTTGTTCACATACTCAATGATGGCGGACTCACCTTCGGCCGGCAGATGGGTGAAACGCAGTCCTGTCTGCTGGGGGCCCGAGTAGACCACCTCGCAGGTGCAGGCGATCTCGGCGTACAAATTGGGGCTGCGCAATTGAGCCTTGAACTGAGTGCCGATTCCAAAAGGTGTCGCTTCATTGAGGGACATTCCGCCCGCGCTGATCGAAACCACACGAACCTGCTGTTGTTCTCCGGAGGGTGCTTCGAAAATCAGATGCCCCATCATGGGTACCCGCTGATGGGCTCGGCGGGAAATCCCCAGTTCATCGACGATTTTTTGGATCTCGTAAATCTCGCTCCAGTCCTTCAGATCAGGGCCAGAGATTTCGACGTCTGAAAAATCCTTCATCTCGCGAAGGGTGGCGAGGAGGTCAACATAAGTAAAGGGTCCGTGAACGCGGTCATCCGTGCGGTTGCGATAGCTCCAAGAGGCTTCGTCAAAGGGAATGGCCTCACTCAGAGCCGCGCCTCCGGTTTGCAGAGCGGCTCTCCAGGAATCCACGGGCAGCCAGTCGGCAAGACCTCGGCCCCAGATTAAGGGCTCTGAAGTGGACGGCAGTTTCGTTTCCACCTCTTCGGGAGTCCAAGGCCCCTCGATGCGGCCGGCGCTTAAAATGAACCATTTTTTCGTCGTGTCGCTCACGCCTTCAATGGTGCGGGCTTATCCGGCGTTCGTCAACAGGCCACAAACACTTGAAGCCTCCAGAGGGCAAGGGTAGGATTCGACTTCATGGGATCCAAACAACGAACATCGGCGCGGCAAGAACATCAAGGCAATTCGGGAGTCTGGGCTCTGACCCTTGGTGCTCTGGGTGTCGTCTTTGGCGACATCGGGACCAGCCCCCTTTATTCCCTCAGAGAATGCTTTTCCTCGCAGCACCACTTTTTGGCTCTGAATCACGACAACGTCCTGGGTGTCCTGTCGCTGATTTTCTGGTCGTTGATTCTGATGATCTCGGTGAAATATGTGGCCATCGTTTTGCGAGCGGACAACAAAGGCGAAGGTGGAATCCTGTCCCTGATGGCTTTGCTTTTGACCAGTTATTCGAATCAACAAAGTCGCAAAAGATGGTTTGTCATCACTCTGGGTCTGATCGGTGCAGCCCTCTTGTATGGGGACGGGGCGATCACGCCCGCCATCTCGGTTCTGTCCGCCGTCGAAGGGCTCAGTCTGGTGACGCCGGTGTTTGATCAGTGGGTGATTCCGCTTGCGATCTTTATCATCAACGGGATTTTCCTGGTGCAGCGATTCGGCACCGGACGGATCGGGACTTTTTTCGGACCGATTCTCCTGTTGTGGTTTTTCGTTCTGGCAGCCCTCGGACTTCGTGGTGCGATGGCGAATCCAGAGGTCTTCATGGCCATCTCTCCGCTGTATGCGGTTCAGTTTTTCATTGAAAACGGCTGGGAAGGTTTTTTGGTTCTGGGCGCTGTTGTCCTCGTCGTCACGGGCGGTGAGGCCTTGTATGCCGACCTTGGACACTTTGGGCGGATCCCGATCCGTCGGGCCTGGCTGTTCGTGGCCATGCCCGCCTTGTTGTTGAACTACTTCGGCCAGGGGGCGCTGCTCTTGAGTCAGCCCGAGGCCATCAGCAATCCGTTCTATTTGCTGGCCCCGGAATGGGCTTTGCTACCGATGGTGCTGCTCTCGACGGTGGCGACTGTGATTGCCTCTCAAGCCCTGATCTCGGGCGTCTTTTCGATCACGCGCCAGGCTTCGCAGTTGGGCTTTCTGCCTCGGATCAATATCGTTCACACCTCCAGTCGAGAAATTGGGCAGATCTATGTGCCATTCATGAACTGGGCACTGTTCATCGGGGCGGTGTGGTTGGTGCTGACCTTTAAAAGCTCCAGCAATCTGGCGGCCGCTTACGGGATCGCCGTGACCATGACCATGGTGATCACGACCATGTTGACGTTTATGGTGGCCTTCCGTCGCTGGAAGTGGAGCTGGTGGTACTCTGTCCCTTTCGTGGTGTGCTTCTTGGTGATCGATGTGGCTTTCCTGGGATCGAACCTGACCAAGGTGGCGCACGGAGGATGGGTGCCACTGGCCGCCGCCGTCGTGATCTATCTTTTGATGACGACCTGGAGAACGGGACGACAGGTCCTGTATCGCCGTCTCAAAGAACGATCCATGTCCATCGAGGATTTCTGTCAGCAGATCATGAGACGGCCCCCCTTACGAGTTCCCGGAACTGCGATTTATTTGGCAGGGGATCCGTGGGGTGTTCCGGTTCCGCTTCTTCATAACGTCAAACACAACCGCGTCTTGCACGAGAGGATCGCGATTCTCACGATCATGACAAAAGAGGTTCCGACCATCGCAAAAGCCGAGCGAGTCGAGATCCAGGAAATCGTCCCGAATTTTTACCGCATTCTCGCGTCCTACGGTTTCATGGAAACGCCCAAGATGAAGCACATCCTCGATGCCTGTCGCAATGAGGATATTCACTTTAACGTGAATGAAACGACCTTCGTTTTGGGACGAGAAACCATTCTGCCCTCGAATTTGCCGGCGATGTCGTTATGGCGAGAAAAACTTTTTGCCGTGATGTCGAAGAACGCGCAAAGACCGACAGCCTTCTTCCGGATTCCTCCGAATCAAGTGATCGAAGTCGGAATCCAGGTTGAAATCTAAAAGGTGCCAGGTCCTGTTTGCGGAAGCAGCGCTTCCGCAAACAGGACCTGGCACCTAGCGCAAGACTTTTAGGAGATCATCCTCTTGGCGAAGAGCGTCGCCTTTTCCCAGTTTCATCTGAGTCTGTAAAAACTCCGGATCGAACAGCAGATAGCTGATGATTTCGGAGGTGTCCTCGAGGGTTCCCAGACCTTTCAGCAGATAACGAACGATCCGGGGAAGTTTCGAAGAGCGATCGGCGGCCATTTTCCCGATGTCCGCTGACGGAGAGATCATTGAAAAGTTGACCTCTCGATAGTTCAGCGCGGATCTCATCTCAGTGGGGACGCGGCGAACGAACTCATTCATTCGTCCCATTCGATCCGCATCCAACTCGACGCCATCGAGAAGAACGGCATTCAAAAGCAAATTCATCACTCGGCCAACACTGGGAATATGGGGTGTTTGAGGGACTTGAATTTGTGGTCGCACGCCGACGATGATCATGCGATCAGCTCCCAGATACAGAGCTGGTGCACAGGGTTGGCTGTTGCGAACGCAGCCGTCCCCGAACCAGGTGTCTCCGACTTTAATGGCTGGAAAAAGCAAAGGGATCGCCGACGACGCCATCACGTGTTCGGTTTCGATCCGGGTTTTTTCCGAATGACGACGGGTTTTTCTCCAGGAGGGGAGGCCGTCTTTGCCTTGGATGAAAGTGACCGAATCCGAAGTCGTATAATCGACCGCCGTCAGAGCCAGGGCTTCGAGGTGCCCGTTTTCGATGTTTCGTTGGATCGCACCGACGTTCAGATATTCTTTGAGGAGGCGATGGAGGGGACTGGTTTCGAGAAGGGCCTTGCCGGGGGCCGTTCCTGTCAGAGCGCCGAATCCCAAATCCCGAGCCCAGGTCACGGCGATTTTTCCCATCTGAACCGCATCCGATGCAAAGACTTGGTCGGAGCTAAGTTGCCCCCACAGTTCGGCGAGCCGCGCCACGCCTTGGTGAAAGTCCTCATTGGTTGAGGCAAGAAAGGACGCATTGATCGCGCCGGCACTCACACCCGTATAAATTTTGAAGGGCGGTTCGATGTCGTTCTTCTTTAAGATCTCAGAGATTCCTTGCAGAACCCCAACTTGATAAGCGCCTCGCGCGCCGCCTCCAGAGAGGACCAATGCTATTTTTGGCTTCATTGACGCTAGGATAGCGAGCCTCTTTGAAAAGAGGGAGGGGACAAATGATGCGAGGCCCTGAAAACTAGGCTTTATAAGGGGCCGTCATTGTTTTCGACGCCCATGTAAATGCTTCGCGTTAGGGTTTTGCTCATAACGAATACAACTTGATAAATTCTCGAGGGGGCGCGACGCTTGGGGCACGACTTTTGTACAGGGGATGTCCGTGGTGTCAATTTGGACCTACGGATACTTTATTAAGGGGGAACCATGAATAAGTTTTTTGCCACACTTCTGGCGATCTTTGCGGTGACCACGGTCAACGCTCAAGAAACGAGCAACCAATCCACAGTGAAAGCATCTGATGTCGCTCCGGCTGAAAAGCCACAAGAGGATATCGATGCCGAGATCACCAACAAAAAGCTTCGCGCTGAGTTGGGATCGAAATCCAAGTGGTCCATCAAAACAGCTTTCTCGTATAGCGGTGCTTCCATCGAGCGTCCGTTCCAACAGATCCGTCCGAACTATCGTGCGGGCGCTGAAGTTCCAGCTCTGACCTCGATCTCTGGTTCCGTCGGTGTCAAATATGCGATCACAAACCGTGATAGCTTGTCGTTGGGAACCGGTCTCAGCGTGATCAACCCGTTCCACGGTGACATGACCCGCGGTGAGTTCGAAGATCCTCGTTTCCGCGGCCAGAACCGCGATCGTTTCGAAGTTTCGACTCCATCCCTCAGCTACACTCGCGCTTACAAAGTGGGCGAGATGCAGATGATCTCGGATGTGAGCTACTCCCACTACACGGATTCTGAATCCGTTCGTGGAATGAACGGTGTCGGATCTGTCGGTGTTGGACAAACCATCCTCGCGGATCTGGGAACGTCTTCTTGGTCAGCGGGTGTTTCCTTCCTCGCTTCCAAAGCGATCTGGAAAGGCGCTGTTGCTCCTGAGTTCGCCGCTGAAGGTGCGCGACAGATGGACTACGTTTACGGATTGTTCCCATTCGCAGAATACACCTTTAACGACAACTTCTCGTTCCGGACCGTTTTCGGTTACTTCCAAAACGTGAAGTACCGTGGTGTTGGCGCGGATGGTTCCGTGACTTCCTTGGCTCCTTACCAATCCGTTGGTTTGGGCATGTCCGTTTCTCGTGACATCTACCTCTATCCAAACGTTCAGTTCACTCCGCTCGATATGCGTGCAGACCGCACGAACATCGGCCTGAGCGCGAACTTGAATATGTTCTAAGCCGAACAGCAAAGAACGAACGAAAAAAGGACTGCTGATGAGGCAGTCCTTTTTTTTGCGACAACCGCTCCTGATTCTCAGATGAAACAGCGCTTCTTCGCATCGAGGAAGCGTGCAGTCGGAGAAGGCTGCTCCTGTTGCCGTAGGGGTTTATCTTTTGGCGAGCTTGGCGCCGCCAGGAAGGTATGGAAGTGGGTCAACGGCCACTTTGTTCCGGCGGATCTCGAAGTGCAGGTGGACGCCCGTGGCGCGTCCTGTGCGGCCCATGGTGCCGATGATTTCCCCCATGGCGACCTTTTGACCTTCGGTCACCATAAAGCGATCCAGGTGGGCATAGAGCGTGGCCCAGCCTCCGGGGCTTTCGATCATGATGAGATTGCCGAAGCCGCGAAAATCACGACCCTTATAGATCACCGTTCCCCCGCGAGAAGCAAGAATAGGGCTGCCTTTGGCGGCCGCTAAATCGAGCCCCAGGTGAGGGCGGCGTTTGTTGGTGAAAAACCCGCGAGTCATGCGAGCCGAGTTCACCGGCCAATCGAAATAAGAATCGGTGACGCTGTCGGCCTGGTTTGGATGGCGGGCGACGGCGCGTTCAGGAAGGCTGCGCGAAATCGAGGTGGAGCGATGGGCGCAGGAAGCCGTCGAAAGAACGATCGCGATGCAGAG
>JAHBUU010000002.1 GCA_019637895.1 Pseudobdellovibrionaceae bacterium | reverse complement strand
ATATCCATATAGTCTAAGGAAGTGTGCTCTTCTTGTCAGTCCAGAATCCACGCTCGGGATGAAATCAAATCATCACGGACTTTGATCCAGCGAAAAATGATTCCCTCATTTTTTGATGGGAGGACAGCCCGGAGGAATCTTCGGCTCTTCCGGCTTCGGCGGCCATGGCTCGGGCCGAGGCCGAGGGATCGGAACGATTTCCGGCAAAGGCTCTGGCGCTTCATAGTCATCAGGCGACCCCGACGGACAAAATGCCATTTGATTCATCAAACGCAGGATTCGGCCAAAGGACTTTTCGCCTCGACTTTTATGAATCTCGTCTCGCTTTGCAGGGTGGGATTTCCCCCGGCCCTCTTCAAGCCAGTCAAGCCGTTGCTGCTTCACGGACCTCATCAAGAGATGCCGACTCTTTTCTCCGCGCAAACGATTGTCCCGCATCGGCTCCCAGTAACGCGAAAGCCCCATCCATCGCCCGGTTCCGGGCTCGACCTGAGAGTGCGAAGCGATGACCTGGTCCTCTTTGTAAAAGAAGGACATGATCCGAACCGCACAGTCCATATTCTTTCGCCAAAAAAAGAGGTCATCGTTGCTTTGGATCATCGTGCAACCAAAGCGCGACTGTTTCGCCGAAGACAGCGACAGCATCAAAAGGCCGGTGCTGAAAAGTCCGTACTCGATGCTTTCTCCACTGTAGGTTCGCACGGGATTGTAGGTGCTTTCCCGCTCCATCAGCAGCGAGATCAAACGGACCCAAAAAGCCAATCGCTGCTCATCGTTCAAATTTTTGAAATTGGGACAGAAGAGCTCGGCATCTTTCGGAGCCGTCCGCAAAAGTTCCCGTCCATTGGTTCGCAAGGATTCGCTGAGATACCGCGTCCAAAGAACGGGAGTTTTGATTTTCGCCCAAGGATAGCCGAACCAAAACGGAAGAATGCTCTTCGGTTCTTCGTCACGCAGGGCTCGGTCATACAGCTCGATCCCTGTCGAAGACAGATCAGGCCCATCATCAGGAATCTCTGGAACTTTCGGAGGGGTGGGTCTTGGCCGAGGAAGAGGAATTGGCCCGACATCGGGCAGCTGAACAGTGGGTTCTCCGGGAAGTGGAGGGGGCGCCGGCTCTTCTTGAGCCGGACACACGGCCTCCGGAATCGAGTCGAGAGGGTTTGCTCCGGCAGTCATCGCCACCAGAAAAACCGCGAACGCAGAAAATTCTCGACTGAAACCCATCGTACTCCCCATGTCGGCATCATGGAATATTCCAAGATTCGTTCCATGGCGGGAGCGGGCTCCTGGCCCCTAGGGGAATCCCGCCCTGAAGAAAAGAAAAGGCTGTCACCTTCTTTGACATCGATTTCGGGAACTCTTCAATTCCGAGCCGTTCCTTTTCCCGATTTCTGGAAATTCGCTGGGGCCGTTTGAATGCCCGCCCCACAGGCTGCTATCAACGAAAAGTCGATCAACGGGGATTCCTCTTGAATCTTCCAATCATCACAACAAGGAGAAAGACGATGTTGAAAAAAGCGATTTTCGCCGGGTCCCTCGCCCTGATGCTCGGTGCTTGCAATAGCAGCGATACCTCTGGTTCAGGCGTTAGAAACCTCACCGACGAAGACGTGCGTGAATCCGGAATCGCCGAAACTTGGAAATCCGACTGCCAGAATATTTCCCTCGATCTGTTCGGCCTGGCCGCACAAAAAGAAGAGTATCGCATTGGCGGCGACATTCGTAAGGTCACGACTTACTATGAAACGAACGAGTGCACCGATGCCATCATCGAGGTTCAGGAGACAGGCACCTACGGAAACGTCGATAAATCCAACGACAACTGGGAAATTGACATCAACTGGAAAACTGTCGAGATGAAACCGGTCAGCGACCGAGGATCCGAGATCTTGACCACGCTGTCCTTCTGCCAGTTTGCCGATTGGCCAAAGGATCAAGCTCAGAACATCACTGACAAGACCTCTGAGAACCCAATTCTCGATCGTTGCTGGACAAAAACACCACGAGATCAATACGACCTCTTTCAGATCCGTGATGGCGTCCTCTATTTCGGTCAAAGCGCCGACAAGGGCACTCCCGAAGGTCGCCCAACCGTGATCGATGAATCCGTTGCTTTCCGCAAGTAGTCCCAAAATAGAAAAGGCTTCCGCATTTGCGGAAGCCTTTTCTATTTTAAACCGAAGGCTCTCTTATTTGTTCCGGTTGATCTTCGAAGATTCAACTTCCGGAGTGTACTGGTCGTTGTAGAAACGGCTGTTCATACGGGCAAAGGAATACTTCACCTGCATCCGCTCGTTCTGAGAAATCGGAATCCGCAGATAGACCTGAGACCCCGTGACCTGAGCATACATCGGCTGATCCATTACAAAGTCACCTTTGCAGTAGCCCAGCCAGTTTTGTTTGCAGCGTCCGATCACATAGCGAATGACCAGTTGGTCGTTCCCACCACTTTGCGCCTCAGGGATGTACTTCGCATCCACCGACAGATTCAGTTCAGCCTCTTCGCTGCCTTTACGGAAAGCGAGGTCTCCACCGCGCAGGATCGTGCGAGGCAATGGCAACTTAACCCGATCAACACCGGTGAAGGTGATTCGTCCAGCACGAAGATCGATCTGATGCTGATAGATTGTTTTTGCATCCGGATAATGGATGGAAACGTCGCCGTCCTGATCACCAACCTGAACAGTGATCAGATCGGTTTCAAAGCTCTGAAGGATCGGGTTGTTCACGAAAATCTGGAACTCGCGACGGCGCTCTTCCATCACTTTCTGACGAGTGACCGAGCGGTAGCGAGTCACCGGGAACTGAACCAGCTTGTCTTCGAAAATGATGCAACTGTACTGCTCGACAGAGCAAGAGTTCGCCTCATAACCCAAACTGGTCATGTTGTCGGCTTTGTATTTCACCGTGACGTTGTAGACGATGTTCGATGGCAGAACGCCATTGTTTTTAGCACGATCGATTTCGTTCACGAACGCATTCCAGGAACGCGGCTTCGAGGTGAAATAACGTCCACTCACCAGTTTCTCGGCGGAAACTTCGCCAATCCCTTTGACCGCATCTGAAAGAGCCTTGATTTTGTCCGCACGAGAGGAGGCCCGGAAGAACCGATTCCAAGAAGGGCTTTCATTCGTCGCATCGTTACGGCAGACATAGCGTTCGCAAGTGCCAGGGCGCTCGACTGGAACCCAACGAGTTTCATAATCCTGATAAGGGACCGACTCGACCCACTTCATGACTTTCTTTGGATTAAAGACGGCCGTATAGCTGCCCCCTGCCGCGTTCACTTCGATGTCACGGGCATCTCGTTCCCACTCGATTGTCGGTTCACCCGCCGGTTGACGGTCGCCTTCTTTCAAGTAAATCACTTGAGGGCTGCTCTCAGCTGGAGGAGCTTCCGGCGCAGGCTTCGAAGCGCAAGCGCTCACAAAAATGGCGGCCAAAGGCAAAAGAACCCAAGGTTTCATGATGTCTCCCGTGAAACAGTTGAGATAATGAGTTGAAGGTGTCTCCTTCACTACATAAGGAAATATCAATTTTGAAAATCTCTATCTGAACGCAGGAAGACTTCCGAACCAAGGTCCGGACGCGGTGTCGCCACGAAACTGATTTTGAAACTCAACAACTGAAAGTTCTAAGGCGCCGCTTCGCCCACGGGAGCCTTCGGAGCAGGAGTGGGAGCCGAGGCTTTGGCTTCAGGCACCTTTACCTCGGGTGCCGGTTTTGCCTCTGGTTTGGCCGCAGCGGGCGTCGAACGCTCGGCTTTTCTCAGGATCGAGCAGCAATAGATGAGTCCATTGACCTCGGCCGAGCTCTTATAAGACGTGACAGTGAAGTTTTTGGCAGGATCGCAGCGTCGAGCCATCGAAAAGTTGAGTTCGACGTCGACGTCTTTGTGGTCGTCACCACTGACGAACTCGCAGAAAAGCCCGGAGGAAGCGGCCACCTTTTCCCGCTGCTCCTGACGCTTCTTCATCGCGTTGGAGCAACCGGATAAGGCCAATAGGGATGCAAGACAAAGAAAGCAGATCGATCTTTTCAAAGAGGCCTCCGTGCCGCTTTAAGAGAAATCATCTCATTTGAACTTTTGAACCAGCTCTTTGAAATAGTCCCCTCTTTCCTCATAGCTGTCAAACATGTCAAAGCTTGAGCAGCCCGGAGACAGAAGGATCGTATCTGCAATCCTGGACTTTTGATAAGCGATCAAGATCGCTTCCTCGAAAGTACCGATCAGGAAGGTCTCGCTGAAATCACCAAGATCGCGGTTGATGCGCTCTTTCGCTTCACCGACCAGGATCAAGGTCTTGACCTTTCTCTTCACCATGTTGCGAAGAGGCTCATAGTTCAAATTCGTTTCCTTACCACCCATGATCAGGATGACGTTCTCGTCGAAAGTGTCCAGAGCGCGAAGAACCGCATGCACGTTGGTCGCTTTGGAATCGTTGTAGAACTGAACCCCGCCGACCTTGCGCACGTACTCGATTCGATGCGGAAGATTGCGATAGCCGTCGATCACCTTTTGGATGGCATCGTGTTTCGCACCATGTTCGCGAGCAGCGAGAATCGCCGCCATGATGTTTTCAATATTGTGCTTCCCGCGCATCCTCATGCCTTTGATCGTGTAGTACTCGATCTCAGGTCCCGTGCGGACTCGAATTTCGTCACCGATATTGACCGCCCCACCGATATTCATGATCTGAGGCTCAAGCAAAGGCTTACGCGAGAAGTAGAAAATCTTTCCGCGCTGAACCGACGGATCCCTGGCAAGCTCGACAACCGCATTGTCGTCGGCGTTCAAGATCGAAGTCGTCGCCAGATTCGTATTCTTGAAGATCCGTCTTTTCGCGTTCACGTACTCTTCCATGGAGCGGTAACGATCCAAATGGTTTTCCGCAAGATTCGTGAAGATGACGTTCTGAGGGTTAAAGTTTTCCGCATGCTCGAGCATGAAGCTCGACACTTCGGCGATCACGACCTGGGCTTTTTCACCCATGCGCAAGTAATCAGTCAAAGGACGATCCGTGGCTCCGCCGACCCACGAAGAAATCCCCGATTCACCCAGGAAGGATTCCACCAAACGGCTGACCGTGGTCTTCCCGTTCGTTCCTGTCACCGCAATCACGGGTTCTTTGATGAAGCCCGCTGCGAACTCGAACTCACCGGTGATCTTGACGCCCTGGCTGCGAGCGTAGTCGAAGATTTTCATATTCGACGGCACACCCGGAGACAGAATCACCAGATCCTGCTGCAAGAAAGTCTTGGGGCTATGGCTCCCCAGTTCGAATTTGATCGGAAGTTTGTCGATCAGCTCGAGCTGCGCCGACAGTTCCGGCTTGGATTTGTGATCCGTCACCGTGACTTGGGCTTCGTGCTGACAAAGGAAGTGAGCGAGCGAAACGCCCGTACGACCCAAACCGACGACGAGAATGCGTTTATCTTTTAAGTCAGAGAACTCTTTCCACATACGAACCTACCTATCTATCTCAATTTCAGAGTGGCCAAAGACAAAACAGCGAGCAGCAAGGAGATGATCCAGAAGCGAACGATGATTTTCGTTTCCGTCAGTCCTTTCAGCTCGAAGTGATGATGGATCGGCGCCATTTTAAAGACGCGTTTTCCAGTGAGTTTGAAACTTGCAACTTGTGTAATGACCGACAAGGCCTCGACAACGAAGACGCCGCCGAGAACCGCCATCAGCAGCTCATTTTTAGTGAGCACCGCCATGGTTCCCAAAAAGCCACCCAGCGACAAAGAACCCACATCGCCCATGAAGACCTGGGCCGGATAGGCGTTGAACCACAAGAATCCAAGGCTTGCGGCCACGATGGTTGCCGCCACCGGAGCGAGTTCGCCCGCACCCAGAACGTGGGGAATCTGCAGATAGCTCGAAATCGAAAAATGACCTGCGATATATGCGAAAAGCCCCAAGGTTCCCGCCGAGATCATCACCGGCACGATGGCAAGTCCGTCCAAACCATCAGTCAGATTCACGGCATTCGCCGTTCCGACGATCACCAAGGAACCGAAGGCCACATAGAACCAGCCCAGATCGATGGCCACATTCTTCACGAAGGGCAGGCTGACTTCCGTCGAAAGTCCGAAGTACTGAACCAAAATTGCAATCGTTCCGCCCGCGATCAGAAACTCTGCGGCCAAGCGGATTTTTCCCGAGAGCCCTTTCGAGTTCCGCTTGCTGACTTTCATATAGTCATCCAGATAACCAATCAGCCCAAAGCCCCAGGTGACCAGCAAAGTGGCCCAAACCATGGCATTGGTCATGTCCACCCACAAAAGGCATGGAACCAGCGTACTCATCAAAATGAGTCCGCCCCCCATGGTCGGCGTTCCAGCCTTCTTTTTATGCTCTTGTGGTCCGTCTTCGCGAATGGATTGTCCGAAATGCTTTTCGCGCAACCGGCGAATGAAATAAGGACCCCAGATCAAACACAGAAAAAACGCCGTAAAGAAAGCGATGAAGGTTCTAACTGTGATGTACCGGAAAACGTTGAGCGCCGAAAACTCGTCCGAGAAGCTATAAAGCCATTGGTAAAGCATGCGTTGGTGATCCCCTTGATGTCAGACAGACTGACTAACATAAAGGGATTCTCAATAGCAAGAAAAACTTTCTAAGTTATTGGAATTACTCATCTTTGCAATATCAAAAGGAAGAGCCGCCTCGCCGCAATTGAAACAGGTCCGAGTGAAAATAGGCGATCAGCTCCATGAGGTTCGCCTCGGAAGAGCGAAGCGTGTGTTTGAACCGAAGCCCGATCTGCATTTTTCCGGCCTCGGATCTCTTTGCATGGAAACGAACCTCTCCGGCGAGGTTCACCAGCGGCCGGCTCCCCAACTGAAGCCCACCCTCTAGGATCTCGCCGACTTCAAAGACTTCCTTGGCATCGACTTCGAGGCTGACACCCGTGATGTTCAAATCCAAAACCCGCGACTGAACCGGCAGGATTCCCTGAGCCCGCATCGTGATCTCGAAACGAGCAGGATAGTTTTCGGGAATGACCAAACGAAAATCCTTCCGCTTTTGCTCGAGGAACACATCCTCGTTTTTGAGAAGTAAACGGACGTTCCCGTCCTTCCACTCGGAGCGGCAACGGAAAAAGCCGCGATTTTCACCTTCCATGAAACGAACCATGATTCGCTCGTCTTCCGATGAGGGGAAGACGCCATCCAGGATCAAAAGCTCATCGTCGACTTCAAGGCTGCGAATCCGCAAATCCACGGAGGATCCGGTTCCTGATTCCAGACTGAGCGGCTTCAAGCCTTCGAACATCTTGTGAAACAGAGCCCAGCGACGTTCCGGTTGCGCGATCCGCTCGTAGATCACCGAAGATTCGTTCCCGTCCATCTCTTCATTCCTTCCGCTGAACTATTTCTTCCCGAAATCCAAAGGCTCGCAAGGTTCCACAAAACGCTCAAGCTTGGTTCCACGAGATCCTTTGACGACCACGATGTCATCGGGCTTCAAA
This sequence comes from Pseudobdellovibrionaceae bacterium, assembly GCA_019637895.1. GTDB lineage: Bacteria > Bdellovibrionota > Bdellovibrionia > Bdellovibrionales > Bdellovibrionaceae > JAHBUV01. The sequence continues at coordinate 41,827 of JAHBUU010000002.1, read as the reverse complement.
GAGCCCGCCAAGGTCTTTCCCAGAGAGTCCGAATAGTCACGCCCCGTGTGCAGCTCGCCCTTGTAGCCAACACCCTCGAGTCCTTGACGGAAGGATTTTTCATCAGCACCGATGAAAAAAAGTTGATCAAAGCCCGCCACTCCCGCATGACGGGCAAGTTCTTCGTGCAGTTGCGGAGAGGTTTCGCCCAGCTCGAGCATTTGACCAAAGACTCCGATTTTTTTTCCTTTGCTCTCGAGCAGCTTCATATTGTCGAGCAAGGCCGCCATGCTGTCGGGGTTTGCATTGTAGGCGTCAAAAATCATCTCGGCGCCCGATTTCAAACGGACAAATTGATTCCGCCCCCAAGCAGTTCGGCATTCCGCCAGCCCTTGCCAGATCTGGGCAGGCTTGAGACCTGCGGCAAGCCCCGCCGCTGCCGCCGCCATCAGATTGACCAGATTCTGCGCGCCAAAGACTTGAACTTCGACACGGCCGACCTCACCCGCAATCTGTCCTTCGATCACCATCTCACGCATGCCCAGCCGAGCGATCCGCAAGAGGACATCGGCACCGGCCTCGACCGAAGAAAACGTCAAAAGACGAGACCGAGGAAAGCGCTGACTTGCCTTCTCGAACATTTTTTTCGTCCAAGGATTGTCCAGATTATAGATCCGAATGGCTTCCGGTTTTGCGGTCTCGTAAATTTCCTCTTTGGCGGCCGCGATCTTCTCAATGGAACCGAAGTGCTCGACGTGAGCCCTTCCGACCATCGTGCAAAGAACGACATCGGGCTCCGCAATCGACACCAGCTCGGTGATCTCGCCAGCATGATTCATCCCCATTTCGATGACGGCCACTTCTTTTTCCGGTTCCAACTGAAGCAGAGTAAAAGGCACACCCCAGTGGTTGTTGAAAGAGCCCTTCGATGCGTGCACCTTTTTGAACGGAGCCAGCGTCGCCGCGATGAACTCTTTTGTCGTGGTCTTGCCATTCGATCCGGTGAGCCCGATTACCAAGGCTTTGCTCTGAAGACGGACGGCTCGGCCCATTGCCTGCAGGGCTTTCAGAGTGTCGGGAACCCGGATGACCGTCGCTCTGTCACCAAGAGCACCGACTTTCGATTCGTCATGAACCAGCAAGGCCGAAGCCCCTTTTTCAACGGCAGCGGCCAGAAATCCATGCCCATCGAAATTCTCTCCGGCCAAGGCGACAAAAATCTGTCCCGACAGATCCGCCCGAGAATCCGTTCCCACACCGCGAAAGCTTTTTGCCTTTTCGGACAAAAGTTTGCCTCCGGTCGCTTTCAGAATAAAATCCAAGCTCAAATCACTCATGAATTTCCTCTCGCTCTGAGGGCCGTATCAGCCACCTCTGCATCCCGAAACGGACGTTTCTCCGTCCCAACGACCTGATAGTCCTCGTGTCCTTTTCCAGCGATGAGGATCACATCACCAGGAATCGCATTCTCGATCGCGAAATGAATGGCCGCACTGCGATCGACGATCGAATGGGCCTTTGTTTTTTGCTGAAGTCCACCCAGGATGTCCGCGATGATTGCGTTTGGATCCTCTGTCCTGGGGTTATCCGAAGTTACGACCACCTGATCCGCGAGACTTTCGGCGATTCTTCCCATTTCAGGGCGCTTCCCTCGATCACGATCACCACCGCAGCCAAAGATCACCCAGATTCGAGCAGGAGATCCCATGCCCTCTCGAATGTTTCTCAATGTCAGCAGGACATTTTCAAGAGCATCCGGCGAATGAGCATAGTCCACGAAAACATGCAGGCCCGTCATATTGGGAACGGCCTGAAGGCGACCCGGTACGCCATGGAACTTCGACAAGGCCGACGCTGCTTGCTCCAGATCCAGTCCTGCGGCCAATCCGACCGCCAAAGCAGCAACCGCATTTTGAACGTTGTGATCTCCGGGCATCGGAAAGTCGATATCGAGAGCCCCGAAAGGACACTCCACATGGAAAACCGTTCCGGTAAATTCGGACGCAATGATCTGATGACGGAAGTCCGCATCCGAAGCGCCATACGTCCACAAGGCCGCCCGATCCGAGATGCGCAACTTACGCCCCCACTCGTCACCGATATTCACGATAGCCCGAGGCTTGGGTTTGAGGGTTCCATGCAAGAGATCCAGGAACAGTCGCTGCTTGGCCGCGAAATAGGATTCCATGTCCTGATGATAGTCGAGATGGTCCCTGGTCAAATTGGTGAAAACCGCGACATCGAAGTTCACGCTATCGGCCCGGGCCTGATCCAAAGCATGACTGGAAACTTCCAGCGCGGCCGCCTGGGCTCCGTCTTCTTGGAATTCCTTGAGACGCTTTTGCAAAAAGATCGGATCCGGTGTCGTCATGTCACTAGGCCAAACCTTGTCACCGAGATGATGATTGACCGTGCCGATCACACCGCAAGGTAAATGCCCGGCATTCAAAACCGTCTCGACAAGATAAGTCGTGGACGTTTTTCCATTGGTCCCGGTGACTCCCACACAGAACATCTTCTGCGAAGGATCTCCCCAGAAGCGACTCGCTAGGCGATCCACCAAAAGACGAATCTCGGCCGAAATGATTACGGGTCCCGAGAAAGAGTCAGGAACACGGGCCCCATCCTGAACAACGAGCGCCACCGCCCCTCGACCGATGGCATCCACGATGAAGTCGTGACCATCCGCTTTGGAGCCTTTGATCGCAATGAACAGAAATCCGGGTTCGACCTTTCGAGCGTCCGAGCTGAGCCCTTTGATGTCGAGGTCCGGTAGTTCGGCTCCCGTTTTTGTCGTGAAACCAGAATGTCCGGTAAAAAGATCTTGGAGCTTCATAGGGGGAATTGTAGAACGGTCCCAGAGACGGAACAACCCGGAGGAATGATGCGTAAGATCGGACCCGTTCAAGCCCTCGACCATGTTCGAGACCCAGATGCACCCTGGTTCATTCTTTTTCACGGCTACGGCGCCGACGCCTTCGATCTGCAACCGCTCGGCGATCTGATTTTGCTTTCGAAGGACTGCAATTTTCTTTTCCCACAAGGTGGCCTCGAGGTCCCAATCGGCCCCGGCTGGACCGGCAGGGCTTGGTGGCCGATCAATATGGCCCGACTGCAAAATGCTCAAGCGGGCGGTGGCGAATGGGACACCAGCGAAGAACGCCCCGAAATCCTGCCGCAGGTTCGCGAAAAGGCCTTCAAGATGATCGAGGCGATGAAGGTTCCCTGGAACCGCATCATCCTGGGCGGATTCAGCCAAGGTGGAATGCTTGCCGCCGACCTCGCGGTGCACGCTCCGGAAAATCCATTGGGATTGGTGCTGATGTCGTCAGCTTTGATCAATAAGCCAGAGATGAAAGAAAAAGCCCCGGCCCGCAAAGGTCTGCCTTTTTTCCAAAGCCACGGCGAGATGGATCCGGTTTTGACTCTGAAAAATGGTCAACGGCTCGAGACCCTTCTCACGCAGGCGGGCCTCAAAGGTTCGATTTTCAAATTCAAAGGTGGCCACGAAATCCCGCAGATGGTGCTAGAACGACTCGGGGCCTATATCGACGAACGCGTCGGCAGCCTGTCCTGAAACAAAGGATCCACTAAAAATCAGGGTCTACAAAATGCAAAGAGCGAAACCGGGTCGCCCGGTCTCGCTCTGATTGGAATTCGAGACTTCTTTTCACAAAGGAGTTCCGAATGCCGGAAAACAAGAATACCCACAAGTGTTCTTCTCTTCGACGTTTCATCGCGAGAGCCAAACGAGTCTTAGGTCTAGTTTACCTGGTCCTACAGATTCTGAAGCTCTTGCTGGGGTTCTGGAAGTAAAACCGATCTGATCGGGAGGTTTGCTTTCCAACGTGTTCACACTTCAGGCTGAAGTGAAAACCTCGGAAGTCCGAACTTCCACGGAAGAAGCGGACCGGGTGGCCCGCTCTTCGTCAGATCGCTTCCGCGACGATATCGATCACCATGGGTGCAAGAAAGAAACTGCCCGGCTTTGTCATCGCTGCCTTCCAGTCTCTTTCAAATTCTAAACGATCCTCCGCCGACAAATAGCCTTGCGTCACCATTCTCGGCAGATAGTTCCCGAAAAATCCTGTCGGCCAATCCCACAAAGGTTCGTTTGGTCGCGAGATCCTGGCGACAGGTTTTAATTCACGAACACGAAATCCCGCCTGCTCCAGGAGATTCGGCAGCTCACGTCCTCGATTGGGATTTCCACCCTGGTCTTTCCAGCTCTTAAAGATCGCCGTCAACACTCGCTCCATGACAGGAATCTCAGGACAGACTTGCATCGCTTCGTAAGACACATACTCCTGCAACGCAAAAACGGCTCCGGGCTTCAGATGGTGTCGGACCGCCCGCAATGCACCCAGCACGTCCGGCACGAAAATCATCAGCCATCGGCAGTAGGCCGCATCGAAATCTTTTTCATCCAGATCCATTTTTTCGATGAAAGACTCTTCGACCTTGATTCGAGCCTGAGGAAATTCCGCCTGAGCTCGGGCCGTGAGATATCTCAAAAACCGATCCGAGGCATCCACTGCCGTAATTCGTGATTTTGGCCCCAAATATCGAGCGAGCTCCAAGGTGGTAAATCCGGGGCCGCAGCCGAGGTCCATGACCTTATGGTCCGAACGAAATCCCGCACGCACCCACAGATCTTGAGCTTGTAAAACCCAAAGCTCATGCTGTCGCCGCAGTCGGTTCAGCTCATCTTCATCGGTTCCAAGAACATATTCATTTTCGGCCATGGACTCACCTCGAAGGTGCGGGCGCAAGAATGTGCCCTATTTCAGGATGACGGTGATCTCGCGATCTTCAGGCACCGGTTCTCCGGCCCCAGGAACCGTCTCACTCACCATTCCTTTGCGACCGATCATTTTGATTTTCAAGTCTTTGCCACTCACCTGCCGGAGAACTTCACGAACCGTGAGCTTTGACAGATCGGGAACGCTTTCGACCTCGACAGGATCTCGGGTTTTCAACAGATCGCTCGCCAAAACCAAAGACTCTTCAACTTCGGCTGCAGGCGCCCTGCCGATTTTTTTGCGAATCAAGTTTCGCTCGGACAACAGAACCGGAGCCAACCCTTCCTTCCGCGCTGCATAAGAGGCGATTCGCGAAAAGATCGGCGCCGCCACCTGCGAACCATAGTAAGCCTTTCGAGGCTGATCCACGACGATGTAAATCACAAACTTCGGATCATGAGCCGGAACGAAACCAGCAAAACTGGAAATATAAGCTCCCGGCAAATAGCCACGACCTTTGGGATCAACCTTTTGCGCGGTGCCGGTTTTCCCGCCGACGATGAAGCCGTTCACCTTCGCATTGACGCCCGTTCCTCCCGGAGCGGTGACTCCAGTGAGCATCAACCGCATCTGAGCCGACTGTTCCGGAGTCAAAACCTGACGAACCATTTTTCGCTCGGTCTCGGTCATCACACCGGTCTCGGCGTCACGGATTCCTTCGACCACATAGGGAGTGTTCAATTTCCCGCCGTTGACAAGGGCCGCAAAGCCGTTCGCGAGTTGCAACGGTGTGGTCGCAATCCCGTGACCGAATGAAATATTCGACAGCAGATGCTGTCCCCAAGGAAGGGCCTGAACGGATCCCCGTGCTTCTCCTGGCAAATCGGCACCGGTGCGGGCGCCGAAGCCGAAATCAAGCAAAGCCTTCCGATAGGATTCAGCTCCGACCTGAAAGGCGATCTTGGCGGTTCCGATATTCGAGGAAAATGCCAGGATCTCGCTCACGGACAACCAACCATATTTATGACCGGCATCTCGGATCGTGCGATCGGCGACTTTGAACAAACCGTTTTCAGCGAAGTACTTTGAATTCGGCTGGAGTTTCTTTTCTTTCAAAGCTTCGGCAACGATGAATGGTTTGAACGTGGAGCCCGGCTCGAAAGCGTCCGTGACCACGCGGTTACGACGAACATCCGCCGAGGTTCGCATCGCCTTGTTCGCATCGAAGGTCGGAACCGTCGCCATCGCACGAATCGCGGAACTATTGGCATCAAGCACGATTCCCATGGCGGAGTCCGCCTCGAACCCCCGAACGGCACCGGCCAGTTCGGACTCAAGCATGTATTGAATCTCGGAGTCGATCGTCAGCTTCAAATCATGACCATCTGGATTCTGCTGGAACAAAAGCCCATCAGCCACCAGCGGCCGCCCTCGGGCATCCCTGCGAACAACGACTTTTTTGAGGTTCCCCCGGAGCGCTTGATCGTAAGCGAGCTCAATCCCTTCGAGAGCCTGCCCCTCTCCGCCCAAAAAACCCAATGTATGTGCCAGCACGGATTCATTCGGATAAACCCGGCGCCATTCTTCAACCAAGGAAATCCCACGAATCCCTAGAGCCTTGATCCGTTCGGCTTTCTCTGGATCCATACGCCGTTCGATCCAAACGAAGCGACGATCACGATTTTTGATCCGCGCATAGATATTGTCCCATCGCACACCCAGAATCTTGCCGATTTTCTGAGCGGCGGACCGATGACCCTGGATGATTTTAGGATCGGCATAAACGGAAAAGGCCGGAGTCGAAAGAGCCAGATCGCGACCTTCGCGATCCATGATCGCCCCGCGCCGGGCCTGAAGAGTCACCACCGTCTTGAACTGACGATTGCGCAAAGCTTGCAGACGATCATTCGGTAAAACCTGAAGGTTTGCCGCCCGCAACCACAGAAAGCCCCACAAAATGCAGAATCCGACAAAGATGAGAACGATCCGAGATTTCAATGACGGCTCCTCTTTTAAGGACGGTTTTCCGTGCCCATCACGGTTCTGACACCTTCACCCGAAAGATGGATGATCTGATTGGCGCTGATTTTTTTCAGTGTGAAATGACTTTGAGCCATGCTCTCAAGAAGCTGAGGTCGCGTGATTTTCGCGAGCTGGATTTCCTGATTTCTTTTTTCGTCCAGGACAGCCTTGTGCTCGCGACGAAGCTTCAGCAACGAGTACCCAAGACGACGCTCTTCCATCTGCAGAAAGACAACGCCCAAAAGAGTCACTACGATCAGCATGAGGCTGATGAAAGGCTTAAAAGGCCGCGGGTCGATCTTGTTCATCCTGAACTCCTCGTTCGAAAATCCGCAACTTTGCCGATCTGGCACGCGAATTTCGTTTGCACTCTTCCTGAGTGGGTACGATCACTTTTTTGTTCACCGGCTTTCCCTCGTTCGGAGAGTTCCGGAAGATATTTTTAACGATACGGTCTTCCAATGAATGGAAGGTCAAAACAGCCAAGCGGCCGCCCGGCTTCAACGCTTTCATCAGATCGGGCAAAGCGGTCTCGACCACTCCCAGCTCATTGTTCACGGCAAGGCGCAGAGCCATGAAATACTGAGTGGCGGGATGTTGCCCCTTTACTCTCCAGCCATCGACGCGCTCGATGAGACCGGCCAGTTCTTTCGTGCTTTGGAAGGCTTTGGTTTTACGATCATGAACCACGGCGCGAACGACGCGATAAGGACGACGGATTTCACCGAGATCCTGGAACAGACGATTGAGTTCGTCTTCCGTGGCCGTGTTGAGAATCGTTTCTGCCGTCACTCCGCCATCCTGGTTCATGCGCATATCGAGAGGACCATCGTGGTAAAAGCTGAATCCGCGATCGGCCGTATCCAATTGCGGAGAACTCACACCGAGGTCCAACATCATGATATCAAAGAGACCTAGATCGTGCTCTGAAAACTCTGAAAAATTTCCTTTGACGACGCGCAGACGTTTGTCTTCGACCAAAGGCCTGAACGACTCTTCCGCATGACGAATCGCTTCGGCATCTTGATCCATCACCACTGATTGCAACTTGTTTCCGAACATCGTGCTGAGAGCGCGGAAATGCCCGCCGCGACCGAAAGTCCCATCGAACAAACGCACAGAAGGACGATCCATCAACGGCCAAAAGGCCTCAAGAATCTCACGCACCATCACGGGTTCGTGCTCGGGCGAGAACGCCACTTCTTGCAAGACCTTGGTCAGGACTTCTTCCATCTGCATGCGAGGTTCCTAAATCGGTTGAGAACGGACTTCAGATAGCCTAACCTGAAAACAAATCATCAACCAGTCAAATGAGCGGAATCAGGGGACAATCGCATGCTTGTGAACTGCCCTCGTTGCGGTTTCACACAACCTAAGGACCAGTACTGCGCCCAATGCGGCGTGGACATGCTTGCATTCCGCCCGCCCGCTCTTCCCGTCTGGAAAAAAATCTCGGGTAATCCCGTTATTCAACTTGGTCTCGTTCTTTTGATCGCGGCCGGAGGCGGCTACAGCATCTATCGACAACGCCAATCGGATCTGCACGAGCGAGTTCGGTATTTACAAGGCGGCGCCCAGATCGCTCGCAGTGCGACCAGCGCAGATTCCGCGGTCGATTTCGCCGAACGAACCGAGGAATCCGCCAGCTCCGGCAACGAAGTCGCCCTGGCCTCGGCGGATTCCGCCGATGGAGTCACCAAACAACTGGAACTCAAGGCGGCCGACACCATCTCGGCGCCTGCAGCCTCTCTTCAGGCCGCCGCTCAAAAGGCAGCGCAAACGGCTCCGGAAAACACCGCCGCCTTCAATAAAGTCCGCTTCACTTTCGCCGAGCTGAATTCGCGAGGCATGGAACAGCTTTTCGAGGAGAGCCGCGGCACCGGTCAGTTCAATCAGATCGGCGATCACTATGCAGGTCTTGTGGGAAATCTCGCCCGCAAACTGGTCTCGACGAATACCGACCTGAAGATCCTGCATCAGATCGAACGGCCCATCGCACCCAGCCCTGCGCAGCTCTTTGTTGGAGTTCATCCGGGAGACCCGGAAAATGAACTCGGTTTTTCGATCTATATTGAAAAGCAGGATGCCGAGGGCGGAATGATGCGCGGGAATCTCGAGATCATCCGCACTTGGCGAGAACGCTTCAGCCCGGCCGAACCCTTCGTTCCGCAAAGGAAAAATTACCCGGCTCTCTTCGAGCTATCGAACGGATCGGGCTTCTTTATGTCGGGGCTTCTCCCCACGGACGGCCTGAGACGAGAAGACCAGGGCATCGTGAACGTCCCACCGTTTCAAATTTTCCGATCCGAGGCTTTCCGTTCAGGTGCGAGCGAAATGGTGCTATTCGTGGAGTTCACGAAATAGCCCCCTCCGCCGGAGTTATCGATGCAACATCACTATGGTCCGCAAGTTCGCTTCCTGGATAACCATTTCCTGAATGGCGTCCTTGCCAAGCTCTGCTCGGCCGAAACCCATCAGCCTGAAATCAACCGCCTAGTCGAATTGCTCTATACCCAGCTCATCGCCGAAGCGGTCGACAAGGAGTTCGAGTCGGAAACGGTTCGCCGCCCCACGCGGATGACCGAGTTCCACCCCGATGTCCTGCTGGAAACCCGGATCGCCAAACAGTCCCAGAAAGCCGTGGTCGTCAATTTGGCCCGAGCAGGGACCTGGCCCTCCCATATCTGCTATGACTTCCTTCACCATGCGCTCCCCGGATCACAGCTCCGTCAGGATCACATCATGGCCGCCCGGATCACCGACGCGGAGGCCGCCGTCTTGGGAACCAATTTCGGAAGCCTTAAAATCGGCGGAGACGTCAAAGGCGCCGACGTGCTGTTTCCAGACCCGATGGGAGCCACGGGCAACACCATCGTGACCGCCATTGATTACTACAAAAACAAAGTCGAAGGTCCTGCCCGACGGTTTATCGCGCTCCATTTGATCGTGACACCGGAATACCTCAAGCGAGTCCTTGCCGCCCATCCTGACGTCGTCATCTATGCTCTAAGACTTGACCGAGGGCTTTCCCCACGGCACGTTCTAGAGGCACCCCCGGGACTTCATTGGGACCTCGAAAAAGGCCTGAACGAAAAAGACTACATCGTTCCCGGCGGCGGCGGTTTCGGCGAAATCATGAACAACTCTTTCGTGTGAGGCAGAAAATGAATCATCTGGACATCAAACCCTATATCACTCAGGAACAACTCCAGAAGAAAGTCTCCGAAATCGGCGCGACTCTCACCAAGAAGTTCAAGGGCCAAGAGGTCATCGCCATCTGCGTCCTCAAGGGTTCGTTCATGTTCTACTCGGATCTGATCCGTTCGATCGGTGTCGATATCACCTGCGAGTTCTTTGGCGTTTCCAGCTATCACGGGACAACCACCTCGTCCGGCGAAGTGAAAGTCACTCTGGATCTCGCTCAACCGGTCGAAGGCAAACACGTCATCCTCGTCGAAGACATCGTGGATACGGGCCTCACTATGAACTACTTGATCCAATCCATCCAGTCCCGCAAACCAGCCTCACTGACCACTGTGGCTCTGCTGGAAAAGCCGGAAGCGCTCAAGGTTCCTTGCAAACTGGATCACGTCGGCTTCCAAATCTCGAATGAGTTCGTCGTCGGTTACGGCCTCGACTACCAAGGTTTCTACCGCAACTTGCCGTTCATCGGACAGGTTCAGAACTTCCAGTAAATGACCAACCTCGTTTTACGTCCTCTTGAGGTTTCGGATGAAAAGGCCTTCTTTGAAGGCCTTTCTCTTTGGGAGGGTGAAGATCTCAGCTGGTACACCTTCTCTTGGAAAGAAGGCATGGCCTTTCCCGAGATGCTGAGGATCCTCCGAGATGAAGAGGCCGGGCGCGAGCTTGCCCCGGGCCGCGTTCCCCACACCATGCTTTACGGCTTTCTCGATGGACGGATCATTGGACGGGTGAGCGTTCGTCACACTTTGAATGAATCTCTTCGACAACGAGGCGGACATCTTGGATATGCCGTGGCTCCGACCTATCGAGGCCAAGGCCTCGCCACGGAAATGATGAAACAGGCTCTGCTCTACTGCCAGGGCTTGCAACTGACAGAGATCATGGTGACCTGTGCGGACACCAATACCCCCTCTTGGAAAATCATCGAACATTTCGGAGGCCGTCTCGAGGAGCGCGTCTGGGACCCCGAAGATCAGGAAACCATCCGTCGCTACTGGGTCAAAACCGACCGTTCGTAGAACCCCTGCCAGTTCAAGAGGAATCCGCGGCTTGCGCAAAGCAAAAAGGCCCGCTTTTCAGGCAAGAGGGAGCTTTTCTTCCTTTCTCACAATGCTTCATGGCGGGAAAGACCCTGGCAACTTTCCGCCGGACGATTATGCTAAAGACCTATGAAACAATACCTCGATTTAATGAAGCACGTCCTTGAGCACGGCACGGATAAGTCCGACCGCACTGGCACCGGAACCCGCAGCGTTTTCGGTTATCAGATGCGATTCGATCTCTCGGAAGGCTTCCCCATGGTCACCACCAAAAAACTGCATCTGCGCTCGATCATTCATGAGCTGCTGTGGTTTCTGAAAGGTGACACCAACATCCGTTACCTGCAGGACAACAAGGTTTCTATTTGGAACGAATGGGCCGATGAGAATGGCGATCTTGGTCCCGTTTATGGCAAACAGTGGCGTTCGTGGGAAACCTCGGATGGACGACAGATCGATCAGATCACGAAAGTCGTCGAGCAGATCAAAACGAATCCGGATTCTCGCCGCCTGATGGTCGTCGCCTTCAATCCGGGCGACGTCGAAAAAATGGCGCTGCCTCCTTGCCATGCCTTTTTTCAGTTCTACGTCGCCAACGGAAAACTCTCTTGCCAGCTGTATCAGCGCTCGGCGGATATTTTTCTGGGTGTTCCATTCAATATCGCAAGCTATGCCCTGCTCACCCACATGATCGCTCATGTCTGCGGCCTGCAAGCTGGCGAGTTCATCCATACCTTGGGTGATGCCCATCTGTACTCGAATCATCTCGAACAAACAAAGCTGCAACTCACTCGAGAACCGAAAGCGCTGCCAACGCTGGCGTTGAATCCGAACATCAAAAATCTTTTTGATTTCACCTTCGACGACATTCAGATCCTCGGTTACGAATCCCATCCCGCCATCAAAGGCGAGGTGGCCGTATGATTCTTTCCCATATCGCAGCCATGGCAAAAAACCGGGTCATCGGGAAAGACAACAAACTGCCGTGGCATTTGCCAGAGGATCTTCGGTTCTTCAAAAAGATGACGGACGGACGGATCATGATCATGGGCCGAAAAACCTTTGAAAGCCTTCCCGGTCATCTTCCGAATCGTCATCACATCATCGTGTCCCGCAGTCACTTCGTCGCGGACGAAGGGGACGTGGATTTTGTGTCGTCCATCGATGAAGCGCTCAAGCTTGCCGAAGAACTGATCGCTGATCCCTCTGAAGAGGTTTTCATCGTCGGCGGTGGCGAGATCTACAAACAGACCCTCGACAAAGTCGATCGCATCTACTTGACGGTGATCGATCAAGAGGTCGAAGGCGACGCCAAGTATCCCGAGTTCGACGAAAGCCGTTTCATTCTGGAAAAAGACGAAGGACGCCCCGGCCCTCCGCCTTTTGCATTCAGGACCTACGTCCGGAAATAAGCGAGTTCTCGTTATCTTTCCCGGCCCTTGATCCGATGGAGGAGAGTCAGACACTCATCCAGGAGATTCAGCATGTCCGCTCACCGCTACACCACGTCCGAAGTCGCCCATGTCGAAATTTACGGACGCCTCGGTCAGCTGGTCAGTCGCATGAAGAATCTGTCCATCACCGGAGCTTTGCTTGAACTGAAAGCGGGCACTCAGGTTCCCAAAAAGGGCGACTTGATCCGCGCGACCATCCATTTGCACTCGATCGGAAAAACGAGAGTGCTCGATGCCGAAGTCATTTGGACCAACGGACTCGGTTTTGGAGTTTCTTTCCTGAAGAAAAACCAGCTCCTCGAGCGAATGTTCTCAAAAAGCTCCCCAACTAGACTTCAGTCCTAAGACCTTGGAAAGAGTGGTTCCGTTCTGAAACCTGTGATCGAATTCCAGGCAGATCCACTCGCCCAAGGAAGGGGACATTATGCCATCAAAGGCTTTCTTACTCTTAAGTCTTTTCGCGTTCGGAATGCTCTCAAGCACTCATGCCGAATCCACGGATGACCAGCTTTATTGGATGAAGCTGAAGGCACATTCAAAATTCGAGCGTAGCGTGATTGCCGACACCGGCGTCGCCATCGAAACCATCGCCGACGACTTCGTGACCGCCACCGGAACTCAAACCGAGCTTCGCCGTCTGGAAAAAATGAACTTCGTCGAAGTCAGCTTCCCTGTTCAAACCGACACCAAGGACTTCCCGGCCGGAGACGGCGCCTTTCACGATGAGGCTCGCCTGAAGGCCGCCATGGATGAATTGGTCAGAAAATACCCGACGCTCGTAAGAATCTCCTCCGTAGGAAAAACCGTCGAAGACCGAGATATCTGGGCACTGCGAATCTCTGGCAATCTTGCGAAAGCCGAACAGCTTCCGGGCATCATTTATATGGGTGGGCATCATGCTCGCGAACATCTGTCCGTGGAAACCCCCCTTCGGATCTGGGAAATTCTCCTCGAAAGATACGCTCAAGGCGATGAAAGAGTCCGCACGCTCATCGACGGCCGCGACATCCACCTGATTCCAGCCGTGAATCCGGATGGCCTTGCCTACGACGTCGAATCCGGTCGCTACCGTTCTTGGAGAAAAAACCGCACGCAAAATGACAACAACACCTACGGTGTCGATCTGAATCGCAATTACGATTACGCCTGGGGAACGACGGGTGCATCGCCCTCTCCTTCATCGGAAACATTCCGGGGAAAGTCGGCTTTCAGCGAACCCGAGACCCGAGCCATCCGCGATTACGTCGAAGCCCACGAGAACATCACGGTCTTGCTGAGCTTCCACACCTATTCACAACTCATTCTGTATCCATGGGGACATACCTACACCTCAATCGCGAACGATGCCGACCGGCGAGTCCACGAAACGATGGCCAGAACCATGGCACAGTGGAATGGCTATACGCCGATGCAAAGTTCTGGTTTGTACACCGCCAGTGGTGATGCCACCGATTGGTCTTACGGCGTGCATGGGATCATTTCCTTCACCTTCGAGCTTGATCCAGGACGCTGGGGCGGAGGCGGATTCTATCCCGGTGCTGGCGCCATCCCAGCGACAGTTCAAAAAAATATCGAACCTGTTCTCTATCTTCTCGAGCATGCCGCCAATCCTTATGGCGTGATTCAGTAAAGCTTCGGGGCTCGAGGGAACCTCTTCTCCGAGCCCGCTTCCGTCCTCTGTCAAAACTTTCGACACTCGAACCCCCGTCAGATCAACTTTAGGCGAAAGCCTTTCCGGCTTATTTGCTGCATTTTCACCCCCTTGAAAAAGACCGGGGCCCCTAGGGCTCCTTTTCAAGTGGGGCCCCCATGCGTTTGGAAAAGACCTTCTTTGCGTTCATCCATGCCCTGCTATTGATCTCGTTCCCGCTGCAATCCTTGGCCACCACCTTCGGAATCAAGGAAGGCACCCAGTGGGAGTACAACGCCGGTCCCGATCCAAAAACCGCCGAGGGTCGGGCCCTGATCGATCTGTACGCCAGTCTGCCTGAGTATTCGGTGATGTCGGATCAGATCATGGATCAGCAAAAATTCCGTTACATCTTCGGCCTCATGATGACCAGAACCAGCTTCGATAAAAATGACGTCAAAATTCTCTTCATCGGACAGGACGCCACCCACATTGCAGAAGCCGCGAAACAGCCGGGCACCTCCGGCTTCGGCGCCCGCGTTCAAAGCGTCGGCAACTATTTCGGTGTCGACCAGGGCGTGTCGACCACCAACGCCTTTTTGTCGACCATCAAAGGCCAATACGGATCCTTCGATCATCTGTTTGTCGAATTCGACAAAGTGGGCGAGCCTCTGTTGCGTCAATCCTCTTTCGTCGACAACCAGCTGTGGATGCTCGCAAACGGCGCCGATAGCGAAATCCGCAAACAACGAGAGCTTTTCTGGGAGTGGATGATCAAGAACAACCCCGACAGCATGAGATTGATGATTCTGTTCGGTGGCGCCTCCAGGGACGCCTTTGCCGAGTTCCTGATCGCTCGAGGCGCTAAAGTGTCGCCCAAAATGAATCCTGATCGTCTGGCGAATATCCGCGTTCCTGAAACCAAACTCGTCTATGCGGGCGGAAACAACGAATTCCCCGTTCCCGTCACCAAAGACGGCAAAGACGTCTACGAAATCCTGCTCGGTCGAAAGCCTGACTACTCGAAGCCCGCCGATCAAGTGGCCGCCGTCAAAGCCGCCAAGGAAAATCCAAAGCGAGCGATCGAACTCATGGTCTTCACCCAAGGCGGCGCGGAAAAAAGCGGAATCATGAACGCCGCACAGCTCGGCGGATATGATCTCGACGCCGTCGAAATCAACGGACAACGAACGAACTCCATGAAAGGGCTCCGTCTGTCTGATGGCACCATCGTGAAAGACCATATCGGCTTCACGATGTCCGCTCACCCGAGTTCTCTGAGCAAAATGACCCCCGAGGCCGCCTCCGAAGCCCTGAAGAAGTCTTTCAATCGTCTGAATGAACTCAAGGCCCTCGGTTGGAAAGTCGAACCCGACCTTGATGACGACGGGAAGCTTCGTCGCAATATGTGGCACGAAGGAAAAGACTATCGTTATGGACGAGCCGATATTCGCCCCGGCTACTTTGAATTCGGTGCGCCCGACGACCGACGCGTTTCCAGAGCGGACGCCTCACGTCTCGATCCGCAAACCATCGTTGCAGGATCGAGAGACCGAGTGAAATTCGATATGAATCTGATCACCTCTTCGAAAGAGACACTGCCATCAGAGGTACTGAATCCCGAAGACCTGTGGTCCGTTCGTCCACGCACAGGTGCCGCCCGCTATGAATTTGACCGTGGCCCGGGACCTGAAATCGCCAAAGCCTTGATCTCGAGCATCGACCGAGAACTGCTGTTTGAACCGAAGGCGGGAATGAAGGCCGTGGACGCCAAAGGCCAAGATGCCTCCTTCGAAAAATTCGGCATCGATGCTTACAACACCAAAACCCATCCAGACACAGGTCTCTTCGGATTCCATCGTGGATCCTTTACCGACTCCCGAGTTCTGATTCTTGCGGACCCTCATGGAATCGATGATTGGATCACCGCTCGCGCCTTGACCGGTGCCCGTGGCCAGGTGCTGAACGGGTTGATGTCCGATCTCGGCGTCGGCGACAAGTATTTGGTGATCAAAACGGTCCCTGTCGGAATGGACGGAGCCACCGCCGAAGAGTGGGAAGTTACCCGTCAACGCACGGAAAAATATCGCGAGGTCGCCATCCGCGAAGCACTCAAGAGCGGAAAAATCGAAGCGATTTACACCGATGGCCCGATTGCGAAACAAGAAATGACCCGCGTTCTTCATCAATTGAAGATGGCGCAAATCCCGGTCATCAATATCGACCGAGAAGGCATGGATGTGAAATCCGGCATCGCCCAAGCCGCCTCCGATTCACAAAGCCGACTTGGCTGGGGGAAAGGAAAAACCATCACGGCTCAGATGAAAGACATCCCCCGTGTTCATCTGACGTGGTGGTCTCGCGCATGGGAAGGCACCGGCGGCGATCATGTCATCGATGCTCTCGGTAAACACCGAGGCGGCACCCGTGCTCTCATCACACCGAACTGGGTTGCTCGACAAAAAATCAGACCTCTGCCGACCGTGACCCGCTCAATCGAGGCCATCAAAAAAACACTTAAGACATCCGGCCTCCGTGTGGGCGGACAGGCTCTCGGTCAGTTTTTGCTCGAGGCAGGAATCGATGGGAAACTGGAAAAACGCGTGATGACTCCGAAGACTTTGCGCCTGCTCCCGGCCGCGGCGGCTATGGGTGGTGGACGCTGTGAAGCCGTCTTCAGAAATGCAGGCGGTTTCTGACGGTGACTCGGAAGGGCCGCTGTCAAACCGTTCGCCACGCCAAACTCGCTGAAAGCGTTTTGGATTCGGTCTCAGACTTGCATCAAGGGTGGACGAAACAAGGAATATCATGCGGACGTTGATTGGACTTCTCATCACCTTTTTTTCCATCGGTGCTTTGGCGCAATCCCGCGCCCCGAGCCGAGGACCCCTCGCTGCTTGCTTCATGCAGGCACAGAAGGAACGCACGCCTGGTGAGCGAGATCGCCAACGTCAAATTTGCCTGAACCGATTTTCCACCAACTCCACTTTGGATGAATGCCTAAAAGGAACTCGTCTCTTCGAGTATTCGACTCCCACCGAAGAAGCCAAAAAAGCGTGTCTCTTTCGGAATTCCAAACGGCTCAACGTAAAAAATTGTCTGAAAACCGCTCGCAGCCTGGAGTTCGGAGAAAACCGTGATGAGGTTCTGTGGACCTGCATCCGCGAAATTCCATCCACTTTGAACCGGAAATCCTGCCTCTCCTTGGCTCAAGAAATGGTGTTTTCACCCTACCGCCAGCGCGCCACCTCATATTGCTCGACCGAACTCATTTCACGCTAAATATATCTTAAGATATTGTAATAACTAATTTATTTTATAACGTAACAATCTCTTCACGAGTTCTTAGCCGCCTCATCACTTGCATTTTTGCCCCCGATGAAGTCTCATAAGAGAGGACAAAGACGCAAAGTATCACGTCCAAGGACCGACGTGATGAGAGGAGTAAATATGGAGTCACAAGAAATGACAGGCCCTGTGGGAGCCGAATCCAAACCGAAAAAGAAGAAGACGAAAATTCAGGTTAAGTCTCCGACTCAAGAACGCTCCAGACAAACCGTCTCCACGATTCTCGAGGCTTGCTCGAAAATCCTGATCCGCGAAGGTTTCTTCGGAGTGACCACCGATAAGATCGCCAAAGAAGCTGGCGTCAGCATCGGTTCTCTTTATCAGTTCTTCGGGAACAAGGAATCCGTCGTCTCGGCGGTCATCCACAATATGTTCCGCACCGATCAAGAGTTCATCGCGAGTCAAGTGAAGGAGATGGAAGCGCTGTCGAGCCTAGAAGACAAGGTTCACCGTCTCATCGACATGGGAATCGAAGTCTACAGCCGTAACGCCGAGCTGCGCTCTAAACTGCAGAATATTCAGACTTACCTGACCGATGAGAGCTTCTTCCAAACGACGATGAAGTCCTATCAAGAGATGGTTATGCGCCAGCTCCCTCCAATGCCAGGACGGGATCCTCAGCGCGTCGCCTACATCATGGTCTCTTCGTTCGTGGGACTGATGGACCGAGCCGTTCTGGAAATCCAGAACCTCAGCCAAGACAAGTCCTTCAAAGACGAAGCCTTCCGACTTTTCTACAACTATCTGGTGAAATAGGATTTCACGAAAGGCTCCGGGATCCCCCTCAGTGAGGGATCCGGAGCCTTTGTCCTGGGATGATCGTCTGCTTGAGATTCATATCGTTTTCTCTCAGCAAGGCCGACAAAGAAACCCCGTAAGATCGCGCAATCGTCGTCAGACTTTCTCCGCGCACCACACGATGAACCGTCCGCCCTCTTGAAGCTTCGGAAGCCACAGCACCTCGACTGACTCGGTCCACAGGTCTCGAAGCGACCGTTCTGGCTGAACGGCCCAAGGCCGCCAGAACCTTCGAGTAGTTCTCGGAAGGAACCGAGACAACCGTTCCTTGCGGAATCCCGCGCAGCTTTGCATGTGGGGTCAGATGCGGATTGTAAAGTTGCAAGCTCGTGCGATTGCCACCAAACCAACCCAGCAGTTGAGCGTTGGTGACGGAACGAGGAAGCTTGATCTCATCCGCATCGAACTTCTTCGACCACTGAATGCCTGGGAAATACCGAGCGGCATTTTTCTCGACATGATGAGCGGCCAGGAAGCTGGCATAAAAGTTTCTCGAAGCAAAACCAAAGCTCGCCCGAGATCGAACGTTTTCGATCAGTTCGGGCAGGTTCTTGGTTTCATAACGCTCAACGATCCGGCGCACACCGGCCGGGCCGTGGTTGTAACCAGTAACGGCCAGCGGCCAGCTTCCAAGCATACGGAAGTTGTAGGCCAGCGTCTTGGCCGCGATTTTCGTCGCCGTGATCGGATGATTTCGACCATCGACAGCCGGCGAGATCACCCGGAAGGGTTGAGCGGTTCCACGCATGATCTGCCAAAGACCACTCGCTCCGACTTTCGATCGCGCCAACACATTGAAGGAACTCTCGACGAAAACCAATCGGGTCAGCTCGATCGGAAGGCCTTCTTCTTTGAAGATCTTTTCGAAATCCTCGAGGTAACGCCCCGACAAGAAAATCGCCGACTGCATGCGGTCTTTTTGACCCAACTGAAAACGCAAGCGAGACGGATCCATGGCTTTCTGAAATTTCTCGGGATCGGAATCGGATGCGAAACGCTCCCAAATCCGCTGATCGCTCTCGGGCAAGCCTTTCACGGATTTCAAACCAGACAACTTTTTGAGAGTCGAAATGGCCTTGTCCTTGGCGTCTTCAACCATTTTCCGCTTGAGCTTGTCCCTGGTGGAAGCAGGAAGACCGGACTCTTCGACCGAAGAGAAATCGACAACCTCGTAAACCAAATCAATATTTTCAGGATCGTGAACGACCCCTTGCTGAGTCGTATAGCGAGTATAGATATCAATCCAGAACTGAACGCGTTTTTCCATCCCTTGAGGAGTTTCAAACGCTTCCGACGTCCACCCCAAGGCAGATTCCTGTTCGGAAAAATCGGGAGCTCGCCAAGAACGCCCGTCAGAGACCGCTTTCTGAGACGACAATGGATCCAAACGAACAGGCGTGGTGTCCTGGGACGCAAGCGAAATAGACGACAAAGCCGCCAGGAAAAAAGCGACGATCATAGTTTCCACCCTCCCCGGTGAGGCGTATGTCTTTTTAGTCTATCAAAGAAGTGAGCCAATCATCAAAAAGGCTTCTCATTCTGGACCCGTCCTGAGGTCCGTTGTGAATGAACACGAATGTGAAAACCTTTCCGTCTTCACGACCCGCGTAACCCGCCAGAGCAGTGACTCCCGTCAAAAGTCCCGTTTTGGCACGAACCCAGCGTTGAGCTTTTGGATTTTTCATTCGGGATTTCAAGGTGCCGTCCACTCCGGAAATCGGGAGCGACATCAGGAACTCGGGTTGGACTCGGAAATCCGTCTTCAAATGATTCAACACCTTCCACATTGCGAAGGCGCTTAGACGATTGTCCCGGGTCAACCCGGAAGGATTCTTAAAGACAAGCTGATCTTCCGGCAGTCCGAGTTCTTTCAGATGACGGTTGATCCTTTGAACGCCTTTCGCCAGATTCGCGGGCTTTGCATCCATGGCGGCCATGTTTTTAGTCAGCATCTCGGCCACGTAGTTATTCGAGAATTTGTTCATGTCCGCAATCACGAGTTCGATGGATTTCGATTCCGCCTCGGCCACTCGCTCGGCTGTCTTTGGCAACTTGCCGGACAGGATCTTTCCTGTGACCTCGATGCCTCTCTGAGAAAGGAATGATTTCAGGTTTTCTCCCGACCACAGATCCGGCTTGGTGATGTTTTTGAAAACCACGACTTCATCGGTTTTCACTCCGATGCGGCCCGATACGATCAACGTGTCACCCGAAGCGCCCGCTCCGCTTTTCCTTTCCACTTGGATATCCCGGACTGCACCGGCCACCGTCGTCGTTTTATTGACGAGCTTGGTATAAGCATTCTCTGGATCCAGAAAAACCAAAGCCGGTTTTCCGGTCGTCGGCGCGGGACGCGTAAAGACATTGATCGAATTCCAGTTGAAAGACATCGCTCCGACCGGGGCATCGTAAGCTCGATCAACACGAGAATCTTCGCGACTTTCGTCGTAACGGATTTCATCAAAAAGGGAATCATCGACCAAAATGTCACCGTCGATCTTTGTGATCCCCGATCGCAAAAACTGATTCACCAGGAACCACATATTTTCGGAAACGAACGAAGGATCTCCTCCTCCAACCAGAACCAGCCGTCCTTTCAGAACACCGTCTTTCAGGGCTCCATCCGCCCACAATGAGGTTTTGAATTTGTAGCCCGGAGGAAAGGCTTCCAAAGCGGCCGAGGCCGTCGCCACCTTGGAAATCGAGGCTGGAATCAGGCTTTTCTTGGAGTTCACATCCAAGATCACTTCATCGCCCTCTTCCCCGGACGTGATGTACAGACTCATGTTCGCGGCGGGAACACCCGAGGCCTGAATCTTGGCTTCCAATCGTTTTTTGAGATCGGCGGGAGCGGACTTGGCTCCGAAAGCCGAAACCGACAGCAGCCCCGCACCCAAAAACAAGATCACTCTTTTCATCTGCTCCACCTTTGTCCAAGACTTCTCATGATAGTTCCCGCGAATTGCCCAGCGCAATTTTTTTCCGATAGAGTGGGCTATGCGAAAGCGTGAGTGGCTTCTGGTGTTCTCATCTCTGATCTTTGTCTGGGTCATCGACCGCGTGACAAAACTGTGGGCCAACGGTCTGACCGGCATCCAAACCAAAGGTCCTTTCAATTTTGTTCTGCACCACAATCACGGAGCCATGCTTGGACTCTTCACGGATCTGCCGGGCGTTTTGCGAGTCGTCACCTTGTCGACGGGTGGCGCGTTCATTCTTTGCACCTATGCGCTGATTCAATTCATGCTGCCGATCAAGTCTCTGCTTCTCAGAGTCGGGTTGTCGATTCTGACCGGCGGCATCCTTGGCAATGTGGCGGACCGAATTTTTTGGGGATATGTGGTCGACTTCATCGTCATCGGTAATCCGACACTTTCAAGCCCCGCTTTCAATTTGGCGGATGCCTTGCAGTGGATCGGCTATGGATTCATCATTCTCGCCGTCATCAAAGAAGGTCAGATCCTTTGGCCCGAGAACGACATTCGAAAACATTACTGGGTGAACCGCCGCTTCCAGCTCAAGTACTCTTTTTTCCTGGTAGGCGTAGGACTCAGTCTAACCCTCATCGGGCTGGTGTTTTCATATACCTACCTGAGAGTCACCATCTCGGAACTCGTGGGCAACAATCCTTACTTGCTGAACAAGTTCATCGTTCCATTTGTCATTGCTTACGGACTGATCTGCCTGACCTTCTGCGGTCTTCTGTTCGCTTTGGGAAAATATCTCTCGCACCGAATAGCGGGACCTATTTTCGCTTTCGAAAGGTTTCTCAGAGAGTCTTTGGATGGCCGGGATCGTGGTTTAAAACTCAGGGTCGGTGACGACTTCAAACATCTCGAAGTGTTGGCCGAAGATGTCCGCACCCGCCTGAAAGAAATCCGACAGAAACAGGAAATTCCTCAGACAGAAGAATTCCTGCCAGAGTGACCCCTCGGCCCAGCGGAATCCAATGCTTCAAAGCTGTTTGAAATCCTTGATTTTCGACAGATAGAATCGTTTCGCGATCCCGTCTTTCATGCAAAGAGCCTGCATGAAATCCCCATCGGGGTTTCTGACGATGCCCATGGGCTTTGCCCCACGGAAATCATGGCCCTTGTCATAGACGAAATGAAAGACGGCCTTTTCACGGATCGCTTCCGAGATGGTTTTGATCAGCGGAGTTGCGCCCTTCAGAATCTGGTAATCCTTCCAGAACAGTCGCTTCTCCTGGGTCTTCAGAATCTGCTCCAAAGTGGCCTCGGGCCCCAAAGTCTCGAAACACTTGAGCCCCACCTGCAAACATGAACGAGCATCATCCAAAGCCCGATGGGCAGAGCCCCCATCGATTCCTAAATGCTGTACCAGTGTCTGCAACTTGTGGTTCGGAGTTCCATGAATCAGTTTTCTAGAAAGCAGGCTCGTGCAAAGGGCCGGCTCTTCCGGCAAAGCCACCCCGTTGGCCTCGAGATCAATCGTCACAAACCCCAGATCGAAGGGAGCATGATGAGCCATCGAGACCGCGCCTCGAAAGAAGTCTCCGATCCGTCGGATTTCCTGAGAAATCGGCGGGGCCTGTTCGACCATCTCGTTGGTGATGCCATGAATTCCGATGATGAAATCCGTCATCGGTTCGCGGGGCTTAAAGAGCATCTGGATCTGATCGATCTCTTTCCCACCCTGCCATTTAACGGCGCCGAACTCGACGATATCGCAGCCGATCGGCCAAGCCCCCGAGGTTTCGGTATCGAAGGCGACAAAGGTGTATTCCGTCCAAGGGTGATTCAAATCCATATCTTGGCAGAATAGAACGCCCCCGGCCCCGAGTCGAGGTCCAGTTTGTCTTTTCGCGCGTGATCAGTGAACCTGAAGGGGCAACATGAGAAGCATCATCGCCCTCGCGCTGATTTTCAGTGCGTTCAGTCTGCCCGTCGCAGCGCAAACCAACAATGCGGCGACCTATCGCCTCGACGGCCTCGTCAGCCTCATGTCGAATTTCGTCGAATCGGGTCTGACCCAAACCGACGGAGACCCGGCCCTGCAAGGTTCCTTTTGGTTCAACTTCGGTCCCCAGTTTCGAATGGGCCTCTGGGGTGGAAACGTTTCTTACAACGGTCAAGACTCGCACTTTCTCCTGAAACTCAATGCCGAGCTGAAGGTGGACTTTTCCCCGGACACCAACATGGTGATCGCCTACTCCGATGCGAAGTACTACAAGTCAGAGGCGCGAGACGGCAATATCCTGGGCCTCAAGTTGAATCTCTATGGATACGGAATCCGCTACGAAAAGTATTCGAACTTTTTCGGCACGAAAGAATCTGCCACATCTTATGCCTTTTCAAAAACCTGGCCCGTTTTCCAAACCTGGAAATGGGAGAATCTCGTCGGCTACCTGATGCTCGATTCGGAAGGGCTTTCGAATTACTTTTTTGTAGAGTCCTATCTGGGCACCAGAGCGGGCTCAGTCGATTATCAGATCGGTGCGAGCTATAACTCGGCGTCCTCCCAGTTCAACGGGGCCGCCGATCCGGCCTTGATCCTCAAAGCCACAGTCACTTTCTAAGAAATACAGTTCGGTCGGAAAAACAAGAAAGCCGCTCATCGCGGCTTTCTTTTCGTCTCTCTCGAACCAACGCTCGAAAGATCTTTCTTCGACAGACTTATTTGGTTGCCGGAGCCTCTTCCGGTTTCTTGCGGCTGATCGCCTGCTGAACGAAGCTGTCGTACACCGACATATCGGCCCGACTGGATCCGAACACGGTTTCTAGCTTCCGAGGTTTGGTTCCATCCGATTTGACGGCCTTCTGGGAAACCTTGACCCGAATGAAGCCGACCAACTTGGATGGATCGATCTCGCCTTTTTTGTCTTTCACGTTGATGCCTGTCACGACATCGACGGTGTTACTCTCAAGACCCGCTTTGACTTTCAAAGCGACCAGGTCCGCTCGCTCAGCCGCGATCTTGCTAGCCGACTCGGGCGATTGGCCCTTCGAGGCTTGAACAAAGAACAAGGACGTGATGTTCACATTCGCATCTTCGAGGCCCGTGGTCAGGATTTTCAATTTGTCCATGACTCCGACGAAATTCTGATTCGGTTCCGGCGTCCCCGGCTTGAACATCTCGTAATCCGGAATGTCGAACTCGAACCCATCTTCATTGATGGAGAAGTTTTTCGACATTTCTTTCATCGTATCGGCGACGAAAGCCATCGTCACTTTCTGCGATCCGGAATCCAGGATGTTCGGCGTCTTGTCGCTGGGCTCAAGGAACTGCTGCAAAGCCTTCAACGGCTCGTTCACCAGATCCAAGAACAGTTTTTCTAACGTCAGCTCGGCACCGAAGTTCTGGAAGTTGTATTCGATGATCGATGGGGTCGAGAAATAATCCGACACCGCTTTTTTCGTGTCGTCTGATTGACCTAAAAGCCACATGACCAGGAAGAACGCCATCAACGCGGTCATAAAGTCGGCGAGCGCGACCTTCCACGATCCCCCGTGGTGGCCCGCGCCTGCAACCGTTATCTTTTTGATCACGATGATCGGTTTCTTCTCTGCCATGTCGCTTCTCAGTCCCTAAGTGGCTCTTACGCCGCTTTCTTGATGTCTTTTGTTGCTTTATCAACTTCGTCGAAGCTCGGTCTTTCCTCTGGAGTGATGCTTCGTCGTGCGTACTCGACGCAAACGATCGGAGGAGAGCCTTTTTGCAAAGCGATCATCGCCGCTTTGATGACGGACAAATACTGTCCTTCCGCTTCGATATCTTGTCCCATTTTCGTCGCCGTCGGTCCAATCAGACCGTAAGCGCCGAAAACCCCGAGCATCGTTCCGACCAGAGCGCTCGCAACGAGAGCACCGATGACTTCGGTTCCTTCGGTCAAATGCGCCATGGTTTTAACGATACCCAAAACCGCCGCGACGATCCCCAGACCCGGGAATCCGTCTGCAACGGCTTGAACGGCGTGAACCGCCGCATGCTCTTCTTTATGGATCGCCTTCACGTCGGCATCCAAAAGATCATCGACGTCGTAAGGACTAAGTTCCGCGGACAAAGTCACTTTCATGGTATCGCACAGAAAATGAACCGCGTGATGGTTGTGCATGAAACTTGGATATGCTTTGAAGATCTCGGATTTTTCGGGAGCTTCGATGTGTTTCTCGATCCCTTGAGGACCTTCTTTTCGGAAGACCTGGAAAATTTGAAACAAGAGCTGCATGAGTTCGAGGTAGTCCTTTTTTTGAGGACCCTTCGCCGTCATCGCTTTGATACTCATCTTGAAGCCCGCTTTGATCGTCTTCATCGGGTTCCCGATGATGTAAGCGCCGAGGGCCGCGCCCCCGATGATCATCAGTTCGAGAGGAGCCGCCTTAATGATGACGCTCATATGTCCACCGGCAAGCAAGAAGCCCCCGAAGACCATCGCGAATACAACGATAATGCCTACAAATCCCATGCGTGAAACCTCGCTGTCTACTCCATCGGCACTCTCGATTTGAGAATGAAGGAACAAAGCCCATCAGGGGAAAGAACTTGTCCTCGGTCCAGGGTGCCGCTAGACTGAGAGGACGATCATGACAAGGCTGCTGACCCTCCTTTTTCTTTCATGCCTTCTGATTCCCCAGACTTCCTGGTCCTTTGACGAGCGTGATCCTCTGCTTGTAAAGGCTGCGGTGTCTCCGGTGGACTGGAGTCCAGGTCAGGCCGGTCGACTCACGCTCAAGGTCACTCTTCCCAAGGGCTATCACGGATACGAAGATCAAGTGCGCCTGACCCTGCTCGAACCCGATGGGTTCCATCTGGGCCCGCCGACCATCACACCCATCATTTCGTTTTTCGATAAGTTTTCAAAACGAGAGCGTCGAGGCTTCAAAGAATCGGCCGAGATCACAGCCGGCATCCAAGCCCCTCTCGGTTTCGGCAATTCTTCCGGCCGCATGAGGATCGAACTGGTTTATCAGGCTTGTTCAGAAACCTTCTGTCTTTTCCCAACGACCAAAACCATCGACATCCCGATCACGCTCCTTAAATCACAAGCCTTGCTCCAACAGGATGAGCCCTCAAAAGTCTCTCCGTCCGCAAACTGGGGAAGCGTCGAGCATCTCGATGGCCTGCTTTCTGAAAATCTCCTGCTCGCTTTCTTCTTCGTTTTTCTAGCGGGCATCATCACCAGCTTCACGCCGTGTATTTTCCCGATGATTCCGATCACACTCGCCGTGATCGGCCACGAAGCAGAAAAGCGCAGTCGAGCGCAAAACTTCCTTCTGAGTCTGCTCTACGTTCATGGGATCGCCACCACTTACGCCATCCTCGGTCTGATTGCGGCCTCGAGCGGGGCCATCTTCGGTGCAAGCCTTGGCAGTCCGTGGGTCTTGGGCGTACTCTGTGTTTTGTTTCTGACGATGTCGCTGGGAATGTATGGGCTCTTCGAACTGCAAGTCCCTTCCTTCATTCGGCAAAAGATCGGAACGAAAAAAACGGCGCCCGGTTATATCGGCGCCTACCTGTCCGGGTTGATCGCCGGAGTCGTCGCCAGTCCCTGTGTCGGTCCCGTGCTCGTGGGCCTTCTTGCCTGGGTTTCCTTCAGTGGCTCCCACTTGATGGGATTCATGCTTCTTTTCACCTATGCCATGGGCTTGGGTTTGATCTTCTTGGTCCTTGGCGCTTTCACCGAGCTGACCAGATTCCTTCCTCGCTCAGGAAATTGGCTTCAGGCGACCAAATTCATCCTCGGCACTCTCATGCTGGGTGTGTTCTTTTATTATCTGTCCTTCCTTCTGCCACAGCGCTGGCACGATGGCGCCCTCGGCCTTGGACTCCTTATTTTGGGAAGCCTGGCCGGAGCCTTCTCACCACTGAAAGGCTCGGCTCCGCTCAAGCGCATTCAAAAGGGCTTCGCACAGGCTCTACTTGTCATCGGTTGCGGATATCTCGCCTTCGCGACCTTTGATCTCCGACAAGCACTCCAACCCCAGATGCTGCAACCAGAGCTGTCTCATGCCGAAGGGGGCGCTCCCTGGATCGATTACTCCGAGGCGAACCTGCAAAAGGCCCTCGCTGAAAAGAAAGCCATCGTGATCGACTTCTGGGCCGAGTGGTGTGCCGCCTGCCACGAGCTGGAGCAAAAGACTTTCCGGCATCCCGACGTCAAACCACGGCTCGAAGCCCTTACCCTTTTGCGCTTCGATGCCACGAAGGACTCTCCTCTTTTGCGCGACCTCAAAACGCGGTGGAATATTCAGGGACTTCCAACGGTGATCTTCATTGGGGCCGAGGGAAAATGGCGAAAAAGCCTCTCGTTGACCGAATACGAACCTCCCCAGAGATTCCTGAAACGGCTCGATTCCCTGACCGCCCCTCAAGAGCCGTGAAATTCTTGGAAAACCAGGGCCTGTCCATGGTCAGCCGGGGCCTCATCTGAGAAGATGGTCACCGACAGGAATTTTCCATGCGGTTGTTACTTTCTCTCCTTCTCATTTTGCCTTTGTCTTCCCTCGCGCAGACGACCTGCCAACCGACGGCGGACTCTTGTGAAATGTATCTTTGCAAAGAGCGCGAAATCAGTTGCGGGGCCAAAGGCTATTGGCTGAATTACGGCTTCCCCTTTTGCCAAAGATTTCTTGAGAAGGAACAAGAATTCAGTCCCGTCGCTCAAGGCTGGCTCCGCAAGGTTCGGACCTGCCTTCAAACCCAAGTTCAAGAACTGTCACCAGGCGCTGCCTGCTCGAACATCCGTCAGCAAGCTCTTCATGGACATATCGATTGTTACCTGCAGACGGGATTTTGCGATCTCAACAACCGGGATCAAATCCAGGTTCTTTGGGAACTGAAAAGTGCTCTGGGAGAGCTGCAGACCTGGCAGGAGTCTTATCTGTTGGCGCAGGCCTGCTCGACCCGCGCCCCTCAACCTTAAAGCCGTTTGAGGCGGGCAATTTCCATTTTGGCTTCATTCAAAGCCGCCTGTGCACCGACGACCTGAGCGTCTTTCTCGGACAAAAGTTTCTGAAGATGGTTCATGCGAACTTCGAAGCTCTTGATCACATTGGTATGCCGATCGACCATCTCCTGGATTTTCTGATCAAGCGATTTTCTTTCGCTCAAACGAAGCCCCATCTGGGTCAGTTTATGGCCCGACTCCTGAACCAAGCCGTTGTGGTTCTGTTCAAGGCGCATCACCTGCTGTTGAAGTCTTTCCATCTTGAGATGGGAGGCCTTCATGAACTCTTGGAGCTGGGACGAGAGTCGCTTCATCTCTTCGCCAATAAGAGACATTTGCTGGCGAATATCCATCACTTGCCGGTCCAAATTGAGGAAGCTTGCCGCCTCCGGAGCCGCTGAGGACGCGGTTTCCGTGCGTGCCTGCCGTCGTTCGCCGAAGAGTTCTGGATTGAGTTCTTTTTGCATAGCCCCTCCCTGGAGAAATCCAGTGTAATTTCGCTGGACTGGAAACGCAATCCTTCTGTATGTTGGCCGCATGTTGAAGGTCGGCGCCCTTCTTAAATTCTTGCTGGATCTGAACCCCCAGAATACCCCTGCCCGGTTGGCCCTTTACAACTGGTTGCGGAGCTTTGCGAATCCGGAAGAACCGCTTTCCCGAGAACTCTTCGAACGTTTCTTCACCGACTGCCTGGATTATCCGCATTGGGTCGGCAATAAAAACCAATTGGGACACGAAGTTCGCTTCCTGATCGAAAACTTCAACAAGTTCTATCAGCAAAAGTTCGATATGCGTGGGCTCCGCTTCCCCGAAGAATACCAAATCATCGAAGCCGAGCACACCCAGGACGCCATCGACATCCTGACCTGCCATCTGAACGGCCGGATTTCCCCCGACGATAAGTTCCGGATCATCAACGATCAAAACAAACGCTTCATCGCGATCATCCTCAAGGCCGATCGCAATCTTGAGATCCGTACTTACGACCGCAAGTTCACTTTGCGCGGTGGAATCCTCGAGCCCCTGCGCCGGGATCTGGCCCTGTTCTATGATTCGAATCTCGAGCTATCTTCGCAGCATCAGCACAAAATCGAGATCGCTCCCTACATCACGGCTCAATTCACACTCGAAGACGGAATGGTGACGGGACACGCTCTGCGCGGCTTCGTCTTTCAAAAGTTCCTCGAAGTCCGGAACGAGTCCCTGGCCTCTCAAAGCCGACTCCAGGTTCCGATCCGCCGCCTGGAACAGCTCTTCATTGATCGCGAAAGCGACAAGGAATACCAGGAGCTCGTTCAGAAACTCGAAAGAACCCGCTCACTGGTCCAAGCGGGCGATGCCGAAGCCCGCCGTTGGGCCTCTGCGATCATCACCCAAGCCGAAACTTCCCTTGAGCAGATCTATACCGGCGATCGCCTGCTCTCTCTTTTGATCCGTGATCTCCGCCATACCCTCAAGCCCGAAGGAAGCCCGACATGGCCAACTCTGAATCCTCTCGCACCCGACTCAACAAACTGATCGCCGACAGCGGGCTCGCAAGCCGCCGTCAAGCCGACCGCTTGATCGAAGAGGGTCATGTCACCGTCAACGGCAAACGCGTGTTCGAATTGGGTGTTCGTGTCGATCCTAAGACCGACAAGGTCTTGGTGGATGGCAAGCCCCTTCGAAAACAAACTCAGAAACTCTATATGCTGTTCAACAAACCGATCGGTGTGCTCACGACCATGGAAGACCCCATGGACCGTCCGACCATCGCGGATTATCTGGACAAGGTTCCGGGCCGAGTGTTCCCTGTCGGTCGTCTCGACTGGAATTCGGAGGGACTCCTCCTTTTGACCAATGACGGCGACTTCGCCAACAAGGTCATGCACCCGAGCCAAGAAGTCACCAAGACCTACATGGTGAAAATCAACGGACAGGCCAGACCCGATCAGATTCAAAAACTGCTTCGTGGTGTTTCCATCATCGGCGGCCGTGCAACGGCGAAATCCATCGAAAAAATCCGTCGCCCGGAAGGCTCTGACAAATACGACTGGTACAAGGTGATCATCACCGAAGGTAAAAACCGCCAGATCCGTCAGATGTTCGCAAAGATCGGCTTTGACGTTCAAAAGCTCCAGCGCGTGGCGATTGGTCGCTTGCGCATCGGTTCCCTGAAAAAAGGCGAATTGGTTTACTTGAACGATGCCGCCATCGAAAAGATCTTCCTGAACGACGACCCGGAAGAGCTCAAAATCAAAAAGTCTCTCAAGGGACGCTCTGATGCCGCGAAAAAGAAAACGGCCAAAAAGATCAGCAAGCGGGCCATGGCAGCCAGACAAGCTGCCGCCGAATCTCGCAAAAAATAACAACCTATGCGAACCCACCGAAAAGGTCTTCTTGAAGTCGGCTTTGCCTCTTTGTGCTTCGGTCTGATTGGGCTTTTCGGCAAAGAGGCCTTTCAGGCCGGCCTCAGCATCGGCCAACTGCTGACGATTCGATTCGGACTGGCGGCCTTGGTGCTGGGTTTCTTTCTCTTTGTTCTCAAAAGAAACGAGCTCGTTCTTCCAAAAAAAGAATTTTTGATTTCAGCGGGCCTGGGAGTTTTCGGCTATACCGTTTTTGCCAGTCTTTACTTCGTGGCCATTGATGGCGTTTCAATCGCTCTGGCGGCATTGCTTCTCTATACCTACCCTTTCTGGACCGTGCTCTTCAATGCCGTCCTCGGGGAACGACTGCGCAAGGAGCAATGGTTTGGGCTTGCCGGCGCATCCGCAGGATTGATTTTTCTTCTGTGGGGACAAATCGAGGTGCAATCCCTGTGGGCAATCGGGGCCGGAATTCTTTCCGCGATCACTTACTCCCTGTTCGTGATCATCTCCGGCCGCACACTGCGCGAAGTGTCCTCAGCAGGATCTGGCTTCTGGATCATTCTCTTTGCGACCATCGGACTTGCTCTTCTTCATCGCCCGGATTTTTCCGCGATGCCCTCTTGGTCGGCATCAACCTGGGGAATCATCTTTGCCATCGCTCTGATCGGCACCGTTATCCCCCTCGTGCTGATTCAATCAGGCCTCCAAAAGCTCACCAGCACTCAGACCGCCTTGCTTTGCATGCTCGAGCCCGTGATGGCGGCCTTGGCGGGAATGATTTGGCTGGGCGAAGCCCTGTCCTTGCGCCAAATCCTGGGTGCCGTTCTCGTGCTGGGAAGCCTCTGGCTCACTCAGAGGAGTCACTCCTCGACCTTGGCCCCACCTGCAGGCTCGACCGAAGCCTAAGACGCTGAAGTTTTTCGCACAGGCACCGACAAGCAAGATGAGCCACCACCAAGGGAATCCGGATGATTCCATCTTTGGTGGCTCGATTGAACCCAGGGATGGCGTTCCGAACCACGGAAAGGACGGTTATGAAACCGCTGCTTGCCATTCCCCTGATGTTGCTTGTCTTCTCCTTTGCTGGAGCGGACGAACTGACCATTGTCGACGTTCGCAGGAACATTCCTCTGTCCGACAGTGAACCCGCTTACAAAGATTTCTATCTGGCGGGCGGCTCAGTCTCGTCTTTGAAAAAGAATCTCGTCGTCACCGCCGTTCGCCGAACGAACATCCGCGATGCTCGAGGAACTCAAAGCTACGGCGAAATCGACATTCCGGTAGGCCAACTGAGAATCCTGGGTGTCTTCGGAAACGTGGCCGTGGCTCGCGAATACAAGCTCCTCTCCAGAGACGAAAACCCCATGCTCGAGCAAACCGGCTTGATGTCCGGTGATCGCATCGAACTGAAAGGTTCTTTTGTTGACGACAAACCGGCCGCAAAACCTAAAGCGGTTTCCGAAGTCGAAACAGAACATCCGGCCCGAGAAACGGCCTCTGTTCCCGTCAATGCCCCTGCCACCCCAGCGGAAACACCGGCGCCCCAGCAGCAGGCTCTTCCGGTACAACCAAGCCTTGCAGCTCCACCCACACAAGCACCCGCAGTCCCACCGACCGCTTCTGCGGAAGCAACGACCGCGTCGGCACCCGTGGTCGCGGGCGCTCCCTTGACGAACTAATTTTTCGATTTTTCCAAACGCCGAGGCTTCACCTCGGCGTTTTTTTTATTTTTGAGCTCGTTCCATAGCTTGCGTGAAGCGGCGACCATCTCGAGGGACAGATATTCTTCCCGATAAATCTGTCGATCATAGGCCTGAGCGACCAAAGTCAAAGCTTGAGCTTGCATTGGAAATGTTTGCGCCAAACGATGCAAATATCGAAGCGGTGCCTCGGAAAATTCATAAGGCACACCTCGATGTTCTCCCCAACGAATGATCTGATCCATCAATTTTTCAATGGGCGCCCTGCGCTCACCACCACGAAGCAACCGACGAACACCAAGCAAGCCCACCAGCACAGCCAGAACCGCGATGGCCAGGAAGGCGCCAAGATCTTTCGTCAGGCCCGCCCAAAAACTGCGCTGTTGATCCAAGTCGAAATCCAAAATGAAATAGGTCCATCGGTAATTCAGATCGTCCACGAAAAACGAGACGGCTTCGGTCAGGGAAAATTCGGCTTCCCCACCCAGTCCCCAACGTGGCGTTCGTGCATACTGAGCCTGTTGCTGCTCGGACAAACCGAAAAACCTCTCGGCCCCCATATTCAAACGCAAAGGCGCAATCCATTCCGTCGGATCGACCTGCTCCCAACGGTCATTGATAAAGACTTCAACCCAGGCATGAGCATCTTTCTGAGAGATCCGCCAAAAATCGCCGATGAGATTGAAAACACCGCCGTGATATCCCACCACCACCCGCGAAGGAAGACCCAGGGCTCTGGCGAGCGTTCCATAGGCCCCCGCAAAGTGCTCGCAAAAGCCTCGCTTACGGCCGAATAAAAACTCATCCAGATCGTTGTTCGCATAAAAGCCGGGCCGCATGGTGTAGACAAACTCCGGATCCTCGAAAAAACGTTTCAGCTCTTTCATGCGCCCGGCCGGCGTTTTTTCACGAGCCAAAACTCCACTCACCCACTCTTGTGTTTTTGGAGGAAGGGATGGAACTTCCTTCAGCTCCTCGTCCGGTGTTTCCGTATCGAACAGATTTTCGTCGGAAACCGCCTGATAGGTTTGGTTTTTTGTCAGATTCTGAGCGCTACGAAAAACCGCATATTTGAACTCTGTGAACGGCAAGGTGTCCGAGATCACGCTCTTGGCATAATTCAAAGTGAACAAGTAACCACGCATGCCGGGCTCCATGATCACTTCATAACGAACTCCCCGCGAGGACTTGAGCCGAGGAGATGTCCTTGGCTGATTGCGCGGCCTCATCCACTGCAATCCTTCAGAAGACGTCAGTACCGCTCCCCTCCAATAGAGGGTCTCCAAGTTCTGGGCTTGATGATGGAATTTCGCCCGGAAAGCCAGTTGATCAATCGCCGCCAATCCGGCCACGTTTCCAGGACTCAGGCTGTCGGAAAAACCGACGGCACCGACTGACGAGGCCCTCGAGATCGCCCAAGGAACGACAATGCGCGGGAACGCCAGGAACAGAAGAATCGCCAGCGGAGCCGAGGCCGCGAACAAGCGAAGCAGAAATCGCAAACGCGGGCGCATCTCCGGATTGAGCAGAGCATACCACAAACCAGCAAAAGCAATTCCGCTGGGAAGAGTCCAAATGATATCGACGCTGAAAACCGCCTTCATCGCGACCATGATGAATCCCAACAGAATCAAAAACCGATGATCCCGTTCGTTCTCGTAATCCATGATTTTCAAAGCGGAAAGCCCGACCAGCAGAGTATTCGAGGCCTCTTGTCCCAAAAGAGTCCGATATTGCAGATATACCTGCGCCACCATCAGAATCGACAAGGCCGCCGTCAGCTTGCGCGAGAACTTGGGGAAGTTCTTTTTCTCTGACAACCATTTCCACAATAAAATGACCGCCGCGAAACAGGAAATCCAAAGAGGCGCTTCCGTCGCCGCCAAAAGCAAAACTAAAAAGTAAGAAAGAACCAGCCCTGGCTGAGCAAAGAAAGTCCTCTTCACTCGAAATCCCCTTCGACCGCAAGAGCCAGCTTCTCTAGGCACTGCCTCAGATGCTCCATCCCCTGAGCTTCAGGAAACTGAGTGGTCCCCAGACGGAGTGAATAGGAAAAGCCCATATCCTCGGCTCTTGAAAGCCAAAGACTCAACTGAGAAAGTCTGGCTTCAAAGTTGCTAAGGCCTTTCGTCTGCTCCCACGAAAAATGCAAAGGTACTTTTTCTGACCCCTCGAAGTTTTTAACCAAAAGCTCCTGATACTTGGCTGTGGCCCGCCAGTCCACTCGGCGAGGTGAATCCGTGCTCTGAAAAGGTCGATGATCCCGGAAAAGCCCCAGGCTTCCTCGTTCAAGACCCGCTCCTTCCAACGAGGGAAATTGCGGGTCACCCTTCCGCTCCGGGACAACAATCACCTGAGTTTGTTCATCGCAGTTTTTCCAAGATCGCAAAAGCCCAAAAGGAAATCGGCTCTCGAGTTTGACTCTGGGGAAACGAGTCAGCCCTCGCCGGAGAGGACGCCAGACAATCGGGGTTCCCATCGACTTGCGTGAAGAGGCCACAAACAAAGGGGTTTGATTTTTTGTCCCCGCCAAAGACAGACTCAGATCATGCGAGTCCGAACCCGAGGAGTTGGTGACCCGAATGGAAACCGCATTGTCTTCGCCTGAAAAAATCGGCCCGAACCTGGAAAGACCCACATCCAAGCGACGAACATTTTCATTGGTCACGTACATGCTGCAAAAAGCGACCGAGATCAGCGCAAAGACCGACAAGTAAATCAGGTTGTTCCCATAGCCCATCGCCATCATCAGAAGGACCAGCGACATTCCCCCGAAAGCAAAGCCGAACCCGGTCGGAAAAATATAAGTGCGCGACCGACGACGACGAAACAATCCGAGAGATGGAAACCTAAAGAGGAACGGCGGTTTCCCGCTGGAGCGCGAGGGCCCATTCCCGGCCTTTGCGTAATCCATGATTGCCTCCCAAGCGATGGCCCAAGACCGAAACAAGAACGGCCTGAATGTCTTCGGGCCTGAGATAATCCCGTCCTTCCATGAAAGCCCAAGCCTTGCCCGCACGAATGAGCGCAAGCCCCGCACGCGTAGACAGAGGCAAAGCACCCGAGCTACTTTGGCGGGATCTTTCCAACAGATCACCGACGTAGTTTGCGACTTTTTCGGCCACGGCAACCTCGGCCACCGACCGTTGAGCCGACAGCAGATCCTGCGCCGACAAGAGCGGCTTGAGTCCATCCAAAGTCAGCCGAGGATCCTTCGTGCGAAACAGACGAATCTCGGTTTCACGAGAGGCATAGTGCAGTTCAAGGCTCATCAGAAAACGATCCAACTGACTTTCCGGCAAAGCGAAGGTTCCCATCTGTTGATGGGGATTCTGAGTCGCGATCACATGAAAAGGTTTCGGCAGCGGCCAAGTCTGGCCATCCAATGAAACCTGCCCCTCTTCCATGGCCTGCAAAAGAGCGCTCTGAGTCCGGGGACTGGCCCGGTTCAACTCGTCCGTCATCACCAGTTGGGAAAAAATCGGCCCAGGGTGGAACTCGAACTTCTGCTGTTGAGGATGAAAAATTTGACTGCCCAGGATATCGGCCGGCAAAAGATCCACGGTGAACTGGATCCGACGGGTTTCAAGGCCCGTCAGCCGTCCCAGAGTATGAACCAAGGTGGTTTTCCCAACCCCCGGAACATCCTCGATCAACAGGTGTCCACCCGCTAAAAGGCAGCTCAGGGAAAGATGAAGCTCTGGCCGCTTATCGAGAACGACTTCGGAGGCCTGCTGAATGATCTCTTGAAAGACTTGCACCATCCCAAGAGGATAAGGACCTTCCCCTTTCCCGTCGATAAGGATGCAAAGCAATAATCTCGAATGGACCTCCTTTTTCCGCTGTGGCATAGATGAGCGATCATGAGCACTACGCCTGCGACTTATTTTCGTGTCCGTCTGATCCGTGTCCCCGATGCCCTCGAAGATCGGCTGACGACCCTGTCCTTTGAACATGGCGCTTCCGGAGTTTCCGAAGCTCTCGCGTTCACCCAACCGGATCTCACTTACGATCCGCGTTTGGTTCCGGTCAAAACCCGGGATCTGGATGTTTTCTTCCCAGAGAATCCAAAAAGGGAATACTTCGAGGACCTTCGCGACATGGACCCCAATATGCGCTGGGAAATCACCGAAGAAGAAACCAAAGACTGGCTCGCCGAATGGAAAAAAGGCTTCAAACCTTTCCAACTGATCGGTCCTTACTGGGTCGTGCCCTCTTGGGAAGAAGTTCCCAAAGAATGTCTCCACCCCTTGCGCATCGATCCGGGAATGGCCTTCGGAACGGGGACCCATGCGACCACGCAGATGATGGCCTTCTTCATCCACAAACTCGCCGAGAAAAACAAAACGAAGATCAGCGAATGGAGTCTTCTCGATGTTGGAACCGGAACCGCGATCCTTGCGATGCTTGCTCGCAAAGCCGGCTTCAATCTGGTGACCGGCATTGAAATCGATCCCGAAGCCCGCCGCACGGCCCGCGTGAACATCGAACTCAATCAACTGGGCGATATCGAAATCCGTGACGATCTCCTCGAAGACCTCAAGGGTTCCCACGAAGTCGTCGTCGCCAATATCATCGACGGTGTTCTGATTCAGCTTCAGCCTGAGCTGTTGCGAGTCACTCAGCCTGGCGGCGCCCTGCTCGTGACCGGTATTCTCAAAGAGCGTGATGATGAGTTCTTCCAAAGCTTCATCGAGAAAGCTCCGCTCAAGGTCATCCGCCGTATCGAGAAAGATGAGTGGGTCGGCTACTGGCTTGAAAAGGTCGCCGAGTGAGACGTTATTGGATCGACACCGCAGACAAGTCCGGTGAGACCGTCCACTTTCGCGGCGACCTCCATCACCACATCTTCGATGTCTGCCGACAGGAATTGGATTCAAAGTTCGAAGTCCTCACCGAAGAAGGCAAAGCCTACCTCGTCCGAGTGACCCAGCTGGATCGCAAGTCCGCCACAGCCGAAGTCATCGAGGAGCGCACGATTCCGCCTTTGGCCAAACCCTGGATTCGTGTCGTTCTGTCTGTGCCTCGCTATCCGGTCATGGATTCCGTTTTGGAAAAGCTGGTTGAAATGGGCGTCAAGTCCGTGCATCCGGTCTTTTCCGAATTCAGCTTCGTGCGCTCGGCAAGCACCCTGTCTGACAACAAAGTTCAACGCTGGGAAAAGATCATCCAATCCGCCACCCAACAATCCGGGCGCGGCGAAAAAATGGAATTGCACGAGGCCCAGCCTCTGAAGGCCTTTCTGGACGGAATTAACCGAAATCAGGGTTTCGCGGGTCTCTTTGCTTATGAGGGGGCATCGACCATCGGCATTAAGGAGGAGCTTGCCCGGATGAAATCCCAAACACCCCAGGGCCTTTCTGAAATCTGGCTTTTTGTGGGCAGCGAGGGCGGTTTTTCCACCCAAGAAGTCGAATCATTTCAGGAAGTTGGTCTGAAGCCCGTCACTTTGGGGCCGCAGGTTCTCAGGGTCGAAACGGCTTGCATGGCCTTGGTGTCCGTCCTAAAGTATGACTTCGATTTGATGCGTTGAGGAGGCACCCATGGGGACGGATCCCTTTGAGGAATTTGAATTCAAACCCCTGACAGAGGGTCTGGGCTTTCACCAAAAGCCTGGAAATAAAACGACTCCGGCGGCCTCCGCCCAACCGGCCCTCGAGACCTTCCAGGCTCGGAGCTTGGATTTCAACGAGGTTCTGCCAACTCCAGCGACAGAACCTTTGCTGAAGGCACCACTCCCACGCCGAGAGCTCAAGTCGACGAAATCGACTCCACCGCCATCGCCGACCACCTCACCGGTGGACGATATTCTGAACACTCTTCAGAAGAATCGCAAAATGGAGATCGAACTCGATCGCCAGCACCGTCAGGAGCTTCGGCAATCCCGCAAAACGGAAACCTGGAAAACAGCAGCTCCCAAATTTTCTCCGATGCTTCTCGATGCCATGCTGATCACCGCCGCCAGTTTGCTTTGCATGATCATTATGTTGATCGTGACTCGCGTGGATCTGATCACGAACCTTTCCAATCCCGACACCGAAGGCTTCATTTACCTGTCGACCTTCTCACTGCTCGCGGGTGTGTCTTTCATTTATATGGTCATCCATCGCGTCTTCCTGGGCTTCACGCCTGGTGAATGGGCTTACGACCTGCGCGTGGGACACCCGAGCGAACAGGGCAAGGCTCTGTTCTCTTTGCAAGTCGTCGCTCGTCAGCTTGTCCTCACGGTGACCGGA
Organism: Pseudobdellovibrionaceae bacterium; assembly: GCA_019637895.1. Lineage (GTDB taxonomy): Bacteria > Bdellovibrionota > Bdellovibrionia > Bdellovibrionales > Bdellovibrionaceae > JAHBUV01. Next base: position 3,416 of record JAHBUU010000002.1, on the reverse strand, counting down.
CTGGTGATCTTGCCTTTGATCGGCTGGATCATCGGAAAAGATCTGACCGGCGCCATCACGGGCACCACCTTGCACAGAAAGGCCTAAGTTGGGTCAGGTGAAAGCCTTCTTCGATATCGACTCGGCTCTTGCCTCCGCGAGGAAAGGCAAGAAAGTGGTCTTTACGAACGGTTGCTTTGACCTTCTCCACGTCGGCCACGTTCGCTACCTCCAAGAGGCTCGAAAACTCGGAGACCTTCTCGTCGTCGGCGTCAACTCGGATGCCAGCGTGAAAATCCTGAAAGGCGCCTCACGCCCGATTCAGAACGAAAATGACCGGGCTGAAATCCTGGCGGCTCTTGGCTGCGTGGACTACACCGTCATCTTCACCGAAGAAACCCCGGCCAATCTGATCAAAGAAGTGAAACCAGATTTTCTGGTCAAAGGCGGCGACTGGAAGATCGACCAAATCGTCGGTGCCGACTTCGTGCAATCCTACGGTGGCAAAGTCTTGTCCCTCAATTTCATCGAGGGCAAATCCACCACAAAAATCATCGAAAAGGTCTCTTCTTAAAATCGATAGCTCATGCGCGCGGCATAGGACGCCTGCACGACTCGGTCGACCTCGAGGGTCAAAGACAATTTCTCAAAGTTCATGCTGAGACCGAACACCGTGTGCAGATCCGACAGATCCGCATCCTGGTTATTCCCCTCAAGGGTGAGACCGTTTGTCCCTCCGGAAAAAGTCCCAATCGTCCGCACCGGGCCGCCACCGAAATAAAGGGCAGCCTGCTCCAACGCCACCGTCATCAGCAAATCCAAACCCGTCGTTCGCGTGGACAGGACGTTCCCGTAGTTCATCCCGCTTCCATGAATCACGAAACTCATCAAAGCCGGGAAACGGCGAGCCTCCCAAAAGCCCCAACGAACATGGGCCCCATATCCAAAGACACCGTCACTCTGAGGGATGGGCGTGAAGTGGAAGAAGGTATCGACATTATGAACGATGCCTTTGCCAAAGGTGAGGACGTGATAGTTCAGCTCTCCCTGCTCGGAGCTGCCGCTCCCCAGGCCTGCGATATCAGAGACCGGAATGTACTCGGTGGAGAAGCCCACTTCGAATCCGTCAGATCCCCCCAAAGGCACCGGGCTTGAAAGGACCTTGGATTTGGAGCCAAAACCCAAAACCCCGAGAACGCCCTCTCGGTCTTTGGCATTGAGATTCTTCGGAAGATCGAAGCTCCCGAAGGCAGATGACAGGCTCAAAAAGGACAAAAGAAAAAGGGCTCGTTTCATAGCCCTTAGATCGTATCAGGCTGTGGTCTGCTGGAGAAGCCCCAGGATGTCATTGGCGATACTTCGGACCTGCTCGTTATTGCTATTCAACATTTCCTGGAAGATCGGAACGAACTGCTGATAGCTGGTCGAAGCCACGGTATTCTCGTCACGCCCGTTTCTGGGGTCCTGGGTATTGCTCAGGCCAGTCTGAAGGGCCCAGGCCGCATAATACTGAACGGTCGGGTTTTCATTCTTCAAAGCGACCATCAAAGAGCTATGTCGAGTCGGCGCACCGAAGGACTGCAAATAAGCCGTCGCTTGGGTCTTGGCTTCGCCTTCTTGCATGCTCGAGATCCGCTGAGCCACGGCGACGAATCCTGCGGCCTCCGGAGCCATCTCAAGTCCGTAGAGAGCGAGCAACTGTTGTTCTTGGTTTTGCTTATCGAGCATGCCGTTGATCACCGAGTAGAAGCTCTGAGGATCCACTTCACCCGCTTTATAGGCGGCCACGAATTTCTGCATATTCTCACGAGTCGGCTGGGCATTCATCAAAGCCACCCACTGAGCCGCCGAGAGCTTGTCTTTCTTTTCATCGCCTGTTGGCGCGCCAGCTTGGCCCTTCTGAGTGCCGTTTGGAGAGACTGGAGCAGAGCCATTGCCATCAAAATCAGATCCGGTCAGACCCTTGTTGGCCGCCCGGTCGATCACACGAACGCTGTGTTGAGGAGCTCGAAGCGCCATCCACTGACCAGCGGCTTTGCGAGCGGCCTGCGCCGGAGCGGCGGCTTGTTTCACATTGGCAGCCAAAGGCTTGCGCTCGTCGGCTTTGCCTTTTTGATCGAAAGGATTTTTGTAACGACGATCGATTTCACGATCACCTAGGCCGAATTCACCGACGATATCGCTCTTTGGGCGCGGCATCTCGTAAGAGATGTTGCCAACCTCGATCCGAGGCGAGCTGAAGAAGGAGCCAAACACCCGAAAGAGTCCGGTGATCAAAAGAACGCAGAGAATCGCAATCCCGATTTCCAGCTTGTGTTCTTTGAGTTCCATAAGTGCCTCCGTCTGCCTTCATCTAGAGCACCAGACGTGCCAACCCTACGGATTTCAAAGCCTTTCTATCGCATTTGGCCTCTCAAGCTGAGACAGGGTGACAACTCTCGTCCCGAGAGCGCCGCCTTTTTCGACACTTTCCCAGTGTGAGACACAAAAATCGGGTGAAATTCGGACCCCTCCCTACGCCGACGGCCCCTTGCCTATACCCTTCTTCTCGCTCTCCGTTTGCTTCCACAAGCTAGGAGGATTCTTGACTACCACCTAAAAGTGGTATTAATCTGGAGGAACTGGTCATGCCTTTAAGCGGAAAGGAAATGCTTCGACTGTACGAAGCCCATGGCTGGAAAAGGCTCCGCCAGAGTGGCAGTCATGTCGTCGTGGGAAGAGGAACCACTCGAGAAACCATTCCCCTCCACCGAGAGCTGAAAAAAGGACTCGAAGCGAAACTTCTGAAAAGGATCAAGGGATGAAATACCATTTCCGGGTTCATCGAGAAAAATCTGGGTTCTGGGCCGAGGGCCTCGAGCTTCCGCATTGCCAGTCACAGGGCGATACGCAAAGTGAACTTGTCGAGAACTTGAAGGATGCCTTGGACCTTTTACTGTCCGAACCGATGGACTCAGACCTTCTGTTTCCTCTTCCCCAGCCATCCCCCAAAGGAAAAGACATCCTCGCCATCCCTGTTTCCCCACAGGTCGCGATCGCCGCAAGCATCAAACGCCTGAGACTCTCAAAGGGGCTTTCTCAGCAAAAGATGAAGGAAGCGCTCGGTATCAAATCTCTATGGGTCTATCAAAAGCTCGAGAATCCTCGAACATCCAATCCTCAATTCAAGACCCTCGTTAAAATCAAACAAGCTTTTCCCGATTTTGATCTGGATCAAATCGCCGCTTAAACCTTTCGCACCGGGCAGAAACCCGGCCGTGGGCCGATCGAGGGGAACTGTCTGCAAACGTCAGGACGTTTTTCATAGACGGTGCAAAGGCGTGTTTTCGTGTCCATGAAGTAACAATCCCGATTCGCTTTTTGCGTCAGCATGAAAAGATCCGTCCCTTGCCGATAAGACGAGATGACCCCTTCGGCCTTCAAGCGTTTTGCCGCTT
>JAHBUU010000199.1 GCA_019637895.1 Pseudobdellovibrionaceae bacterium | reverse complement strand
CGATCCATAGCACATTTTGCAATCTAGATTCCGACCGCCCATGCCTGATCAAAATCACGCTTAAGATTTAAACAAATAAACCGAAGTGTCCAGTGTAAGTAATGGAGGTTTAATGAGATGTCTTCTTTGCCTATTGGCTCTTTCGGTCCTTGCGGCATGCAGCGGCGGTGGATCTGGCGGCGATTCCAACAAATCGGCCGATCCTATTTATGGCACTTGGTATTACGAAATGCCGGGAGGAAGCTCCACATCAGCTAAAGGCATTGTTGCTGAAATCAAGGAGGGCAAAGTCTTTTTTGCCTATATTTACGCGTATTCGAGCGGGGGCTCGATCGTGATGTATCACAGGAAATCCGAGGGGACCTATACTAGAAACGGCAATGTTTTTGAGATGTCCTATAGCTATGAGACCTGCAATCCAGTGGGATCCGAAACGCTGGAGCTGTCCGTATCTGGTGACACACTGACCGTATATGTCCCCAACAGCGGAATCGGCATTCTTATGCAGCGGTCCAGCGGCGGCGGACAAATCCAATCGATGATTGCGATTGAGGATCGGAACTGCAATATCCTCTCAAAAATCCAAGCCGCAAATCAGAAGAAAGAAAAACGCACGATTGCAAGCGCCTCAAAAGGTTCGTTCTTTACGGGAATTGAACTCCCAAAGAAAAAAACATCATTCCCTCTTAGCCATTGATTCAGGCGAGGAGAGGTCTCGTTAGCGCCGAGATCAGATCTCGGCGCTTGTCTATCTTCCAAAATGCTCGAATCCGATCGGCTCAGTACAATTCGACTTTGTCGTTTTCTTTGAAGCCGCCACCGGAATGAACGATGGCAATCGAGCCGTCGGTGCCGAAAAAGCTGACGAGTTCCAGAGTGCCTTTTTGCCGACCCGGGACCTGGCCGATATGACCACCGGACTGAGGATCAAAGACATCTTCGCCGGACTCAGAAACACGCAGCAGGTCTCCGATTTGAAGACCGGACTGACGGCCCACATTCAGATAAACCCGATCGCCACTGATGGCGGCGATCCGACCTTCCCAAACCAAACGATCAAGAGCTGCCGCGATTTGCGGGGTGAAATCCAGAAAGGCATCTTTGACGATGGTCACCAGGAACTGAGGATTCTCGCGGATGAAACGATCGGTTTCCGTTCGCTCGCCCAAGCGGACCCCGTCCTGTTCGAGAGTCACGGTTTTCGTGGTGTTGAAAAACTCTTTGCCGGTTCTGGCATGGGCCATTCGCACACGAACCACCGCCTCGAAGGTCGTGGTCATTTTTCTCATGATTCCAACGGTGTCGGCGCTTCTCTTCACGCGCAGGTCGATGATCTTGCCCTCGAGCAAAGCCGCGACCCCCATGTCTTTCGACGACTTGGACAGATCGGCAAAGCGGAACTCCCCGCCCTCGACGGATTTCATGGCATCCAGTTTCATGTCCTGAGAATCGACCGCCAGCATGGAACCCGTGCGGTTCAAATCCATCAAAAAAGCCCGACGAGCCTGCTCGCGGAAGTCAGCCGAGCGATCACTGTTGGCATCCAGAAAAGGCAAAACCATCACGCGCTTCCGAGGACTGCCGTCCAATGCTTTTCCCGACAGATTGTTCGAGTCCTGCAAGGTCATTCGAGGCGGCCCCTGAGGCCGCGGCTCAAACAACGAACATCCGACCAGCAAAAACGCAAAGAGCGAAAATCCCAGTGTGCGCAGCATTTTTAACCCCTCTTAACGGACGAACTCGAGTCTGATCTCATTGTCCATGACCTGGGCCTTGAGCGCACGGCCATTGAACTGAAATCCATCCATTCGACCGGCCAATTCCTGCATGGTCGAGGGACTTTCGACCTCAAAGACCACACCCGACGAGGAAATCACCCTCTCTCGCACGGTCCGAAGTCCAAGGCTCGACGAAGCCAGGGCCTGCTTGAATTTTTCGATTTCGGGGAGCGGCAAGCGCTGCGACAAATTCAATCGGATCTGAGAGCTGCCGACCGCCCCCTTTTGCCAGGCCTCAGCCACCTGAGAAGCCAAGTCCGAAGCCAGGGTCTCGGACACATCACGCAGTTTTCGTTCAACGACGACTTCCAAAGGGCCGGCATCGGTGTCGTAAGATCGACTGACGTCCGCGATCGGCCGATTGTCGCTGACCTGGATCACCTGCAGACGCAAATCCAATCGAGCCGCCGAGCTGACGCCCTCTTTCGGTCGCGACACTTGCAAGGTCCCATCGATCACCAGAGGCGCTCCGAACCAATCACCCAAAACTTTCAGATCATCCGGCGAGTGCTTTTCCGCCCGCAAGGCATAGGGAATCGCTTCGGACATCGAACCGGCCACAGGACGGATCACGAAAAACCCGGCCTTGGAAAAAGCATCCCGCAACGAATTTTCCATCCGTCGCGACAGGCTTCGCAGCGGAACGGCCACGTCCGCCGCATTCGTGTTCCACCAACGATCCGAACGCAATTGCACGCGGTCCACGACCTGAATCAAAGGCAACAGAACTGGAGCAGACTCGTTCTCGTTCAACAGACCGCTTTGTTGCAAAAGCTGACGGAAGGCTTGGACGTTCACCTTCATGGCCACGCTCATCGTGAATCCGCTGGGTTCACTCTTCAGAGCGCCCGGCTTTTGAAAGGGAATAAAACGACCCGAGCTTTTTGCGATTCGCCCCATCACGACGGCGCGATTCTTCAGGAACTTGTCTTCGCCCAGGATTTGCTTGGCGAGCTCTTCGGTGACCTGCTGATTGATCTGCTCTTGGATTTCTTTTCGTGCTTCGACCAGATTGGTATTCGTCGAGGTGGCGCTGTAGCTTTTGTCCACCAGCTCCTGGGCGAAAGCGACCATGGAAAGCGACATCAGAATCGCAAAAAGGATCTTGTTCATGATTGAGCCCTCAATTCGATAAAGTCCGTTCGACCGAACATGGCATGGATGTTTTCCAGGAAATCATTGGAGAGCTGAACTCCGGCGACACCTTGAGGTGGCTCCATCTGAACCTTCCGTCCCAGTTCCTCCAGCTGAATTTCAAAGGACACTCCCGTCGGGCCGGGGTTTTCTCCGACCAGGGACTTGAGTTTCGGAAAGTCTTCGACGTCGATCTTGTCGAGATGAAAAACCATTCTTTTGGCTTTTCTCATCATCTCTTCGAAGGGGACGACGGAATCCACCATGATCTTGGGATTTCCTTCTTCGACCTCGAGCTGTCCGGCGACGAGAATCGGTTTTTCCTCGCGGCAAGCCGCCTCGTACTTGGCAAAGGTATCCGGGAAAATCACGAGCTCACAAGAGCCCGTCAGATCCTCGATCCGCCCAAAAGCCATTCGAGTCCCTTTTTTGGTGATGAACTCTTTCAGCTCGACCATCAGTCCGGCGACAATCACCCGACGTTTCGGGCCACCTTGTCCACGACGGCCTGGAGTCGACGCCGGTGCGGGCGTTGCAGACGGAGGAGGCGCCAGAGACGGCAACTCTTCGACCGAGTTGGTGGTCCACATCTTCATCAGACTGTCGAAACCCTTGAGCGGATGATCCGACAGAAAGAACCCAAGGACTTCTTTTTCAAAGGCCAGCATGGCCGAACGGGTCCATGGTTTGACGTCCGGCAGTTCGACGTTGTTGATTTCAGAAGGCCCCAGATCGAACAACGAAGCCTGACCGATTTCGCGGTCTTTCTGGGCTCCGGCTGCTCGATCCAAGAAGGACTGGTAACCCGCGATCAACTGGGCCCGATGAGCGCCGAAGCTGTCAAAAGCCCCGCCCTTGATCAAACACTCGATGACTTTTTTATTCACGCGTTTGAGATCGAGAACATCGAAGAACTGTTCCAAACTTTCGAAACGTTTGTCCGGCAACGACTCTCGAGCTTCGACGATGGCTTGCACGGCCCCTTCGCCGACGCCTTTGATCGCTCCCAGACCGAAGAAGATAGTGTCCCCTCGACAAGAGAACAGGAAATCCGAATCGTTGACGCTTGGAGATCGAACTTCGATCCCGCGCTTTTGCGCGTCCTTGGAGTATTTGACGATGTTGTCGGTGTTGTTGAGTTCCGTCGACAACAAAGCCGCAAAGAACTCGACCGGATAGTAGTTTTTGAGCCAGGCCGTGTGAGCAGCGACGACACAGTAAGCGGCCGCGTGAGATTTGTTGAACCCGTAATCCGCGAACTTGTACATCAGCTCGAAGACTTCTTCGGCCTTTTTCTGATCGAAGCCTTTTTCTTTGGCCCCTTTCAGGAAGCGGACCCGGTGTTGGTCCATCTCTTCTTTGATTTT
>JAHBUU010000198.1 GCA_019637895.1 Pseudobdellovibrionaceae bacterium | reverse complement strand
TTGTCGAAATGTCCTGATCTATCTGGGGCCACATCTTCAGAAAAAACTCATCCCGGTTTTTCATTATGCCCTTCGCGGTGATGGCTATCTTTTCCTAGGGACCAGCGAAAGCCTGACCGGGCATACTGAATTATTCCGGGCCGTCAGTGCCAAGCATCGGATCGGACAACGGAAGCAAACAGCGGTCCGAAGTGGGGCCTCGTTCCCTTTGTCCTTTGGCCAGGCCTATGCGGGACATTTTTCCGAAGCCCCTCAGGCCAAGGACACCGCTGTTCACGAGATCAGCCAAAGAATCATCCTGGACGAATTCGCTCCTAAATATGCCGTCGTCAATGACGAGCACCAGATCATCTCGCTTTCGGCCGGAATGAAGACCTACCTCGAGCCAGCAGCCGGGAGTTTTCACAATCATCTGCTTCGTCTGATCCGGCCCGAGATGAGGATGGCGCTCAGATCAGCGCTGGCTGAAGCTCAGAAAAACAAGCGGAAGGTCAGCAATAATACCTCTGTTTTGAATTTGGGTTCAGACTATCAACGCGTCGGACTGACGGTTCAACCCATGCCTCAGCTGGGAGGCGAGTCGGAACTTTTCATGGTGGTTTTCCGGGATCTCGGAAAAGTCGCCGAGGTTCCAAATGCCGATGTTGGCGGCTCGGCCCTGATTGATCCGTCCTTAATTGACCAGCTCGAGACCGAACTGGCGATGGCGAGATCAGATCTGGAAAAGACGGTTCAAGATCTCGAAGCGGTCAACGAAGAACTGAAATCGTCGAACGAAGAACTGCTGTCGATGAACGAGGAGCTTCAGTCCGTGAACGAGGAACTGGAAGCCTCGAAGGAAGAAGTTCAGACCTCGAACGAAGCCTTGTTGCTTGCGAACAACGATCTCGAGAATCTGCTCGCCAGCACACAGATCGCAACCTTGTTTTTGGACGAAGAGCTTCGCATTTTGAATTTCACGCCTCACATCGCAAGAATCTATAACTTGATTCAGCGTGATCGCGGACGTTGGATTTCGGACATCACTCACAACGCGATCGTCATGCCCTCGTTTCCATCCTATGAGGATGTGAAGGCCAGCGCGGATTGGATCGAAAATGAGATCGTGACTCGGGATGGACGGTTTTACCTGCGACGGATCTCGGTTTATCGCAACCGTGAACGCCAGCAGCGGGGCCTTGTTGTCAACTTTCTGGATGTGACCGAACTTCGTCAAACCGAAGGAATGTTCTCGGCTTTGATGGAGACTTTGTCGCAGATGGTTTGGGCCACCACGCCCGACGGGCAACGACTTTATTTCAATCAACGCTGGGTCGACTATACAGGCCTCAGCGAAAAAGAAAGCATGGCCTCGGGCCTTTCCGAAATCATTCATCCCGAGGACAAAGAGCGAACTCTAACTTTGTGGCAGGAGTGCTTGCGGACCGGAGAACACTTTGAAACCGAGTATCGACTCCGTTCCAAAGACGGCACTTATCGCTGGCAGTTGGTTCGGGCTCGTCCCATGCGCGATGCCGAGGGGAATCTGATCAAATGGTTCGGGACCTGCACCGACATTCAGGATCAAAAGCAGCGCGAGCAAGCGATGAGCAAGAGCGAGGAGCTTCTCAAGTACGCGATCAAGGCCTCCCGGGATATCATCTGGGATTGGGATCTTCTGACGAACGGTTTGACCTGGAACGAGGCTCTTTCGACCGACTTGGGATATCCGTCTTCGGCTCTCGAATCGAATGCGTCCAGTTGGTATGAAAACATTCATCCGTCCGATCGCGAGACGGTGATTGCGGGCATTCACCGAATCATCGAAGCCGGTGAGGATCGTTGGACGGATCGGTATCGCTATCGCCGTTATGACGGCCCCTATGTCTGGATTCACGATAGCGGTTTTGTTATCAGAAACGAAGCGGGTGAAGCGATTCGTATGATCGGAGCCATGAAAGATGTGACCGATCAGGTTCAACAGCAGAACCTGCTTCGCCAGAGCGAAAAACAATTCCGTCTCTTGGCCAATACCATGGCTCAGTTGGTCTGGAAGGCAGACCCTGAAGGCTCGGTCACTTGGCTGAATGAGCGGTGGTTGAATTATAGCGGCGCGAATGAACGCGAGTTGCTGGGGTGGGGTTGGCTGAATACGGTTGATCCTGAAATGCTCGCCGAAGTTTCGGCGAACTGGAAGCAAGCGGTCCAGACCGGATCGCCTTACGAAGCCGAGATCAAAATTCAGGCCCGTACCGGGGAAATGCATTGGTTCCTGACCAGGGTCGTTCCGGTTCGCGATGAAACTGGAAAAATCATCCGCTGGTTCGGAACTTGTACCGACGTCGATGATGCCAAAAAGGCGGCGCAGCTCACAAAGCGCAGCGAAGAGCAGGCACGTCTGGCGTTGAAGACAGCACGGTTGGGATTCTGGGATTGGGATTTGCGGACCCAACAAGTCTCTTGGAGCGATCAATGGCGCAGAGATTGGGGATTTCCCGACGGACAAATGTCGGCTCCACAGTCTGAACTGATGAAGAAGATCCACCACGATGATCTTGAAATGGTTGAAAAGGTCTTTGAGCGAGTGCAAAAGGATTTCACGGATTTCGAAATGGAATTCCGGATTTTGCCTCAAAGCAATGAAGTCCGTTGGATTCAGGCCAAGGGAATCGTCGAAGTAGACGAGTATGGACGGACCAAGCGTTTGGTTGGGACCTCTCTTGACATCACGGATTCAAAAAACTTTGAAGTCGAGCTGCAAGTCGCCAAGGAAAATGCCGAGGCGGCCAACAAAGCCAAATCAGAGTTCCTGGCGAATATGAGTCATGAGATCCGAACACCTCTCGCCGCCATCGTCGGATTCTCTGAGCTGTTGTACGGATCGGCCTTGTCCTCCGAAGAAGGCTCTGAGTTTTTGTCACGGATCTTGAGAAACGCCAACCAGTTGACCCACCTGATTGACGAGTTGCTGGATTTGTCCAAGATCGAAGCGAATCGACTCGATATCGAGCGCATTCCCGTGGATCTGAATTCGGTCCTCGAAGATGCGTTCTCGGCCGGGGCCTTCAAGGCCCGAGAAAAAGGTCTGACCTTTGAAACCAGTTGGGTTGGCCCCGCTCCTTCAACGATCGTCACGGACCCGACGCGGTTTCGGCAGATTCTCATTAACCTGTTGGGCAATGCCGTCAAGTTCACGGAAAAGGGTTCGATCCAAGCGCGAATGAGAGCTTATCAGGCGTCCGGCAAAGAGATGCTCGAGATCGAAGTTCGCGACACGGGCATTGGTCTTTCGCTCGAGCAGCAAAAGCGAATTTTTGAACCGTTTATGCAGGCGGATGGTTCCATCAATCGCAAGTACGGCGGAACCGGCCTGGGGTTGGCTTTGTCCCGGCGTCTTTCCCGTGTGCTCGGGGGGGACCTTGTTCTTCGCGAGAGCAAAGAGAACGAAGGCAGCTCCTTCATGTTCACCGTGCCTTATGAGTTGCCGATGCGAGAGGGCAGTGGGGCCCTGGAAAAGGGGAAAGGGGCGGACGTGGCCCCCCAGAGCCAGCTTTTGAGTGGACGAAAAATCCTGATCGTGGACGATGCTCCTGACAACCAAGTTCTGGTGAGTCGTTACCTCTCGAGGGCGGGTGCTGTTTTCGAGACGGCTGAAAACGGCAATGTTGCCGTTCAAAAGGCGATGAGTGGGGACTTCGATTTGATCCTGATGGATATTCAGATGCCCGTGATGGATGGATTGCAGGCTCTCAAGGCATTGAAATCAAAAAACTACTCTCGACCGATCGTGGCTTTGACGGCTCATGCATTGAAAAGTGAACGCGAAAGATGTTTGAGTGCCGGATTCGATGAATATCTGACGAAGCCGATTGATCGTGTTCTGCTGATTCAGGTTCTTGGAAAAATCCTGAACCGTTGACCACGATCCTCGATGTTTCGAGGGCCGTGGCTTCACAACGGTTAGAATTCGTTTTGTTGATTCCCGCCGCCGATGCGTTCTGGCTGATTACGGCGATCCTTTTTGTCGATGGCATTCAGCAGGCTTTTGCCAAACCCGGACAGTTCACGCATGCCTTCGTTGGCTCGGCTGGCATTGGGGTCCGAATAGAATTTTTTACTGGCAGGATCACCCGCGACGACTCCGGAGGCACCGACTCCATCATCAAGAATGGTCAGAGCTTTGAAAAGGTTCAACTGGCGCGAAGTGCTGGTTTTCGATGCGAGGCTGGTGACGGCATCGCCAGTCGCGAGAATGTATTTCTTCACGTCTTCGGCACTGAAGGTCAGCTTGTGTGCCATCGTCAAGGCC
>JAHBUU010000197.1 GCA_019637895.1 Pseudobdellovibrionaceae bacterium | reverse complement strand
CTCGGCTCTGCCTCGCTACGAAGGTTTGCTTCGCACTTATCCAAACCTCGGTTTTGATGCCAAGGCCCTTGCCCGTGCCGCCATCAGCGCCCGACGGACCGAACAGCCCGAAAAGGCTCGTCAGTACTTGGGCCTGCTGGAAAAGAAATTCCCTGACTCCGGCGAAATTTCGGCTGCTCGCAAGGAGATCGAATAATGCGAGCCATGGCGGATGAAATGCTGACCGAAGCCCGCGAGGCCTTCCTCAAAGGCGACGACCGCACAGCGGAAATACTGCTTCAGCAGTTGCTGCTGCAAAACAGCCGTCATCCCGAAGTTCATCAGATGCTTGCGACCCTTTGTTACAATCAAGGGAAGTTCAGCAAAGCCATCCAGCATTTCAAACGCGCTCTAGAAATCGATCCGACCTATACGGATGCAAGCGTTGGTTTGTCGATCATCCTGAACGATCTCGGAAAATACGAAGAAGGTAAAAAGATCTTCCAAGAGGCGCAAGAGCGCCTGGACAAAGCGAAAGGCCGCCCAGATCCTTGGGTGGATGAAAAGATCGCCTCCAAACACGAAGAACTGGCGGACCTTTACTCGCAATACAAGCGCCACCAAGAGGCTCTCGAGCAGCTTTTGAAGGCTCAAAAGCTCTCGTCCAGAAAGCCCGAGATTTCGATGCGAATCGCAGACACCTTCGTCCAGCTTGGCGAATCGAACCGTGCTGTCAAAGACCTGCGTTTGCTGGTCCGCGAATACCCTCACCTGACGACGGCGCGACTGAAGTTGGGCTTGATCCTTTACAACTCCAACAACGTTGCTGAGGCCGTTGAACAATGGGAGAATGTGCTCGTCCGTGACCCTGAAAACCCTGAAGCGCTTCGATACCTGAAGATGGCCCAGGCCGCCGGAATCACGACACTGGGTGCCTCTTACTAATCGCTCGAAAGGATTTTTCGATGGGTCAAATCAAGGACGAAATGATTCCGTTTCTCACCCGAGAAGAGATCGACGCTCTGACCGCCAAGCTGGCGCGACAGATCGAAGCCGATTATGACGGACGCGACATCGTTTTGATCTGCCCCCTTCGTGGATCAGTCCATTTCACCGCGGACCTCATGCGAAAAATCAACCTGCCCCAGCAAGTCGACTTCGTCTATGTCACCGCCGTCGAACGCGGAGGCGCGATCAAGATCGTAAAGGACATTTCGGTCAATATCGCTGGCAAGCATGTCCTAATCGTCGAAGAAGTGATCGACACTGGACGGACCTTGAGCTTCCTGAGAAATCGCTTGTTCGCCTCGGCTCCGGCCTCATTGAAGATCGTGACTTTGTTGGATAAACCCGCTCGCCGGGAACTCCCGATCCGGGCCGACTATATCGGAAAAACCATCGATGACCGCTATGTGGTCGGGTATGGCATGGACTCCGAGGAGCTCGGACGAAACTACCCCGAAATTTATCACCTGAAAAACTAGCTGACGGCGACGTTCACTAGAAAAAGAACGACCACACAAACCGCGTATAGGGTCACCAGTTGTCTTGACATGATTGCGCTCCTCCGTGAGCTGGAAGTCTGTTGAGCCAATCCTGTCGGCGAAACTTCCTTCACATTGTCTCGTTTCGAACATGTTAGGTTTACGACGGACTTCGGTCAAGGCCTGGATCATTCTGCCGATGACAAAAGTCTGGACAGACCGTCTCATTTCGGTCCGTGACTGACTGTCAAATTGACGATTCCCCTCTTGAGAAAATGCCCGCCCCCGCCGATAGGACTGCTATGAAGGGGGTTACTTTCATGAATAAGTTTAAGCAGTTTTCGAAGCGTTTGATGAAAAACAAGAGCGGTCAGGGGATGGTTGAGTACATCCTTTTGCTGGTCGTTGTTGTCGCGATTGTCGTTCTGATGAAGGACAAGCTCAGCACTTACGTTTCAGGCGATATGTTCAATAGCTTGACCGAGAAAATCGGTGGAGTGATGAACAACTAACCAAGGACATCCATGACGATCGAGTATGTCTTGCTCTTTTTCGTGGTCTTTGTGATCGGGCTGAAGTCATTCATGAGCGCCCCAACCGAGGCTTTCATGAAGTCCGGCCCGAAGCTCGGTGCGAGGGTTGAAAAACACCTCGTCACCGGTCATGGCTTTTCACAGAATCACCGCGTGAAATGGCTGCCGGACAAGCACTGATGAAAAAGTCGGCGCTCCGGAACCAGCATGGTCAGTTCGTCGTGGAGGGGATCCTCCTCATGGTCGTCCTTTTGGGAGCGATGACCCTCATGACGACAAAGATTCGTGAGCTGGGACTCGTTTCGAAGCTGGTGACCGGGCCTTGGGACAAGATCGCTGGAATGACCGAGAACGGGGTCTGGGCGGCGCCTTCGGACGCCTCCCGCAAACAGCACCCCAATACCTATAACCGCATCTTTACACCGGAAGATTGAAGGGACATGGCAAATCAACGCTCGCCCAAACATCTCTTAAAGGACCGCCGGGGAATGCTCTCCGTCGATTTTCTTTTTGCGATGACCATGGCGGCCGTACTTTGCATGATGACCTTCGCCTTCGCCACCACCCTGTCCATGATCGAAATCGCCCAATACGTGGCTTTTTCAACGAGTCGAGCCCACGCGGCCGCTCATGAAGATCAACAAAGACAGGTCGCCTTGGCCGAAGGAAAGTTCAACTCCTTCACAAAAGCGGGCGTTTTTCCAGCGCTCTCACCCCTGCTCTCGAACGACTGGTTCGAGCTTGATCCAACCTCCCTCGATATTCGAGGTGGCGGACAAGGAATGGCCGGAGGTGGCTCGTCCACTTTCAACGAAGAATATGGCTTTGAAGAAAACAGTATTCCACAAACGGGAATCCGTTTCCGTTTCCGCGCCAAGATTTTGAAAATGAACGTTCCTCTTTTAGGAGCGCTTTCTGAGGAAGACGACTTCGGCACTTGGGTGACGGGTCTTCTGATTCGCGAACCGACTTCCGAAGAATGCAGAAAGTCGTTTGAAACGAATATTCGTTTTACCGCTCTGAAAAAACTGGATCGTCACAATCGTTTTCAACGGGCTATCAGTATCCCTGGAGCCCGGGCCGATCAGGCCTACTTCCCGATGGAGGACAACGGATGCTGAAAAAGCGCTCGCGTCTTTCCAATAATAAAGGTCTGGCAACGATCGAAATGATTCCGATCATGATCGTGATTGCCCTTTTGATCAATTTTTCCCTGGGATTTTTCGGAATCATCCACACCGGGATCCTGAACTCGATGGCTGCCAGAAACTATGCCTTCGAGACCTTTCGCAATCGGACCAATCTCCTTTACTTCCATGATGTCCGCGGTGCGGGTAACTACAAAAAATATAATTCACGGGTTCACGGTGTTGCCGGTGAGTCCCGAACTTCCAATCGAGCCGTCGCCAGTATGCGCTCGATTGGATTCGGAATGAACCCTGAAGACGAAGGCTCGCAGGAAACCCACGAGGCCGGAGGAAACGGCAAAGGAATTTTTGGCATCATGGAAGGACAACGAAACGAAGACGTCAAGACGTCTCCGGTTTGGGTCCGTCCAATGTACGGCATTTGTTTGAACGCAAAGTGCGAGCAGTAAACATGAGACCGGTCTGAACCACCGGGAGGGCAGCAACGATGGGAAACGAAACACGAAACTTATGGCTTTCAATCGCAGCCGGCGTTTTTGCGACTTTCTTGCTATACAGCTACTCCCAAGAAAAGAAAGCCGAGTACGACAAAAAGTTCGGAACCACGAAGCGTGTGATCGTCGCTAAAGTCGACATCAAAGAGATGGAAACCATCTACGACACCATGGTCGAGGCGGTGGAAAAACCAGCGGATTTCGTCGAGCCCGACGCTGCGATCACAACAGAAGAAGTCGTTGGAAACGTGGCTGCAATTCCCATCAAAAAATCCCAACAGATCGTTAAAAATAAACTCCTCACTCCGGGTCCCGACACCGGGATCGCCACACAGGTGGCTCCCACCAAAAGGGCCGTCACCATTCCTGTTGATGAAATGCGCTCTGTCGCAAAGCTCGTGCGCCCTGGTGACCGAGTAGACATTCTCGCGGCCGTCGACATCGGAAAAGGCGTCAGTCAAGAGCGGAAAGTGCTGACTCTGATGCAAGACGTGGTCGTTCTCGCGACTGGTGTCTCAGTTGTAAACAACATTCCGCGTGTCTTCGAATTGGATGCAACTGGGAGAAATCTCACGCAGACCACGCTGACAGGCGATACAAAATATACGACAATCACAATTGAGACGGATCCGAAACAGGCACAGGATTTGGTGTACATC
>JAHBUU010000196.1 GCA_019637895.1 Pseudobdellovibrionaceae bacterium | reverse complement strand
TGGATCGTGCTCGGCGTTCTGATGGGACTCGGTTTGAACTCGAAATTTCCGATGGCCTTGCTCGCTCCTGGCTTTGGGATTTTTCTGTTGATGACTCCCTCTCGCCGCAAGGACCTGTTGTCCCCCTGGCCTTGGGTCGGCGTGCTGATCGCGACCTTGATTTGCTTGCCGATCTTCATTTGGAATCAACAGGCCGACTGGCCGGGTTTCAAATACCAATTCCACGACCGCCACACGGGGGAAAGCTTCTCCGTCAACCGCTGGCTGGTCTGGTGGGCCGCACAGTTGCTCTTCATGACTCCGTTTGCGTATGCCTTGTTGCTGCTGACCCTGCTGCGAAGCTGGGTCCGACGGAGCGATCCTCGTTGGCGACTTATTTTCTCTCTCGCCATCCCGACCTTGGCGGTCTTTAGCATTCAGCCGCTGTTCGCCGATTACAAACCTCACTGGCCTGCTCCGGCTTATTTCATTCTGACTCTGGGAGCGGGCGCGCTGTGGAATCACGGACTCACGCTCCGTGATCGCGAATGGCTGCGACCTCGTTCGAAAGTGATGACGTTAGGGATTTTGGCATTCATCGTGCCATTGAACCTGTTGGTGTATTCGACTTTTGCAGGTCCTTGGATGCCCAAAGTTTATCGCTGGATCGGAGCGGAAACACCTTGGAATACGACTTGGGATTTCTCGAACGAGTTCACCGGCTGGAAAGAGCTCGGCGCCTACGCCAATCAACGCCAACGTGAACTTCATGCGGAAACAGGACGACGGCCCTTTATCGCGGCTCTCCGATACGAGACCGTGGCTCAGACCTATTGGGGCACGAAACAAAAGACCTATCATCTGTCGCGAACGCCTTCGCACTATTCCGTCAACCAGAGCCTGACGAATGCCTTCGAGAACATGAAGGGCTTGGATGCCCTGGTCGTCACCACTGAAAAGTATCGCTCAGAGCCGATCAAGTGGGGTCAATTCGATTCTTGCGAACCGGAAATCCTCAGAACCTATCGCGGAGTCGAACACGCTCGAACCTTCACGCTCTGGTACTGCCGAAATTTTCAGGGCCTCTTGCCGTGAAGTTCTTTGCTTTGGCCGCCGAACCGTGCGGCCAAGGCCTAGTCGTCTGTCGAATATTTTTTCAGAATTCGTTTCGCCAAATTTGCTATAAACAGGTCTCATTCGACTTCTCGCCTGACTGTAAATATCTTTTTACAGTTCGTCTCATTGTGAGATTCACCCCTCAGGATCTTCGTCTTTTCAGCCGATATGTTTTAAGATGAACCAACCGGGGGACTTGATGAAGAAAACTGCGATCGCTTTGCTCTCAGTTGCTTCCTTCTTTTGTTTGCATGCTCATGCCGAAGTTCAATGCGCGCCAGGATACGTCGCCGAAGACTATGATGATGATGGGAATCCGACGATTTGCCGCCTTATCGAGGAAGAACCGCCCGCCTCAAGAGATCCAAATGCCTGCGATGGTTCCGACATCAACGCCATCCGCACGACTGTCCTGTCTTGCAATAGCGCGTACGCCGGAGCTCTCGATGAGTGCTCTGAGGCAGCCCTAAACAGATCGATGAAGAGCATCGAGCAGATGGCCAGAGCCATCGAGACCCAAACGGATGGTGAGCTCAAGACAGGCCATCCCAAATTCAAAAAAGCCTGTGAAAATCTCAAGTCTATGCAGACAAAGACCGCTGCGAAGATCGATTCAATCCGGAAAAACTGTGCCAGAATCCGACAAGAATGTCAGTCATCCTGCGATCTCAGCTCACAGCACCTTGGACAATACGCCCGAATGGCCCCTGCCTGTCATTCGCAAATTGAAAATGCCCTGGGAACCGTTCATGACACCCATAATGCCTGCTTAGATATCGCGACAACTGAGGAAAAACTTAAAAAAACGTCAGATGACTTAAACACTGCTGCCGAACGAGCAAGCCGCTGCGCAAAATCTGCGGATGCTGGTGGTAAAGGCATTGACCTAGCTTTCACAGACCAACCACCTGCCGACGGTGGAAAAGATGGCGACGGTAAAAAAGCAGGGCCTGCAGCTGCCGGTGACGGCACAGGTGCAGGTGCTGGTGGCACTGCTGCGGATCCGAAAGCGGATCCAAAAACCGATGTGGCTGGAGGACCCGCCGATACAGGGGGCACACCACCAACAAATGGTGACACCACTGGTGATGAAGAAAAACCGAAAAAGAAAAGCAACTCGCCCAATCAGAGCGAAATCGGCTCATTGATGGGTGCGGCCACCTCCCTGCTGAGTGCCTTTATGCAGAAGTCGGATCCCCAAAGCGTCGAGCCGATTCAGCTCGATGCCTCGGACTGCCGACGACCAGAGAATATGAATAGCGTCATTTGCCGTTGCCAAGTGACTTGGACACCAGACTGTAACGGAACGACACCTTCTTCGGAAAGCTTTGCGAGCCAGGCCCTCCCCGGTGTCGGCGGGGCTCAACTGAACAAAGAACAAAGCGGCAGCCGTCTTTCCCTTGGACCCGATCAGCCCATGATCGAGATCCCACGCGGACAGAATGGCGGCGGTGGTGGTGGCGGCGGCGGCATGTACGCCGGTGGTGGCGGCTTCAGCCCTCCCCCTGCCAACTTCATCCCCGACAACAACAAAGGGCGCGGTGGCTCGTCACTGTCGTCAAATATCCTCAGCGGAACCTACGGGGGCGGCATGATGGGCCCTGGTGGCCGGGGCGTGGCGGTTCGCCCCACTCTTCGACATTCTCGCGGTGGAAACTCTGACCCCGAAGATCTGCCGGGATATGCTCTGGGCAAAGACAAGGACAGTCCTGACTTCAATAGCTTCCTCCCTCCTGGAGCTGGAGCCGTCGGTTCTCAGCTGCCAAGCCGGGGAATCAGCGGCTTGGCCGGGGCAAACCTGAAAGAAGGCATGCATCCGTCGAGTACCGATATCTTCCAAGCGGTCTCGAATCGCTATCGTCAGCTCGAGTTCACGCTGTTCGCGGATAAATAGACCTTCATCAATCTTGATTCGCTTTTAGAATGATTCGAGAGGAAGCCCGCTTCAAGAGCGGGCTTCCTGCATTGACATCGCCCACAAGCTCGCGGACATTTCGAGGAGAACCCCACTCGCTGCCGTGGAGCCCTGTATGTTCGCCCAGAAAAAAGAGTCGCTGAAACATCCCTTGATCGTCGTGACCTACGCCATCGGCCTCGTCGCTTTTCTTGTTGCCTGTTATTTCGCCCTCCCGATGATCCTGACCTGCTTGATCGGGGTTGGGATTGGCGTCCTTCTGTCACCGCTCTTGGACTGGGCACACACCCGCTGCCGGATTCCGCGAGGGCTTGGGGCCTTCGTGGTTCTGCTCACACTCTTCATCATCTTTTGTCTTTTGTTTTATGGATTCTATTTGGTGGCTGCCGATCAGTTTGTCAGCCTTCAGCAGCGTGCCCCTGACATCATCGCCAGACTTCGCCAACTGGCCTCCACCTATCTGTATCGCATTCCGTGGCTGTCCAATCAGCTCCATACCTTTGATTTCGCCGGAACCGCCAGCAGCATGGCCACTCCGCTGTGGACGGGAGTGCTTTCCGGTTTCTCGGCACTCACCGGAGTCGCTTTCGCCTGCATTCTGGGTCTTTATACAGCGGTCGGCGCCGATGAGTATCACGAGATGATCCTGCGCCCTTTTCCTCCGCAGTTGCGTCCCAAGGCAGATCACTTTTTTAAACGCTGCGCCCATGTTTTGCGACAGTGGTTCCGGGCTCAGCTCATCGATATGTTGATTATCGGTTTGCTGACGGCCGTGGGATTGGCCATCGTCGGTGTGGATTACTGGGCCGTCTTTGGACTGTTGACGGCGATCCTTTGCATCATCCCCTATGTGGGAACCCTGATCGTCATCGTGATCGCAAGCCTGATCACGCTGGCATCTGATCCCTCGAATTTTCCATGGGTCTTGCTGGTCTTTGCGATCACACAACAGATCGAAGGCAATTTGATTCTGCCGATGGTGATGAAGGGCCAAGCGGAACTCCCAGAGGTTCCGCTTTTGATCTTTATGCTGGTGCTGGGAGCCTGGCTGGGATTGCTCGGAGTCTTCTTGGCGCCGCCGCTTTTCGCGATTCTGAAAGTCGCCTATGTCGAACTCTACCTGCCTCGGATCGAAGAGCCAGCCAAGCCTTAACCGGCGAACACGGCTCCGCAAGCGGCCGGAAGCACAGGCGTTGGTTTGACCATTTTCTTGAGGGCCTCGGACGCTTTGATCACCCATCCAGGGAGAGCTGGCAACCGAACCGACTTCACGAAAATCTCGCGATCGGTAAAACCGTTCACCGTGTTCACGAAATAAAGTCCAGGGATCAGATCCGCCGCGTTCAAGCCAAAGACCAAACCGGCGGAACGGTAATTCGGAGCCGCATCGGCGACGAAAGAAACCATTGGCACCGAAGGCGGATACCAGGTCACACCCTGCACATTCACGGCGCC
>JAHBUU010000195.1 GCA_019637895.1 Pseudobdellovibrionaceae bacterium | reverse complement strand
CTCCGCTCAATAAGACGGATCTGATGGATGCTCAGTTGAAAACCAAAGTCACCGTGGTCGTGAACTCGCGGCGTTTTAACCGCATCGACATCCAAGATCTGCAGCGGGCGGGTGTGGCGGTGTCCGTTCAGACATTCGGATTGTCCCTGACCGCAGCTGATTATCAGGAAATTGCCCGCACGGGTCCTCTGAGCTTGGAAATCAATTCGAAGACCCTGACCAAACAGGAAATCTTGAGTTTGGCTAGCATGGACGGGGTCCGGGTGAGTGTCGATCCTTTGACCTCGGGCTTGAGTGGATCGGAGATCCAAGAGATCTCGGCCGTCGCGACGAAATAAAAAAAGCGGAGTCGAAAGACTCCGCTTTTTCAGATCATCGACATTGTCGTCGAAAAATCAGTTCCGAATGAAACTCAAGCATTGCTCTTTCGACGAGAAAGACTCGCTGCTCTTTCGCAGGGAGAAGTTTTTCAAGTCGAGCTCGGCGGCGGAATAAGGATTTCTGCCGTCGTTGTCACGAGACACACAGATCGTCGTGATCGAACCTTGGACCCGCATGCTGGTCAAAGTATTCCAACACTCGGACTTGCTCGAAGAGGTGCCAGCGATTCGCACGATGCGAGAATCCTGAAGGGCAGCCAGCGTATAGGGTTCGCGTCCGTCGTTATCCCGGGATGTGCACAGCAAATTCACGCCACGGATCGTGCGGACCTGAGACAAGGTCGACTGACAGTCCGATTGGGACTGGAAGGTCTCACCCGAAATACGAGTGACTTGGATGCCAGAGCGGGTAGCGAAAACATAAGGCGCTCGGCCGTCGTTATCGCGAGAAACGCAAGTGTAAGAGCTATCCGGCTCGGAAGCGCCATAGATCACTCGGCGAGCTTCATCCAACAGGCGCGAGATCTCGGCCTTTTGGGAACTCGACAGATATTGCTCCTCTTGGCGAAGTTCATAAGCCAATTGAGCGGCTTTGCTGCTGGGTTTTTCGGCGAGACGTTGGGCAAAAGCCGTTGTTCCGACCGCGAGAGAAAGAAGGACCGGGAAAAGAACAGTCTTCATGTGTTTTCCTACCATCTGGGGATTTGTTAAAAGAGACCGTTTGTCATTACAGGAAAAGGCCTCGAACCGCAAATCCACGCTGAGGGTGAAAACAAGCGAGTGCTCAACTGCATTGAATGCAAGGGTTTCTAGAACAATTCCCTGTCAAAAAGAAAGACAGGTCTTAAAAAGGACACCGGCCCCCTGGGGCGCCGGTGTCAGTGGAATCATCAGACTGAAGTGATTTCGTGGGACAGTGGACGCCTTGGAGCGCGGAAGTAAGTCCGTGGCGACAGTTCCAAAAGGTCCGAAAGCTTCGGCATATAGACGCAGGCATAACGTTCGATCTGGTAGGCGAGATAGCTTTCCTCGTTCCCAGCCCGCATGAGCTGTCCCCAGTTCGGGTTGTACATGCTTTGCTGCTGCTTGATCAGGGCACTGATCTGGCCGTCGATCTCGGAGATCTTTTTCTGAAGAGCTTCGATCTTTCCTTCGTCCACGATGCCTTCTTCGATTTTTTTGGTCATCAGAACGGTCAGCTCGTCTTCGAAGGGCTCTTTCTGTTTCATCAGCACTTCGATTTCGGCGTTGATCGGTTCGGCCTTGGCGTTGTTTTCGATCTCGGGCTCGAGCTCCTCGAGAACCATGGCCGTTCTCCAGTTACAGTCCTTCTTGAGACGAAGGATGTCGCCGTAGATATGGTCACCGATATAAAGGATATCATCCCCTTCAAGACCGATTTCGGTCGTGAACTGCTTGGCGTTTCCGCCTTGGTACATGCCCGGGGTGAGTTTTTCCTCCACGTTGGTCATGGTGCCGTCGGTGGGATTCACGCGCAGGAAGCGGTTCCCCTCATAGAAGAACTTGGGCTTTTGAGCGAAGGTGATCACGAACTCGAAAAGATCGAGCCACGATTTGTGCTCTTTCAAAAACGGTGTGATCGCATAATCCAAAAGCAACTTGGTGTAGTGATAATCCGAGTTCGTCAGGATGAAGATCTTTTTGCCGTGCTTTTTGTACTTCTCGAGACCCTCGACCAATTTCGGATCTTTGATGATGTAGTGATCGAGATTCTTTTTCACTTCCTCTTTCAAAGAGCCGTCGCGGTGAGCTTCGTCGACCGCATCCAAACAGTCGTCGGCAATCCGTGCATACTCCGGGAAAGCGAGAGTGGGGTTCGCGTCCTTCAGCTCGACGAGCTGGGTGTAAAGCACCGCCAGCGAGTACGAGAAAAAGGTATCCACGGCCATATAGCCACCCGTGGACAAGTCGATGTATGTCGAGCGGTAGATCTTTTGGTGCATCTTGAAATCAAGAGGCTTCAGACCGTGGAAGCTCGCACGGATCGCGGTGTAGCGATTCAGCTTGAGCAGGTTACCCTTGTCCCGATCGATGACGAGGCCGCGGATCGCCAGATTGTCGTCGAACTGCAGGCTCTTGATGATGTCAGGATAGCCGCGCTTCAAGAGCTTCTCGATCACCTTGGTGTGCGAGAGACGCTCGAAGTTCAGGGACTTGTAGCGGATGAGGGTATGGTCCATGTCGAGTCCGATATAACGGATTTTCTTCATGTTCAGAGTTCGATTGACGTAAACCTTTGCGGGCACAGTAGCCTCCTCGCGTCACAAAAGATGCGCGAAATTCCATCCTATCCCACGCGCCATGGATTCTCAAGGAAGGAAGGTTCTGCGACACTAGCCCCATGTCGAAAAAAACCGCCCTCGAGTCTCTTTCTCCGGAACAAAGCATTGCTTTGCAGGTCCTTCAGTCGGGGGAAAACGTCTTTTTGACCGGTGGGGCCGGGAGCGGGAAGAGCTATATCATCCGTCACTTCATGCAGGAAAATGACGTCAAAGAGCTCCCGATTCTTGCCTCGACCGGAGCGGCGGCGGTGCTTTTGGGCGGGCGAACTTTTCATAGTTTTTTCGGTTTGGGAATCATGGATGGCGGTCCCGATGCCACCTTTGCACGGGTCAGTCGAGACCCCAAAACCTTGGCCCGTCTCAAGAAAGTCGAAGGCGTCATCATCGACGAGGTGTCGATGATTCCCGGGGCCGCGTTGATGATTGCCGAGGCTTTGGCGCAACGAGCTCGTGAGTCCACTTTGCCATGGGGAGGGATGCGGATGATCGCCGTCGGCGATTTCGCGCAACTGCCGCCCGTGGCTCGAGATGGTGCGGATCGCGATTGGGCTTTCAGAAATCCTGTTTGGGCGCAAAGCGGATTCCAGGATTGCCTTCTCTCTCATAACCAGCGGGTGAGTGACGACCGCTTTCTCGATATTTTGCATGACGTCCGTCATGGTCTCGTCACACCTCGGGTGAAGGAGTTCCTCGAGGAAAGAACCCGTGAGCACGACGAAGATGATCCGGCTCCACGGTTGTTTCCACGCCGATTGCAGTCCGAGGAGTACAACGCTCGTCGCTTGGCCGAGATTCCCGAAAACGAAGAGATCATCGATTCGATTTATTTCGGGAGCGAAAAACACGTGGCGATCCTGATGAAGAGCGCACCTGTCCCGATGCAGTTGAAACTGAAACGGGGTTGTCATGTTCTGTTTTTGCAAAACGATCCGCAAAAAAGATGGGTCAATGGCACGCGCGGCGAAGTGCTCGAAGTGCAGACCGACAAGGTGATCGTCAAAAAACACGGCGGTCGTGAAGTGAGCGTCGAAAAAAGCACTTTCGCCTTGCAAGATGCGGAAGGAAACGTCACGGCCTCGGTGATTCAGTATCCGCTGACTTTGGCTTATGCGACCACCATTCACAAAAGCCAGGGAGCCACTTTGGATGATCTGTGGTGTGATCTGGGGTCTCTATGGGAACCGGGTCAGGCCTATGTCGCCTTGAGTCGCCTCCGGACCGGAGAAGGCTTGAACTTGCTACGATGGAGTCCTCGTTCGGTCATCACCGATCCACGGGTCATGGACTTCTATAAGCGTCTTCGTCCCGTCAACGTTGTGTCTTGATTCCCCTCTGCAATCCGACTAGTTTCGAGGCATTCAGGAGGAGAGCCTTATGCACCAGTACTCTCAGGGCCGTAACACCACTCAGGGCCACAAAGGAATTCCCGAAGGTCACTACGAAGAAGAGCAGGGGAGAAAAGGCTTTTTCGGCCAGGTCTCTCATCTGATCAAACCCGAGGGCAGCACTCGTTGGACGAATATCGAAGGACCTTTGCGTCCGCATCTGTTCGACGTCGTCGAGATGGTCAAGAATCACGGCCAATGGCAGCGCCTTCTCTTTAACTCTGAAATGGCGATCTACAATCTGTGGTTGAAGCCGAACGGGCCGGAAACCCAAAAATCCCGTCGCAATGCGGACGGTGAAACGATGTACTTTGCCCACAAGGGAAAGGGCGCGGTTCTGACCGAGTACGGTTTGTTGCACTACCGTCCGGGCTCTTACGTTTGTGTTCCGAAATCCCTGCA
>JAHBUU010000194.1 GCA_019637895.1 Pseudobdellovibrionaceae bacterium | reverse complement strand
TCTCGGAGAGATCGAGGTTGTCTTCGGCTTGTGGGCGGCCGCCTTCATTGGCGTGTTCATGCTTTGGGATGGGCCGAAGGCCGCCGTGGCCTATGTGGATTCCGTCAATTTTACCGAGCCCTTGTTCGTGTTTGTGATCATGGCGATCTGTTCGACCCGGCCCATTCTTGAAATGGCGAGGACTTTGATTTTTTCCTGTGCTCGGGTCTTTCGCAGAATCTTTAGAACCCCAGCGATTCAAACAGAATTGTTTGCAATCCTGACGTTGGGGCCTCTCGCGGGAAGTTTCATCACCGAGCCGGCAGCGATGACGGTGACCGCTTTGATTTTGTTCTCGATGATTCGGGGGATGAACGCCCGTGTTTTGTATCTGATGCTGGGTGTGCTGTTCGTCAATGTGTCCATCGGTGGGGCGATGACTCCGTACGCGGCACCGCCGATTCTGATGGTGGCGTCGACCTGGGGATGGGACTTTTCTTATATCATGACTCATCTTGGATGGAAGGCGATGGTCGTGGTGGCGATCAACTCTCTGCTTTTCGTCGTGATCTCGTCAACGCATCTGTCGGGTAACTTTCACACCTTCGATGAGCTCGAGTCAAAGGGTGGCGATCGAGGGGCAGCGGTTCCCTTATGGGTGACCTTGTGGCATCTGGCGTTTCTGGTGCCGGTGATCATCTTCGCTCATCATCCGGCGATGTTCATGGGAATCTTTCTTTTCTTCCTGGGCGTCGTGACGCTGACCAAGCATCATCAGGAAAAAGTTCGACTCAAGGAAAGCCTGTTGGTCGCGTTTTTCCTGGGGGGAATCGTGGTGTTCGGACCTTTTCAAACGTGGTGGCTAAAGCCCCTTCTGGCATCCATGGGGGATCTGGCGTTGTTTGTGGGAGCTTCCGCTTTGACGGCGATCACGGACAATGCGGCCCTGACTTATTTGGGGTCTCAGGTCGAAGGACTCAGTGAAACGGCGAAGGTCGCCTTGGTTGCTGGGGCTTTAGCGGGAGGGGGACTAACGGTGATCGCCAATGCCCCTAATCCGGCCGGTTATTCTATTTTGCAATCCCGTTTTCCGGGAAAGGAAATCAATCCATTGGGACTGCTGCTGGGGGCTTTGCTGCCGACGGTGGTCGCGATGTGTTGTCTGTGGTGGTTGCCAAGCCTTTAAGGAGATTCTGTGAAACCGTTTGAAGCCCTCGATTTTTTGAATTTGGATTCTGAACTTTCCGACGATGAGCGGATGATCCGCGACACGGTCCGGAGTTTCGTGTCGAAAGAAGTCATTCCTTATGTCGGAGAGTGGTACGACAAAGGCCAGTTCCCGAAACATCTGATCCCGGCTTTTGCCGAGATGGGAACCTTGGGCGCGACCATCCAAGGATACGGTTGTGCGGGCGCTTCTTACACGGCTTACGGAATCATCATGCGGGAAATCGAGCGTGGGGATTCGGGACTTCGCAGTTTCGTGAGTGTGCAAGGTGCTTTGTGCATGTATCCCATCTATGCCTTCGGCAGCGAAGAGCAAAAACAGAAATACCTGCCGGAAATGGCCAAGGGAAATTTGATCGGCTGCTTTGGATTGACCGAGCCCGACTTCGGTTCAAATCCTTCGGGGATGCGGACCACCGCCCGCAAAGACGGGGATCATTATGTGCTGAACGGATCCAAGATGTGGATCACGAACGGGACGATTGCGGATCTTGCGATCGTTTGGGCCAAGGCCGAAGACGGAAAAGTAAACGGCTTCATCGTTGAAAAAGGCGATCCGGGCTTTTCGGCTCGGGACATCGAGAAAAAATTCTCGCTCCGGGTTTCGATGACCTCCGAACTGATTTTGGAAAACTGCCGGATTCCAGCCTCGCGACGACTGAATGTGACCGGTCTCAAAGGTCCTTTCGCTTGTCTGAACATGGCCCGCTACGGGATTGCGTGGGGTGCGCTCGGCGCCTCGATGGCCTGTTACGACGAGGCCGTGAATTACGCGAAGACGCGGGTGCAGTTTGAAAAGCCGATCGCCTCGCACCAACTCGTGCAGGCCAAACTGGTCGAGATGCTTTCAGATATCACTCATGGTCAGCTCTTGATGTTCCGTGTGGGTCGGATGAAGGATCTCGGACAGGAAACTGCGCAGATGATTTCTCTCGGAAAGATGAAAAACGTTTCGAATGCCTTGAAGCATGCTCGGATGACCCGAGATATTCTGGGCGCGAGCGGCATCACCTTTGAGTATCAGTGTGGTCGACACATGCTGAATCTGGAAAGCGTGAATACTTACGAGGGCACCGAGGACATCCATCGCTTGATCTTGGGCGAGTCCATCACGGGGATTCCGGCCTACCGCTAGATCGCTTTTCCCCTTCCGCAGGTCTTGGCCTGACCCGGTTTCCTCGATTTCCGAGAGAGGGAAAGGCCAACCTGGCTGTCTCAGACACTTGTCTTGTCACTCGCTTGCGTTCGCAAGCTCGCGCCAATCCAAAACTCGCATCCAGGATGGCCTTTCCCTCTCTCGGAAATCGAGGAAACCTAGAGGCCTTGATCGGGAGGGGGAGCCCGCGCGCTCTTCGTTTTTTGGATAGTTTAGGAGTGGTGGGTGTTGGGCATTTTGAAGTGGAAGCTGGTGCCGCCGGTTTCTTGGTTTTGGGCGGTGAGGGAAGCGTGGTGAAGGTGGGCGATTTGTTTGGCGATGGCGAGGCCTAAACCAAAACCTTTTCCGTGAAGGGCGGCGTTGGGGGCTCTGGCGAATCTTTCGAAGATGCGGGGGAGTTCGGCTTCGGCGATGCCGGGGCCTTGATCGCGGATGCGGATTTCTTGGAAGTCAGCGGCCCACTCGAGTTCGACTCGGACCAAGGTGTTTTCGGGCGAGTATTTGATCGCGTTTTCGACGATGTTCACCAGCAGATTTTGCAGGAGATCCCGGTCGGCCCTGATGGGGCGACGGAATTGTTCTCCGTTGAAGTCCGCAGTCAGTCGAACGTTTTTCGCACGTGCGATTTTTTCCACTCGGGCGATGGTGTCCAGGACGGCTTCGTCGAGATAAACTTCGCCCAGAATCAAAGCTCCTAGACCGGCATCGACTCGGGCCAGAACCAGCATGTCACGAAGGATCTTGGTCAGGTTTTCAATTTCCTGTCGGCTGTTTTCCATGAACTCTTCGATCCGGGCGGGCGTTCGCTCTTCTTTGCGCAGAAGTTCGAGATCTGTTTTTAAGATCGCAAGAGGGGTCATCAGTTGGTGTGACGCATCCGCGATGAATCGCTCCTGAGTCCGAAACGCCTTTTCGATCCGGTTGAGCATGTCGTTCAGGGTCAGAGCCAACCGCTTGATTTCATCGTTGGTGTGAGGAACGGGAACTCGTTGATCCAGCTCCGAGGCGTCGATGGCTTCGGCGGTTTGAATCATTTTTTGCACCGGCCTCAGGGCCCTTCCCGCCAGAAAGTAACCACCGAGGACCGCGATCAAGAGCACGGTCGGAATCCCCCACTGAAGCATCCGCAGACGATTCACGAGCTGGGTTTCAAGCAGGGTCATGGGAACCGCGATCTGCAGAATCAACTGAGTCTTGCTCGAAGAATCCAGCGGGAAGCTGATCATCCGATAGGACTCGGCTTCGGCGTTGGGAATCAGGTGCACGTCCTGAATGGTTCGAAAGGTGGCCTCTTCGCCGGAGCGAAGCAGACTGAAGTCGGTTTTGTAGGGGGGATCCCAGCCGCCGAAATCACCGACGCGAGATAAAATTTTGCCCGAGATGTGCCGAACCTGGATCAGGGCCGTTCCCAGGGGAAACGGCAGGATCTTTCCGTCATCGACCTGCAGAGGAGGAAAGGTCAGATCCCCTTTGGGTCCGAGCGCGATCGATTCGCTGACGTCGATGGTATAGTTATAAAGCGCATCGTCGAAGTCGCTCTGCAGAGTTTCGAGCGTGTGCGTGAACAGGATTCCGTTGAAGGCGAGCGTGGTCGCTCCGAAAACCAAAACGCAAAGAATCGCTAGGCGAAGCCGTAGGTTGAAGGAGCTGGTGATTCTGCTGAACAGGGACTCCCGTGGAGGAAGACCCGGTTTAGTGGGATTCCCGGAGGACATAACCCGTTCCGATCACCGTATGAATGAGCTTTTTCGGAAACGGAGCATCCACTTTCTTCCGGAGCAAGTTGATGTAGACGTCGATGACGTTGCTTTCGGAATCGAAGTGCACGTCCCAGACGTGCTCGGCGATGGAGACCCGGCCCAGGGGCCGCTCCGGATTGCGCATCAGGTACTCGAGCAGGGCGAATTCCTTCGCGGTCAAGTTGATGTCCTGGCCGGAGCGCCGGGCCTTGCGGCTGAGCAGATCCAGTTCCAGGTCGGCGTATTTCAGCGTGGACGTGACGGGACCGCCGGCCTTGCGGCGAAGCAGGGCGCGAACCCGCGCCAGCAGCTCGTCGAAGGAGTAGGGTTTGGTGAGATAATCGTCCGCGCCCGCATCCAGGCCGTGAACTTTGTCCTTGGTGGTG
>JAHBUU010000193.1 GCA_019637895.1 Pseudobdellovibrionaceae bacterium | reverse complement strand
CATGACCCGAGTGGAAGGTAACCCCAGCTTAGGGCTCAGGCCCTATTGTATCGACAAGTACGATTCGATGGCGAGCAACTCGCCATCGCCCGGTAGCACCCAACTGTACTCAAATGCCGCAGGATCTTGTCTGGGACGTGGCTATGCCCTTTGCTCAGCCAATCAATACATCCGAGCCTGTGGAGTTGCTTACTCTGGAGCGACGGCTCGATGGACCTCTGTTCCAGCATCCTCAAGCGATTTTTTTGTGGTCGGAAGTGGTTCCTTCGAATCTGTTTCTTACTCGGGAACGTTCTTAACCTATCTCCATTTCCGGTGTTGTTTGGATTAAAAGAGAGTCTGTTTCAGATTGAGATTGTGTCTCAGAAAACCTCCTCCAGAGAATCCCTCGACCTTCCGATGAAGGAGAAGCCTGTTCAATGGCTTTTGGGGGATGTCGAACGTGTCTGGCAAGATGGGCTTGGTCGTACTTGCTTCTTTTTTGTTTTCGACGGTCGTCGAGGCTGCACCCTTTTTTATCTATGAAGGCTATTTGACCGATTCATCCGGCATCGCCGTCGGAAGTCCGACGGCCGAGAATGTTCCCTTCATCCTACGAATCTCTGGAAAAAACTCAGTCGATGCTTCCACTTGCGAACTCTATCGAGAAACGCGAACCGTGTCCGTCAAAGATGGCCAGTTCAGCATTCCGGTCGGCTCTCCGGCGGGGGCAACAGTTGCGCTTCCTTCAGGGGTCACCTTCGTCCATATTTTCGGATCGACCAATTTGAACGGATTGGACTCTTGCCTGTTCGAACCTGAAAAGTCAGGGGCTTACCGCGATTTGACGATCGAGATCGAGCGAGGGGGATCGTGGATCACCTTGGGCGCCATCGTCCTTGGAGAATCGCCACGATCGACGGTGGCAGGCACGGCTGAAAAGCTCGAGAACTATCAAGCCAAGAATTTCTTTCGAGTCGTCGATGGGACAATCCCTTCCACTCTTGGAGCCTGGTCTTCTAGCAATTATGCCAAGCTTGTCGAGCTCGTGTCTTCGGCCCAGGTCTCGAGCGGTGTCGTCAGTGTGACGGGGACCTCTTCGGGATTCACCGGAAGTCTTGGTGGGGATGTTTCAGGGACTCAAAGCAACACCAAAGTCACAGCCATTCAAGGGCGAGCCGTCGGAACGGCGACGCCGACCAACGGACAAGCTCTGATCTGGTCGACAGCGCAGAATCGGTGGCAACCCGAAGCCCTTCCCGGTCAGTTGCCTCCGACGGGAACAGCGGGTGGCGACCTGAGTGGTTCCTATCCAAATCCTTCGCTGAAGTCGGGTGCGGTGACCTTGGATAAGCTGGCGGCGGGATCTGCGGCCAATCAGGTTTTGCAGTTCAATGGAACGGCTTGGACCTCGACTTCTCTGAGATACACAGCCTTGGTCAATCAATTCCAGATGAGTCCGTGGCCAGTGTCCGAATGCGCGGCGAATGAGGCTCTGAATTGGTCTTCGGTCTCAGACTCCTTTGTCTGTCGGCTTGTCGTCGTCACATTGGCGGATAGTTCCGTCAGTGATGCGAAAATCTCCGGTGTCTCTGTCGAGAAAGTCGCGAGTGCGTCTGGCAAGTATTTCAAGTACGCGCCGAACGGAGCGAACTGCGCGACGGGACAAGTTCTGAAATGGAATAACAGTCGTTGGGAGTGCGGTTCCGACGAGACCGGAGCTGGCACCGAAAGTGACCCGACGGTGATGCCATTCGCAAAGAATGCGCCTGGTGGTGATTTTGATGTTTCATCCGGCAAGTTGTCATTAATGACGGTTCCGATCGCGAAGGGTGGGACAGGACAAACCACGGCGACGGCGGCCTTGCAGGCTTTGCTGCCAGGACAGGCGGGACAAGGTGGTCGAGTTCTGGGAACCGACGGGTCTGCCGCCTCTTGGGTGAATCTCCCCGGCGGGACGGTGAGTTCGATCACAGCTGGCAGTGGACTGCTTGGAGGAACGATCACGGGGAGTGGAACCTTGTCCGTCGATGTCGGCAATACGGCCGGAAAGATCCTTCAGCTCAATGGGGTTGGACAGATTCCTGCGGTGAGTGGTGCGCTCTTGACGGATCTCAAGGCAGAGGCTTTGAGTTCAGGCACGATTCCATCGGCTCGTATGCCTGCTCTGACGGGGGATGTGACCTCTTCGGCAGGAAGTGTTTCATTGAGCCTGACCATGACCGGCGTCACGGCCGGAACTTATCGATCCGTCGCAGTGGATAACAAGGGCCGAGTCGTGAGTGGAACAAACCCGACGAATTTATCTGGCTATGGAATCACCGATGCCGTGAGCAATGCGGGGAGTGTGCCCAGTTTCCAATCGGGACCGAATACCGCCAAGCCCACCGCCGGATCAGTCGGACGGATTTATATCTCGACAGATACGGCAGAGATCTATCGCGACGATGGAACATCTTGGGTGCTGATTGCCGCTGCTGGTGGAGGACTGACGAGCGTCACCAGTGCCAGTTCTGATATTTCCGTAGCTAATCCAATGAGCGCCCCTGTTCTGACTTTGAACTCAGGGTCGGGGGCCAATCAGCTCCTGAAACTCAATTCATCAGCCCAAATCCCCGCTGTCTCTGGAATCCTTCTGACGAATCTCAATGCCTCGAGCCTGACGACGGGCACCTTACCGCCGACAAGGCTTCCCGCCTTTGCCGGTGATGTAACGACGGCAGCTGGCTCAAACCTAAGTACAGTCGGAAAGATCCAAGGACGTACGATCGCGGCAACGACCCCAGTGGCCGGGCAAATCCTCAAGTGGAATGACGTCGCCTCTCAGTGGGAACCATCCAATGATCTGATGGGGTCTGGAACGGTGACAAGCGTGACGGCCGGAACCGGATTGATTGGGGGTTCGATTACGACGTCTGGTGTGATTTCCATCGCATCCGGCGGGGTCGGGACGGCTCAATTAGCGGACTCCTCGGTGACAGATGCCAAGATTGAAACGATGAACGCCGGCAAATTAAGGCTGACCTGCACCACTGGCTTCACGGCTGTTTACCCAAATGCGGGTGGGGGAAGCCCCTTTTGTATCAAGGATGCGGCCTCGGTCGCAACAGCCTCTTTCATGTCGGCAAGTACGACCTGTGGAGGAGCTGGCTACGATCTTTGCTCGATTCGAGAGCTGATGTGGGCTTGCTATAGAGGGCATATCCCTTCTGGTAGCAATTCTTTTTGGGGAAACGTGTCCGACTTCAGCTCTGCTGCAGTCTATAATGTCACTTCATGCCCTTCCTTGGGAACAGTCGGGACAGAGTCGACATCTTATAACAAAAAGTACTACTGTTGCATTCGCTAGTCCTTGGTGATCCCTTTCCCCTCGTCTCATTCTAAGACCAGGTCCTAACGCACCCATTCAAGTTTCGTCTTGAAACATCCGATAAATAATCTAAGTAAATCTTCGGGATGGAGGCCTTATGACGACCTCGAACACAAATCCCGAGAACGTGGCGGGCGAAACTTCAAGCGGGAATCTACGGAATATACTGATTGTCGGCACGGATCTTGGGTTCGCAAAGTCGGTCCAAAGTATTGTGCAGGGATTGAAAGGAAGCGACGTCTCATTTCGAATCTTTCCCGGTGTCGATCTTGAAAAAATCACGGACTGCATCAGCAAACATCCTCTGCACTCCATCCTTGTCGACGAAGACTTTCTGACTGATCGAACCCCTGAACAGTTCATCGCAACTCTCCGAGAAATCTGCAAAAAATCACCTCACAATGCCCAGACCCCTTGTGTCTTCGTCACCGCAAAAACCACTCTCGAAACGACAAAAAAATGGGTTCGCGTAGGCTGGAAAGATGTTTTATTGAAGCCTCTGGATAGCACCCTGTTTTTGCAAAAGATGAATATTTACAACCCGGCTTTGTCTTTTTTGAAAGAAGCCCTTCTGTTCACCATGGAGGTCGGGAAAGAGATCGACCTCGCCTTTCAGTTCAAAACGAAAAGCATTTCCGAATATGGACTTAAAATCGAGTCTTCACGGGATCTCGAGCTTGGCGCCGTTGTGGGGGTCTCTGGAGTCTTTCTGACGGAGCCTCTGTCGGCCGTCGTCCTTGAGAGCAAAAAGATTTCGGACGGGGTGTTTGCCGTGCAATTGATGTTCATCGGTATCACTCCGGCGGAAACCCAATCCATTCGAAAACTCATCCGACAAGAATATGCCGAGGAAAAACAAGCGGCTTGATCGCCGAGGTCGGAAAATCCTTTAACACTCGGGAACGTTCAGGGCGAGACCTCCGCGAGAGGTCTCTTTGTATTTGGTGCTCATGTCCTGACCGGTTTCCCACATGGTTTTGATCACGCGGTCCAGGGAGATGGAATGCTGTCCGTCCCCCTGCATGGACATCCGGGCCGCATTCAAGGCCTTCACGGCACCCATGGCATTTCGTTCGATGCAGGGAATTTGCACCAGGCCACCCACGGGATCGCAGGTCATCCCCAGGTGGTGCTCCATGGAAATCTC
>JAHBUU010000192.1 GCA_019637895.1 Pseudobdellovibrionaceae bacterium | reverse complement strand
GCCGCCGTCTTTGGGGGAGGGACCGTTTCCTGTCAGCAAAACCACGCCGACATCTGCCGCCTGACGGGCATGATCCAGGGCTGTGAAAAGCTCATCGACGGTTTGGGGACGAAACGCGTTGCGCACTTCGGGGCGATTGATCGCAATGCGAACGGTGCCTTGATGCTTGGCGCGGTGATAAGTGATGTCTTGAAATTTGAAGCCGGGAACTTCGGTCCACCATTCGGGATTGAACAGATCGGAAACCATGGGACCTCCTTGCGTGGCGGCTCGATGCGCCATTGTCATCCCCTTTGTGGCATGATTTTATTTAGCTTTCAACTGAGAGAAGGGAGCGGCCATGCTCAAAACGCAACAGATCCACGGAATCACCGAAGTTCACCCCAAGGATCTCAAAGATCACCTCAAAAGCGTGCAATTGATCGATGTGCGTCGCCCCGACGAATTCACCGGAGAGCTGGGCCATATTGCAGGTTCGAAATTGGTGACCCTGGGCCCCGAGCTGGAAGCACACATGAAAACCCTCTCTAAGGAAGATCCCATCGTTTTCATCTGCCGCAGTGGTGGCCGGTCCGGACACGCGACGATGTTTTCCCAAGACATGGGATTCAAAAGTGTCATGAACATGACCGGCGGAATGATTCTTTGGAACGAGCTGGGTTTTCCCACGGAGAAATGACATGAACACGGAAACCTACAAAAAAATGTGTCAAGAGGCCGAAGCGAATCCGGAAGCCTTTTGGGGGCAGATCGCTGAACGTCTCACTTGGTTCAAAAAATGGGACAAGGTGAAAGAGGTTTCTTTTCAAAAGCCCGTTTCGATCAAATGGTATCAAGGTGGCGAATTGAATGCCTCTTTCAACTGCCTCGATCGTCATCTGGACAAGCGAGGGTCGAAAACCGCGCTGATTTTCGAACCGGATCAGCCGGATTCTCCGGCCCGGAAAATCACCTATCGCGAATTGTATGAAGAGGTCTGTCGTTTCGCCAATGTCCTCAAAAAACGCGGAGTCAAAAAAGGTGACCGGGTCACCATCTACATGCCGATGATCCCCGAGGCGGCGGTTGCGATGCTGGCTTGTGCTCGGATCGGGGCCGTTCACTCAACGGTCTTTGGTGGATTTGCACCGGATTCGATTGCGGATCGGATTTTGGATTGCGAGTCGACCTTCATCATCGTCGCGGACGAAGGACGTCGCGGCGGAAAAACGATTGCTCTCAAGAAAAACGTCGACGAGGCGCTGGCCAGAACTCCGGACGTGAAAACCGTCTTGGTGGTCAAGAATACGGGCGGCGCGGTTTCGATGAAGCCGGGACGGGATATCTGGCTTCATGACGAAGTCAAGACCGTCAGCTCCGAGTGTGAACCGGAAAGAATGAATGCCGAGGACCCGTTGTTCATTCTCTACACCTCGGGTTCCACGGGAAAACCCAAGGGCGCTTTGCACACCACGGGTGGTTATCTGACCTATGTGAGTTACACCCACGAGCTGGTGTTTGATCTCAAGGAAAACGATGTGTACTGGTGCACGGCGGATGTTGGATGGGTCACGGGTCATAGCTATTTGGTTTACGGCCCTCTCGCGAACGGCGCCACTTCTCTGATGTTCGAAGGTGTTCCCAGTTATCCCGATGCGGGGCGCCTGTGGGAAATCGTCGATCGCCATCAGGTCAGCATTTTTTATACTGCACCGACCGCTTTGCGGGCGCTTATGCGCGAAGGCGATGAGTTCGTGAAAAAGAGCTCGCGCAAGTCGCTCCGGATTTTGGGAAGTGTCGGCGAGCCGATCAATCCCGAAGCCTGGGCTTGGTATGATCGGGTCGTTGGCGAGGGCCGTTGCCCCATCGTCGATACTTGGTGGCAGACCGAAACGGGCGGAGTTCTGATTTCGCCGATTCCTCATGCGATGACGCCGAAGCCGGGCTCGGCGATGCGTCCTTTGCCGGGCATCAAGCCGCTTGTTCTGACCAACGAAGGTCAGGAACTCAACGGGGCGGGCGAAGGGATTTTGGTCTTGGCGGATTCATGGCCGGGACAGATGCGAACAGTCTTCAAGGATCAAGCTCGCTTCGAAGAGACCTACTTTACGGCTTATCCCGGATTCTATTTTTCCGGGGATGGCGTCAAGAGAGACCAGGACGGGGATCTGTGGATCATCGGTCGGGTGGATGATGTCTTGAACATCTCCGGGCATCGTTTGGGGACGGCGGAACTTGAAAGTGCCTTGGTGTCGAATCCTCATGTGGCCGAGGCCGCCGTGGTCGGATACCCTCACGATCTGAAGGGACAGGGCATCTATGCCTTCGTCACCTTGAAAGCCGAGGCGACACCCTCCGAAGAGCTTCGCAAGGAACTCATCCAATGGGTCGGTCACGAGATCGGACCGATCGCCAGACCGGATCTGCTGCAATGGGCGCCGGCTTTGCCGAAAACCCGCTCGGGGAAAATCATGCGCCGAATTTTGCGCAAGATTGCGGAAAACAATACGGATCAACTCGGGGACACGAGCACTTTGGCCGAGCCCGCCGTGGTCACCGATCTCGTCGCCAACCGACTGAACAAGTAAATCGCCTGCTCCATCAAAAGAATGAATTTTCCGGATGGACCGCCGCCTCTGTCGAGAGGGGGCGGTCGTCCTAGTGCGCCTGGCACTCTTTCTGCTTCTATGTTTCGCCGAGATTAGAAACGATTTGAAGCGGTCCCCGAAGGTTTGAACTGTCGATCTTTTTGCCGATGGTGCCCTCGAAGGGAACGAAGGAGAACCTATGACGTTCGCTCGAATGATGACCTCTGCGATCCTCGCATCCCTGTTTGCCGTTTCGGCTCAGGCGCAAACCGAAGTGTCAGCGGGGACGCTGTCCCAGGAATCCTCTGAGATCGCGAAAACCTTGGAGCAGGCGGTCCGAGAGTGCGGCCCCACAACCAGAACCTCGGTGTGGTCTTACCGGGACGGTTTGCAAGTCATGTACATGAATGACAAAACATCCTGCGCTTACTTTGTCGTCAAGGCTCAGTTCCAGCTTTCGAAATGCAAAGGCATCAATACCTTTGCTCTGGCTTTGGACGGCGCAAGTCTGGCGCATGGCGAGTTCAAAAATCTGCAAGGCCGTCGCTTGGCTGATTTGTTCGGAGACTATCAAGGGTCTGCCTTCGGTCTTGGATTTTTTGCAGGGAGCGGTCGTTGGCAGGCGCAAAAAGAAAACGGCGTCACCTACGGTGGCAAGCGAGTAGCCATTCCGGTTCCGATCGGTGGCGGTGATATCGCCTTGGGATACACCTCTTGCGATTTCTCGTCCCAAATCAGCCCTCTTGGCTCTGTTGAGCTGAAAGCCCTTGGTTATTACAACCGGGGACCCTTCAAGATGCTGAATGTCAACGACGTGGCTCATTTCCCTCTGTTCTAAAAGTCTGTTTTTTTCGCTTTCAGCCCCGGTTTTTCATTGAGCCGGGGTTTTTTATTTGCTGACGCATTTTTGCTGCTACCCAAATTTCCGAGCTGCCCTTAATCTGGGCCCATGAAAACACGAATTTATGCGATTTTGGCGGTAGTGGTTTTGGCCGTTTTCTCTCGTTTGCTTCCTCACCCTTGGAATTGGACGGCGGTGGGTGCGGCGGCTCTGTTCGCGGGTGCGAAGTTTGAGCGTCTGTCCTTGGCGGTGGCCGTTCCCTTGATCGCATTGTTCCTAAGTGATCTGATCCTTGGTTTTCATGGAACGATGGTTTTCGTTTATGGCGCCTTCGCCTTGGTGGCCGTCGCGGCTTGGTGGGGACGTTCCCATCTCGAAGGACGCAATGTCGCTGTTGCCAGTTTGATGTCTTCGCTCTTTTTCTTTTTCGTGACGAACGCGGGCGTGTGGATGACCACGAATTTTTATCCGGCCGGAGCAGAAGGGCTGATGATGTCCTATGCGGCTGGTTTGCCTTTCCTTGGAAATCAGATCGTCGGAGACTTGTTTTACTCTGCGGTTCTGTTCGGAGCCTGGGCTTTGGCTGAAACCAAGATTCCGGCTTTGGCGCCGTCTTCTCGCGTTTAATTGAGCCGGGGGCTTTCCCGCCTGTTCTTTTCTTCCAAAACAGCACTAGGTTTTGACGCTTTCCCTATCTGCGCGGCATAAGGCAGAAGGGGAGGCGATCCATGGTCCGATTTCAGTCTTTGTTGATTTTGATCGGTGCTGGGTTCATGGCCGTTTCCTGTTCTCCGGCTTTCCAGACTCTTCAAGATAAAAACGATGCGGGCTTTGAGACCTTCGATCTGGGCAAGGCCTATCGGGAGAACTCCTGCGAGATTCCTTTTGATCACGGCGGTCAGACACCGGCCGCTCTGCCTGACCGACAGGTGGTTGGGACTTTCTTCGAGAAAAAATTTGATCGGTCCCGTTTGTCCGCCGTCGGATTTGCGTCGCCGAAGGCCATTTCTGAGTTCATGCTTTTGGACGGAGTGAATGCGAACGTGATGCTGTCGCTGGTCTTGCCGGGGGCCTGTGCGGCTCTGGGGGCTTTGCCAGCGGCCTCTGATCGGGCGCAAGAGTATTGGAACGAAATTGCGGGT
>JAHBUU010000191.1 GCA_019637895.1 Pseudobdellovibrionaceae bacterium | reverse complement strand
CAAGAGCAGGTGATGAAAATCGCCGTGGTCGCAGCAGGTTTTACCCCCGGAGAGGCCGACGAGCTCAGACGGATGATGACCTCGGCCTGGCAAAAGCCCGGCATCATGGCGGGTGTGCACGCCAAAATCGTGAACGGCATGAGGGAGCGCGGCTATCCCGAAGAGTTCGCTCAACAGATTTACAAAACCATCGAAGGCTTTTCCAGTTACGGATTTCCGGAAAGCCACTCGGCCAGCTTTGCCCTTTTGACCTATGCGAGCAGCTACCTGAAATGTCATCATCCTGAGGTCTTCACTTGTTCGCTTTTAAATTCACAACCTATGGGGTTTTACTCTTCGCGAGCACTGATCGCGGATGCTCAACGCCACGGCGTCGAAATCCGGGACGTGGACCTGCAGACGTCCTTTCTGGATTGCACATTGGAGACCTCGCCTTCAACAAAGAAGCCTCTTCGCTTGGGATTCAATCAAATTTATGGGTTTCCCGATTTCTGGGCTCAAAAAGTATCCACCGAAAGGGAAGTAAACGGTCCTTACCGAGATCTCAGCGATTTGATCAAACGGACCGGACTTCCCAAAAAAGCTGTTTTAAAACTGGCTCAGGCAAATGCCCTGCGCTGTTTTTCCCCACAGGTTCGGCCTCTTTTGTGGGAAATCGAGGCGATGGAATTCGATGAGTCTCGATTCCGATTCGGCGAATCTTTGAGCGAAGCAGACAACGAGGACATTCAGCATCTTCAAGCAGAACCCACCTGGAATCGACTACTTCGCGAGTATCGCCACAAAGGACTCTCCGTCGACCTGCATCCCCTGTCCGTCTTACGGGAGCCGATCCAAGAAAGAACCACGGAACAAAAAAAGAAAGGTTATGTTTCATTCTCGACATCAAAAGAGGTGCTCGCTCTCCAACATCAAGACAAGGTCCGCGTCGCAGGGTATGCGGCTCTCACTCAACGACCACCAACAGCGAAAGGTTTTTGTTTCATCACTCTCGAGGATGAGTTCGGTTCGTTCAATATCGTCATTCCGCCGGATGTTTACCAAAAGGACCGACTGACCATTTACTCGGAAAGACTTTTGGAAATTCGTG
The DNA here is from genome assembly GCA_019637895.1 of Pseudobdellovibrionaceae bacterium. Taxonomy (GTDB): domain Bacteria; phylum Bdellovibrionota; class Bdellovibrionia; order Bdellovibrionales; family Bdellovibrionaceae; genus JAHBUV01. Next base: position 3,554 of record JAHBUU010000191.1, on the reverse strand, counting down.
GACAACTCGAAAGGATCTCTGGCGTCGTCAATATCCGAGCGGAAAGGCTCTTACCCCTCGGAGTTTCATCCTCTTCGATGTCCATTCAGAAAGCCGATCGAAGCCCGGTTTACTGACGGAAAAATCCACCTGTGAATGATAAAATTTACTGCCACCCCGCCTCTAAAAAAAGGGGCTTGCCCTTGGGGACGGATTCAAGCTCATGATGGAGACATGGGAAAACCCTTCGGCAAGATCAACATCGAAATCAGCAATATCTGCAATCTTCAGTGCAGCTTTTGCCCCGAAGTGATCCGCTCGAAAAAGCTGATGGACATCGATCTGTTCGAGTCCATCATCCGCCAGGTCGCCCCCTTGACCGAACTCGTTTGTTTTCACCTGATGGGCGACCCCTTGGTTCACCCCCGACTCGCCGACCTGATCCGTATCTGTGAAGATCACGCGGTCAAAATTTTCTTTGTGACAAACGGCGTCCTCTTGCGTGAAAAGCAAGCGGCCTTGCTGGAAAGCTCCGCCTTTCAGCAGATCAATTTTTCTTTACACAGCTTTCATGACAATTACGGCGACAAGGACCCGACGGATTATCTGGAACGAATTTTCAGTTTCACGGAAAAAGCCCTCGCGGAACGACCGGAACTGTACCTGAATTATCGCCTGTGGAATCTGCAGGAAACCCGTGGGACGGGTCCGCACAATCGCTCGATGCTCCGACGGATCGAAGAGCGTTTCCAAGTGTCGGTTTCAGACACACTGGATATCCGCAAACAAAAAAGCCGTCGACTGAAGGGCCGCCTGTATCTGCACTTCGACACGGAATTCACCTGGCCCTCCCTGGATCTGCCGGTGCTCGGAACCAATGGCCGCTGCCACGGTCTGTCCTCGCACTTCGGCATCCTCGTCGATGGCACCGTGGTCCCTTGCTGCTTGGACAAAGAAGCCGCAATCCCTCTCGGCAAAGTTCAAGAGCAACCCATCACTGAAATCCTGGCCGGAGCCCGAGCCAAGAAGATCCTCAAAGGCTTCCGAGAAAACCGTCTCGAAGAAGAGCTCTGCCAAAAATGCCAATACATCGAACGTTTCCGTCCTGTGGAGCCCGCCTCCGCGACCTCTTTGTCCGTCTGATCCCAGACAAAAAAACGATCAGCTCTTAGGTCATGGCCGACAGAACCCAGGCCAAGAACAAAGCTCCGATGAAAAAAGCTTCCATCGATTTCGAACTCATGCCGCCTCCTCTTGCAAGCCGGACAAAAAGATAAACAAATCGCTTTTCATTTTCGAATCGACTCCGCGCACCCGGCGTAAAAGACCTTTTTCCTTCAAGTGAGGAAACATCTTGCGCCAGGTGGTTTTCAACGCCCGTTGATCTCGGACCTGACGAGGGCGCAGAGCTTCGACCTCCAGGTACTTGAGACCGAAAACACAAAGCGAGCGTTCGGTTTCAGAGAAACCCGGTTCTTGTCGCACGCTCTTTTTGAGCGAGCGAAAGACCCTTGCGATGCGCTCTCCGGGCTCCTCGGGAGTCCGCAAGACCTTCTTCGCAAACGGAGGATGAAAGAAACGTCGCAGATATAGGCAAGAGGCCAAAGGCCCCTGCAGATCGCGCGCAGGAAAGGCTCGGACAAACCGGGCCTCGAAGCTGCGCCATCGTTCCCTGAGCACGTTTTCCGAATCACGGCGCTCGGTTTCGCAAAGGATTTGTTTATAGAAAAAATCCACCGAGCCCATCAGCTCCAGACGCTCTTTTTGTGAAAAGCGACCCTGAAGGATCTGTTGGCGGACATTTTCAAGGGCGGTTTGCATGGGGGAAAGGGAGGGGTTTGACATACAGAAACGATATGTGTAAATTATGTGTATGTCTACTGGACCTTAGCAGGGAATCGCAAATTCCCCCTCTGATAAAAACCGATCATCTTCGGGCTGGCGGATCGCCAATCCCGAGAACCCAGAATCCGTCTTCGCGGATTTCATATTTCACATCCCGGCCGAGCAGTTCGAAGCCATAACGAGTGCCCCATGCCTCAGGATTCGTCACCGGCAGTTGCCGCTGCTGATAGGCCGGTCGAGGATCCAACTCCAAAACTTCGATGATCAAGGAACGGAAATTTTTAACACCATCCGGATCGAACGCTCCGACCTCGCGGTCCGCGGCTTCCGTGAAAGAGATCGGAGTCCGCGGAATCGGTTCCGACGCCCAACCCGCCTTCGCACCGGGGATCGCATCCGCATAAGGGATATAGGGCTTTATATCCAGAATCGGTGTGCCGTCGATGAGATCGATCCCGCCCACATGAATCTCGGGGCCACCACCGGCCTCCAGATCAACTTTTTCAATCACCACAGCAGAAATCCCAATCGGGTTCGGACGATGCGGAGAGCGCGACGCCAGCACACCCACTTTGCGATTTCCACCCAGACGCGGTGGCCGAATGCTGGGCTTCCAGTTTTTCCCGCCGTGCTCGTGGAACACGAAGACGATCCACAGATGGCTGAACTCTTCGAGACTGCGAAGAGCGGTTTTCAGATCCGGATCGTCGGCGATTTTTAAAACGCCCTTTGCTCCGGTCGCAAGGCCGGGCTGCCGGGGAACGCCGAACTTATCCGGAAAGGGCGATTTCACATGGCCGATCGGGGCGAACTCGAATGTTTCGCTCCCCCACTTCTTCATGATCTCGCCAAAGCCGTGACACCGATCTTGATGGCCTTGCCGTCGATATCCGAAGACTCGACATGCTTGCCTTGAGGGTCCTTGGAAACCTCTTTCAAGTCGAACTGCTGAGTCAGGGTCTCTTTCAAGATCATGTCCTCGTGGGCCTTGATGGCTTCCATCAGAACCGCATCGCAAGCGATTTCCAATTTGATCCGATCATCGAGCTGAAAGTCGGCGGACTTCCGTGCGGCCTGAATTTTCCGCATGACCTCACGAGCAAGGCCTTCACGCTCTTGCTCAGGGGTCACGGTCGGGTCCACCTGGATGGAAACAATCTGATGAGTGGACAGATCCGCATTGCCCTCTTTTGGTGCCCGACGGATTTCGACGTCAGACAGTTGGATCTCTTCGCCTTCGACGAGAACAGTTTCGCCTCTTTCAAGCTTCAGCAAACTGTCCAAAGCGAGCTTCTGGATGCCCGCGCCGACGGCTTTCATTTTGGGCCCCAGACGTTTTCCAAGAACCGGGAAGTTCGCCTTGGCCGTGATCTGAACGTAGTGGTCTTCGTTCGAGTCGTAATTCACTTTGCGGAAGTTCAGCTCATCCACAAAATAAGGCTCGAACTTTTTCAAGGTCTCGAGCACCTGGGCACTGCGATGGATGATGGTGATCTCGCGCAATGGGATCTTGGCTTTCACGCCGATTTTCTCGCGGTGATTCCGCCCCAGAGCGACCAAGGTATCCATGGCCTTCACGGCCTCTTCGAGTTCTGGACGAAGCATCGAAAGATCCGCTTCGGGGAAGCTTTCCAAATGCACGCTGTCTTTGCGGTTCGGCAGAACCTGGGACAGGTTTTTGTAAGTCACTTCCGCCATGAAAGGTGCAAACGGCGCCATCAATCGAGACA
>JAHBUU010000190.1 GCA_019637895.1 Pseudobdellovibrionaceae bacterium | reverse complement strand
GAACAGTGTCGTAGTTCACGTGTCCGGCTTGACCGGCCAGGATTTCAGCGACGGCAACGCCTTCTTCTTCGGCTTTGTGCGCGAGCATTGGGCCCGCGACCACGTCACCGATGGCATAGATGCCAGCTACGGACGTTTGATAGTGCTTGTCGATTTCAATGCGGCCTTGCTTGTCCAGCTTGATTCCCGCCTCTTCGGCACCAAGGCCTTTCGAGAAAGGTCTGCGACCGGTCGAAACCAGAACGACGTCGGCCTTGAGAGTGCCTTTTTTATTGTCGCTCATGGATTCGTAGTCGATCTCGACGGATTTCCCGTTGTTGCGGGAATCGAAGACTTTCGTCGAAGTCATGAACTTCACGCCTTCTTTTTCCATCACTTTGCGAAGGACCGCCACACAGTCGGCATCGACACCGCCACCCAGGCGGTCCGCGTACTCGATGATGGTGACTTCGGCACCCAAACGGGCCCAAACGGAACCCAGCTCAAGTCCGATCACGCCACCACCGACGACGATCAGGGTCTTTGGAACTTCGCTCAGGGCCAAGGCACCCGTCGAAGAGACCACGCGTTTTTCATCGAACTTCAAGAAAGGCAGTTCCGCTGGAACCGAGCCCGTCGCGATCATGATGTTTTTGGTCGCGAGGGTTTCCTTGGTGCCGTCGGCTTTGGCCACTTCGACTTTGCCAGTACCCAGGATTTTTCCGTAGCCGTTGAAAACGGTGATTTTGTTTTTCTTCATCAGGAAGTTGATACCCTGAGTGTTCTGCTCGACGACCTTGTCTTTGCGTTTCATCAAGGTGGACAGATCCAGTTCGACTTTCGAGACTTTCACACCGTGAGCAGCCAGATCATGCTGGGCCGCTTGGTAGTGCTCGGAAGACTCAAGAAGGGCCTTGGACGGGATGCAACCCACGTTCAAGCAGGTTCCACCGAGGGTTTTGTCCTTTTCGATGATCGCGGTCTTCAAACCCAACTGCGCCGCGCGAATTGCGCCGACATAACCGCCGGGACCTGCGCCGATCACGATCAAATCAAACTGCTGTGCTTCTGCCATGATGAATTCTCTTTCGTTCTTAAATTTCGAGGAGCAAACGTTCCGGATCTTCGACGCCTTCTTTGATCTTCACGAGGAAGCTCACGGATTCTTTGCCGTCGATGATTCGGTGGTCGTAGGACAGAGCCACGTACATCATCGGACGAACGACCACTTGACCGTTCAGTGCGATCGGGCGGTCCTGGATCTTGTGCATGCCCAGGATCGCCGACTGCGGCGAATTCAGAATCGGAGTGGACATCAAAGAACCGAAAACACCGCCGTTGGTGATGGTGAAGGTTCCGCCCTGGAGGTCGTCCACGGCGATTTTCCCGTCACGGGCTTTGGCGGCGTAATCGCGGATCGCCATTTCGATTTCGGCGATGCTCATCTGGTCCACGTCTTTGATGACGGGAACCATCAGGCCTTTTTCCGTGCTCACGGCGATGCCGAGGTTGATGTAGTTATGGAACTCGATGTTGGTTCCCTGGATGTAGGCATTCACAGCCGGGAAGGCTTTCAGCGCTTCGACGGCGGCCTTTACGAAAAATCCCATAAAGCCCAGATTGATGCCGTACTTTTCCTTGAATTTGTCTTTGTACTTCGCACGAAGCTCCATGGCTTTGCTCATGTCGATTTCGTTGAAGGTCGTCAACATGGCCGTGGTGTTTTTCGCTTCCACCAGGCGTTCCGCGATGCGCTTGCGGATCGTGGTCATTGGAACCAGGTTTTTTTCGCCCTGTTTGCTTGGACCGCGAGGAGCACTTGGCGCTTGTTGCGGCTGATTGGACTTGGCGGAAGGGGCTGGAGCCGGGCCACCCGCAAGCGCTGGCGAGCCGGAAGCGGCTTCGAGCACGTCACCTTTGGTGAGACGGCCGTCTTTGCCCGTGCCACTCAGTTTCGAAGCATCGATGTTTTTCTCGGTGACGATCTTTTGAACCGCCGGTGACAGATGCTGGGCGGCTTCTCCGCGTCCGGATTGGGCGCCTGCAGGAGCCGCTGCTTTGGGAGCTTCGGCTTTCGTCGTCTCTGCTTTCGCATCGGCCTTGGGCGCTTCGCCCGCTGGGGCTTTGGCATCGGTGTCGATGGAGCCGATGGTCGAGCCGATTTTCACGACATCGCCGTCTTTGGCTTGAGTGCTCAGAACGCCGTCTTGTTCGGCGACGACTTCAACGCTCGCTTTGTCGGTTTCGAGTAAAAGCAAAACGTCGTTTCGTTTGACGAACTCGCCGGATTTTTTCTGCCAGCTGCCGATCGTCGCTTCGGTGATCGATTCGCCGACGGTAGGGACTTTCACTTCAAGTTTCATGGCGGTGGTCCTTTCTAAAACAAAAGCCTTAGTAACTCATAACTTTTTTGATGATCTCGGCCTGCTCGACCTTGTGTCGGTACACGGAACCGGTCGCAGGGGACGAACGCTCTGGGCGGCCGACGTATTCCAGTTCCGCTTTCACGCCTTCTTTGGCGAGGAGACTGCGGAATTTGAAGTAAACGTACTGCCAAGCACCCATGTTTTGCGGTTCTTCCTGAGCCCAGACGAAGTTTTTCGCTTTCGGGTACGTTTTCATGATCTCCGCGATTTTCCATTGCGGGAACGGAGCGATCTGCTCCAAACGCACGAGCGCGATATTGTCTTTCTTCTGGGTCTCTTTTTCTTCGAGCAGTTCGTAGAAGAACTTACCGCTCACGAAGACCACGGTCTCGACCTTCTTCGCGTCTTTCACACTGGCATCGGCGATGACCTCTTGGAAAGACCCGTTCGCCAATTCTTCGCGGGTGGAAATCGCCCGAGGATGACGGAGCAGGGACTTCGGAGACATGATCACCAAAGGCTTGCGGAAATCGCGTTTCATCTGACGGCGGAGGGCATGGAAGATCTGAGCCGGAGTCGTCAGGTTCGCGACCTGCATATTGCTTGGTGAGCAAAGTTGCAGGAAACGCTCCAGGCGGGCGCTCGAGTGCTCGGGGCCTTGGCCTTCGTAACCGTGCGGGAGCAAGAGGACGAGACCCTGCATCTGCATCCACTTCGCTTCGCCGGCGCTGAGGAACTGATCGATGATGATCTGAGCGCCGTTCGCGAAGTCCCCGAACTGAGCTTCCCACAAAGTCAGGAAGGTCGGATCGGCGGTGGCATTGCCGTACTCGAAGCCGAGCACCGCGTATTCGGACAGGATCGAATCGTAAACGCAGAATTCGACCTTGTCGCCGTTGATGGAATCAAGAGCCGCATACATTTCGTTGTTCTTGACGTCGTACAGGCCGGCGTGACGGTGAGTGAAGGTTCCACGCACGCAATCCTGACCGGTCAAACGAACGCTGGTGCCTTCGTTCAACAGAGAGCCGTAAGCGAGAAGCTCGCCCATGCCCCAGTCGATCGGCAGTTCGCCTTTGGCCATCTTGCGACGGCTCTCCAGCAAACCCACGAGTTTCGGGTGCGGGGTGAATCCTTGAGGAATCGAGGCGATGATCTCACCGACCTCTTGGAGAGCCTTCATCGGCACGGTCGTATCGACAGGGGTTTGGAAGTCCTTCGAGAAGCCCTGACGGAGTCCCGCCCAGTTGCCTTCGAATTTGAACGGCTTCACTTTCGGCGGGCTCTTTTTGGTTTCCTCGAAAGCCATCTGAAGGTTGTCGATCTTTTCCTGGTAGAAATCGTCGTAGTATTTTTGATCGATCACGTTTTCGCGGATCAACTGTTTTCCATAGATCTCGCGCAGGGTCGGGTGCTTGCGGATGATGTCGTACATCAGCGGCTGCGTGAACGCGGGTTCGTCGCCTTCGTTGTGACCGTAGCGGCGATAGCAGATCATATTGACGACGACGTCACGACCCCATTCCTGGCGATAGCGAACGGCGATGTCCATGGCGCGAACGCAGGCTTCGGCATCGTCACCGTTGACGTGCAGAACGGGAACGGCCAGAACCTTGGCCACGTCTGATGCGTAATGGGAGGAGCGGTCGTTTTCAGGATTCGTGGTGAAGGCCACCTGGTTGTCGATGACGATGTGAACGGTTCCGCCAACGGTGTAGCCTTTGACGTGCGCCATCTGGAAGGTCTCCATGACGACGCCTTGGCCGGCAAAAGCCCCGTCACCGTGGATCAGAACGGGGACGACGGTTTTACGTTCTTTCGTGTCTTTGCGGCGGCGTTGGGATGCTCGCACCATTCCCAGGACAACCGGGTTCACGGTTTCCAAGTGGGAAGGGTTGTAAGCAAGTTTGACGATACAGTCGCCAGCCGGAGTCTGTTTTGTGGCTTTGTAGCCCAAGTGGTATTTCACGTCGCCGTCGAAATCATCGACGGTGCCTTCGACTTCCAGGGGACCGTTGAAGTCACCAAAGATGTACTCGAGACCTTTTCCCATGAAGTTCGCGAGCATGTTCACGCGTCCACGGTGAGCCATTCCGATGATGATCTCTTCGCAGCCTTTTTCGCGGCCTTTGGAAACCAGTTTTTCCATCATCGGCAGAAGAGCATCGGCACCCTCGACCGAGAAACGCTTGGTGCCCACGTAGCGCATGTGAATGAAGCGCTCCAGGGATTCGGCGCGGGTGATCGAAGTGAAAGCGGCCTTTTTCTCGTCGACGGAGAGTTTGGCTTTCGGCATTTCGACTTCGAATTCTTTGATGAACCAGTTGCGAACTTCCGGCAGGGCTTCGGCGCACTGGACG
>JAHBUU010000019.1 GCA_019637895.1 Pseudobdellovibrionaceae bacterium | reverse complement strand
CCAGGCTCACCGACGCCGTCGCCCTGCTGGCCTTCGCCTTGGCCGACGCCGCCCTGCTGCTTGGGGCCGTAACGAAAGTTGGGAATGTCGATCTGCGGGAGGGGAATTTTAACGAAGTCGTTTTCGCGTTTCCCGATCATCTCCCCCTGGGAGACGTACTTGCGAAACTCCTCCTTCACCTTGCCTTTGACAATGTCTTTGAACCGGTTGTGGTCTTCCCGAATCGACATGTCTCCCCACCCCTCATTAATTACTTATTCTTGACGTCACCTCGCGCGAAGATGCTGGCCACATAGTGGAGGACATCCGTCGCCGAGATTTCATCGTAACCAAAATCCTTGATCAGTCGGGTCTTCACGATCTCGATCTTCTCTTGGGTGTCTTTGTCCGCAACGGACGACACGAGAGAAGTCAGTTTGATGCTATCCTTCTGATCTTCGAACAACTTCAATTCGAGCGCCTTGTGCAGGCGTTCGTTCATCTTGTAGTTGAACTTCTTGCCTTCCAAAGCCAGAGCACCGATGTAATTCATGATCTCGCGGCGGAAATCCTCTTTCCGGGACTCCGGAATTTCGATTTTCTCTTCGACCGCGCGCATGAGCCGCTCATCTGGTTCCTCGTCTTGCCCGCTGAACGGATTTCTGACCCGCTCTTTTTGCGTATAGGCTTTGACGTTGTCGATGTAGTTTCCGCACAGGCGCTGCAAGGCACTTTCATCGGCAGAGATCGCCCGTTGGACCTCGCCCTTGATGATCTCTTCGTACTCCTGGCGGACAACACCCAAGAGCTCGCGGTAATCCTGTTTCAAGTCTTCGTTTGAAATGAGCGAGTGGTTTTTCAGACCGGACTCAAGCTCGTTCAGAACCATGAACGGATTCACGGAGCCTTTGTTGGATTGCTGTGCCAGAACGATGGCATTCGAGATCTTGTCCTGGATGTACCGAGGACTGATCCCGTCCAAACCTTCTCGCACGGTCTCTTTCCGAAGCTCTTTGACGTTGTCTTCGGTGTAATTCGGCAAGGTCTTGCCGTTATAAAGTTTCAATTTCTGCAGCCGGTTGAGGTTCGCCTTTTTCGGCTTTTCCAATCGGGTCAGCAGAGCCCACATCGCCGCCATCTCGATGGTGTGCGGGGCAATGGAGATCCCTCGCAGTTTTTGCGAGTTGAAATCCTTTTTGTAGATGGAAATCTCGTTTTTCCACTTCGTGATGTACGGAATGTCGATCTTCACGGTCCGGTCACGGAGGGCTTCCATGAACTCGTTGTCGAGAAGGCGACGATACTCCGCTTCGTTCGTGTGACCGATGATCACTTCATCGATGTGGGTCTGCGCGAATTTCTTCGGCTTGACTTTGTGTTCCTGCGAAGCGCCCAAAAGATCGTACAAGAAGGCCACATCCAGCTTCAGAACCTCGACGAACTCGATCATCCCGCGGTTCGCGACGTTGAATTCCCCGTCGAAGTTGAACGCCCGCGGATCAGAGTCCGAACCATACTCGGCGATCTTACGATAATTGATATCCCCCGTAAGTTCGGTGGAGTCCTGGTTCTTTTCATCTTTCGGTTGGAAGGTCCCAATCCCGATCCGATCAGCCTCGGACAAGAACATGCGCTTCACCCGCACATGCGAAAGCACCTTCATGACATCGCCGCCATAACGATCCATCAAAGCCCGGAAAATGAACCGCGAAGGAGGGCTCAGCTCTCCTTCGATTTTGACCCGGAAGTCCCCCTGCTGACCGCGGTTGATCTGATCGGTGATCTGTCCGCGCAGCTCTTCCGGAATCAAAGTCAGGGGATCCTCATGCATCGGACTTGGAAAGACTTTCGCGTCTTTGCCGAAGAGTCCGTCCAAATCCCCCTTCTCATCCACCCATTCAAACGTATAAAGCGCGCCCGCATCCGATTTCGAATACGCCTCGAGACCTTTTTTCAGCATCCGACAGATCGTCGACTTTGCTGACCCCACAGGTCCGTGAAGAAGAATGACCCGCTTTTCCGTTCCGTAACCAAGAGCCGCCGCTTTCAAAACGTTCACCAATTTCATGATGGGAACGTCGAGACCGAAGACGGCATCTTTGCCGTTGTTCGCCGAATCGTCGAAAAATTTGTAGCGGATGATCGGCTTTTTGAAGTCGATGTATTCTTCGGTTCCCGCCTCGATGATCATGTCGTACATGCGTTGGTACGCATTGCGCGTGATCCGGGGGTTTTCTTTCACCAACTGGAGGTAGTCCTCGAAGGTTCCTGACCAGTGAAGTTTTGCGAGGGATGAATTACTCTGCCATTCGGAAACGACAGAACGGAGGTCAATCTTGGTGGCCATGGCTGACTCCTTCGGAAGAAAGGGTTCTCTCTTACTTAGAGTATGCCTCAAGTCGAAACGGTTAGGGAAAAAACCCGATTTCGCTTTTTTATTTCCGCTCTGGCCGCTTCTGGGATCCTCTCTAGAGACGTATCACCTTGAAACCACGAGGGGCCTCGAGCTTGAAGGTGTTCTCTTTGAACTGGACCTCGGTCGAGGGATGGTTGAAAACCCAATGAATTTCAAAGCCTGGATGGGTCACCCGGACCGTGCGGTTCTGGGGTTGGCGCTCCCAATTGACCTGCATCTGCCGTCTTCGAGAGGTGCAAGATTCCACAAGCCCCTCCCCGCCTTGTTTGCAGATCCAATCCCCCCCAGTGATCGGTTGATCAAAAAGAATCTGCCGGAAAACGACCGGCGACAGTGGAATACGGATCAGGGGCTGAAGAGCATCGTCCTTCAAGGGTCCTTCGTAAAAAACTTTTTGGCGATACAACGCACAGGAAAATCCATCCCGGGCCATGACGTAGCTCGCAAGCGGAATTGCCAGAGCACTCATCTCGATCCGCACCTCACCCGCCGCTTTCCGTGCCACGACGTCCGCAGAAACTGACTGAGTTTTGTTTTTTTCGAGATCTTTGATTCGCAGCCTCGACTCCCACTGAAGCTCGTTGGCCGACGAATCGACTGCTTTCGGAGCGGTCTGACATCCGACAACAGAGAACAGAGCGATGAAAACGGCGTTCCAAAGGGAATATTTCTTGTAGGACATGATTCTTGGTATCCATACTGTGAAAGACGATGTCAATGGCGCAATTCCGACGATCTCTTCACGACGCTTTGTTCGCGATTCGCAAGGATCCTGCCTTTTGGTTTTCATTGGGAGCAACCCAGCTCTTGCTTCATTGGAGTCAAGATCTTGTCCCCTACCTTGGAACCTTCGCAGCCTCTGTTTTTTCCGTTTGGGTGATGGCAAGGTCTTTCGACCGGAACTGGCTCAGGAAAGCCCGTCCCCTGCTCGGACTCGGCCTGCTTTTTTTCCCGCTGACCGGGTTTTGGCTGATCCTTCTTGCCCTGTATGAAAATTCCGGACTCTACGGAGGAGTTTCCATCGTCTGGATCCTACCGATTCTATTTCTGATGGCTTGCGGATATCTGACACTGAATCAGACCATTGCCCGCATCCTCATGGAAGGTCTCGGGATCGACCGCGCTCTCGCCCTGTCATGGACCAAAATCACCACGCAGATTCCCTATTACGGAAGCTGCGTCGGTTTTTTCACTTTGATTTGGGCCGCCTCAATCGCAACCGGAGGCTATGGGTTCTGGATCAGCGCGCCTTTAACGATGGCCCTCCTACGGACCATCGAAAACTCAATCGTTCAGGCTTGATGGCGTGCGGACCTGATCGGGCAATTTTGGCCGATCAACAGCGGTGATCTTGGATTTGATCTCTTCGATCTTTCGGCTGTCGGTTTCAAGCTGCAAAGCCTTGTTGTACATTTCCAAAGCACGGTCCGCCATGGCGTTTCTCAGGTAAGCATCACCCAAGTGTTCCGCAATCACTCCGACCGTCGGTTGGGCACGGAAAGCAGCCTCGAGCAGACGGATCGCATCCATCGTCTTTCCCTGCTTATAAAGGATCCAACCCAAAGTATCGAGGATATAGCCATCCTTCGGATCAAGCTCGGCCGCGCGACGGGCCAACTTTTCCGCATCGGCGAGATTTGTTCCCTCTTCAGCCCAGGTAAAGGCCAGATAGTTCAAACCTTGAACATGGTTCGGATCAAGTTCGATGACCTTCTTCATGTCCTCGACCGTTTTCTTTTTGTCACCCAAGCGATCGTGGATCGTCCCCGAGTAGAATCGCAATTGAGCATTGTCCGGAAACTTCGCGATTCCCTCTGATAGACTGACCAAGGCTTTCTTGTGCTCCCCCATCTCATCGAGCAGCGAAGCATGCATGGCGTAGATTTGCGGGGCATCTTTTTTCTTGGACAGACCACCCTCGATGACCTTCACGGCTTCGGCGAGTTTGCCTTGTCCCCGCAAAAGGTAAGACGCATGCACGACGGCCTCTTGGAAGTAAGTGCTGTCCGCAGGAATTTTGCGGAAATGCGTGATCGCATCGGCATCTTTTCCGGTCTCTTCGTAAACGGCAGCCAGATAGAAACGAACTTTGTCCGAATCCGGCGCCTCTTCGATGATCTCTTCGAGTTTTCGCGTGGCTTGGTCAAAAATTTTCTTTTCGATGAAGATCAACGCGATTCTCAGCTTGGCCGAGAGAGGATCTTCCCCGTATTGCTCCAGATGCTCGAGCTGTTCGTAGGCTTCATCATAGCGGCCTTTTTCAACATAAACCTGCGCGAGAATCTCTGCGATTCGCGTATTCGGTCCCTGCTCTTTTTGATACTTCGCGAGGACTTGGATCCCAGCCTCTTCCTTGCCACGACGAGTTTCCAGGGCAGAAAGGGCCAAGACGCTGTCGACATGAGTCGGCTTGAGCTTCAAGGCTTGCTTGAATGCGCTTTCTGCGGACTTCAGAGACTTGTCTTCTTTCTGCTCGAGGCGAACTCGCCCGATGTAATACCAAGCCAAGTGCGGAGTCGCATAATCCGGATTTTTCAGAAGAGTTTCAAAAGCCTTGACCGCTTTGTCGTACTTTTTTTGCTCGGACAGGACAGCACCCAGATACAGAGGCGCTTCTGGCTGATCGGGTTTCAGCTTGAGGATGGTTTCATACTCGGCCACAGCTTTGTCATAGGACTTCATCGACGAGTACAAACCGCCCAAGAGCAAATGGCCTTCGATATTTTTTGGATCCGCTTTAACGGCCTCGATGCCCTGCTCGAGGGCCTCAGAAATCAGACCTGCCTTCAGATACTCGGTTGCCAAGCGCAGCCGAACCGCCGCAGATTCAGGATCGTAAACCAGGGTCATCTTGAAAGACTCGATGGCCTTCTGAACTTGTCCATCAAGAGAGTAAGCTTCACCCATCGAATAGTTGTAATCGGCCTGGGTCCGCATATGCACGGGATCGATCGTCGTGTGATCGCCTTGAACTTGCACGGTCGGAGGACTCATCGAAGCCGGAGCCCGATTGTGATCGTTGAAGGCACCATCGAAGTAAGTGCCGTGACCGGAAGGTTCAGAAGGAGATGTCGCACAGCCCGCGGCCAACAAAAGTGCCGGTCCAAGAATCAGCGTGGCTCGCCTTGTGAAAGTCATAAGATCTCCTTCGCTTCTTTCGCTATCGGAGATTCAAAGAAGCCACTGAAGATGGGAGCTTTCTCTAGAGCGGGTTTCAGCGGAGATCTGGACTTCGGCCGTGCTTAAAATGACAGGTTGATGACGATGTCCTCGGCTGCTCTGCCGGCGACGCCCCCACTTGGGCCCAGCGAACGCATTTCCACGGAAACCTTGCCGTCCTCGGCCGCAACGATGCGATAACGATAGGCCTGACCCCATGGGTCCTGCCCCATTAGCCCCTCAGCTGGAGTTGCCGCAGAGGGGCTCCCGATCGGCGCCCGAACGGATGCCGGACCGCGTCCAGTTGTGGCGAAATCTTCAGAACTCACCAGGGATTCTTTGTAAAGTTGTGCTACCTGGTAGGCCAGGACCTCGGCTTTCGCCCGGGCCCGAACCACCTTTTCTTCGGGTGAACTTCTCCCCAAAGGCAAGATCGCGAGGCCGACTAAAAGGCTCAGGCAGATCAGAGGGAAGATCCAAGATTTATCCTTAAACTCTTGTTTTTCCTCGTCATTCACCAAAATACACTTCCCTCTCCAATGGTCCTTACTGGCCTTTCGGCTGGCCCTGAGCAAAACTTGAGAAGTTTCCACCGACTTTGAACCGCTCATGCCCTCTCGAGAGTCTTCAAAAGTGATGAAGTATTTTGCATGGTGTCTTAAAACTGGAGATTCCTGTGGCTTGACAAGGGGTGTCTGCGGGGCTAACTTGCGCCCATTCGATGGACATCGAGTTTCGAAAGACTCTCGGTATTCATATTAGATAATAAAAACAAGGGGTTAAGAGCTCCTCTTTTTCGACCCTGACAGATGATTGAGTCAGGCCAGAACAGAGAGAGTTCAAAATGGGAGGCACTTTGATTAATCAAAACGAAACTGCGATGACGGCAAAGCCGAACTCCAAGGTCAAGATCATCAAGCGCTATCAGAACCGCAAGCTCTACGACACTCAGCAGAGTTGCTATGTGACGTTGGATGATATTGCCAAGATGATCCGCAGCAACGAAGAAGTCATGGTCATCGACAACAAGTCGAAGAACGACATCACCGCAGCAACACTCACTCAGATCATCTTCGAATCCGAAAAGAAAGCGTCGCAATACGCTCCTCTTTTCACTCTCCGCGAAATCATCCAAAACGGAAACGGTTCCATCTCGAGCTATCTCGCGAAACTTGGCGCCTTCCCTCTGGATTACATGGCGAAACAAGTTCAGGCCGCTGCTGACCGCATCTCGACTGACGATGTGAAGCAGAACCTGGAAAATCGCGTGGCTTCGGCCGCTTCCCGTTACGCTGGCGACAACACTGTGAAAGCAGCTGCTGAAAAAGCGACTGTTCTCCCAGGCGGACAGCAAGACGACGAAACACCGAACCTCCCGATCAGCAACAACCAAGCTCTGAACAACTAATTCAGAACGACGGTTTTTGAACAGATTCAAAATCCCCCTCGAAACATCGCAGGGGGATTTTTTTTGCCTTTTTCCGCCGATGCTCGGACGGATCTTCCTACCGCCTCATTGCCCTTGAGTCCTTCGGCGCCCCGCCCTTGCAGGAACGAATCTCATGTCGATTCTTCTCTGCAACAGCAAGACCCTAGAAGCCCACCTGCGACCTCTCATCCGGCTCGATGTCGAAGAAATCTGGGCCGTGGCGCTGACGTCGAATTTGAACCTGATTTCCTCGGAAATGATCTTCCGAGGCCATGCTTCGGGATGCTTTGCCCATGCCCGCGAGATCTTCCGCTTTGCCATCCGACAAAACGCAGTTCATTTGGCCATCGCGCACTCCCATCCCAGCGGAGACCACCAAGCCTCACCCCAAGACATCAAGCTCACTCGCGAGTTTTACGAGATTGGAAAATGGCTCAAGATTCCTCTCGTCGAGCATCTGATCCTAAGTACAAACGGCTTTTCGAGCATGAGCGACGATGGGCATTTTGAACGCTGGCACCGACTCAGAAGGAATCGAGCTTACTTGAAAAGATCGAACTGATTCGTCGGCTTTCGCTGGATCTTTTTCACCGAGATCACTTTGAAATTATCATCGAGTTTGACATCCCAACCGGCGCGTCTGGCGTTCTCGATGAACTGACTGGCATAGGCATCTTTGTAAGCCTTGTCCGCCTGTTGGGAAATTTGAGCCTCAAACATCTGCTGATGAATCAAATCCGATGCATTTCCAGAACCCGCCGACGAGCCATCATAGGAACGGCCAAGGTCTTTGGCGACTTCATGAGCGCTGTCGGTTTCCTGAAGATTCGCACCCTCCGACGGAGGAACATAGGCTTGCTCGCCGACGGAGCGACTGTAGTCATTGACGAGTTGCCAGCTGCGGATTGCCTGCTGACGCTTGGCCATTTCGATCTTTTCCGCCGTCTTACGAAGATGCTCGTTCACGTTTGATTGGACCTTTTCGTCTTTGACGAGGTTCTTCGTGTTCTTGGAAGAGCCGCCTCCGCCCTTGAGACCAAAAAACAACAGCAGGCCGGCCGCTGCGATCAACACAACGGGCATCAACTGCTGCCAATCAAAAGAGTTTCGATTCTCCGACATTGTTTCAGTTATCGGATTATGGAAGAGAGGACTGAAGCTGAAACTGCCTAGACATTGGCCGAGGGATTCGTCGGAGGATCCACCGGCAAGATGATCGTAAACTCCGTCCCCACGTTAACCTCGGATTTAACTTGGATTTCCCCGCCGTGGTTATGAATGATCCCGTAGGAGATACTCAAACCAAGGCCGGTTCCTTTTCCCACTCCTTTGGTGGTGAAAAAAGGATCAAAGATCTTCTCGAGAACTTCGGGCGGAATCCCTTTGCCGCTGTCCTGAATTGAGACCTGCACGCGGCCGCCACCTTTGACCTGCGAATCTTTGAGCGGCATCACGGAAATCCAGATCTGGCCCGATCCCTCGATGGCCTGAAGCGCATTCGACAGAATGTTCATGAACACCTGATTCACCTGACTGGCGTAACAGTTGATCAGCGGAACAGGTTCGTAGGTCTTGTGGATCTGAATCCTGTTTTTGATCTCGCCTTGAAGGAGATTCAAGGTCGTATCCAAACTTGATCGCAAATCCATCTCGGTGAGTTTCGCCGCCTCGAGACGGGAAAAGTTTCTGAGACCCAAAACGATATCGCGAGTTCGGCGGGCGCCATCCTCGCAAGAGGTGATCAACTTTGGAAGATCCTGAACGATATAGTCGTATTCGAGTTCTTCTTTTTCCTGCGCAAGTTGCTGAGGCTTGGTCTCGGCGGTTTTGATCAGCCGGATCAGGCGCTGCGAGTAGTCCCGCAGGTGAGTCATATTGCTGTAAATGAATCCGATCGGATTGTTCAGCTCGTGCGCAACACCCGCGACCAACTGACCAAGACTCACCATCTTTGCGGAGTGGACCAATCGCGTTTGCGTGTCCTTCAATTCTTTGTTCGCCGTCTCAAGCTCATCGAGTTTTCGACTGAGTTCACTTCGGGCCCGCCAGATTTTCTGACTCATTTCATTGAAGCTTTCCGTCAGCAATCCGATCTCGGTGTTGTTCTTGACCGGAATCGTCATCGCCTGCTCCTGCGCCTCAAAAGACTGAAGGGCCGCGACCAACTCGTACAAAGGCTTCAACACCCAGCTCGAAGCGACGATGGTCGAAAAAGTCAGAAAGACGATCAAGGCACCGACGACGGTCAAGAAGGCGACGTTGACGTTTTTCAAAACGGCTTTCGCGTCGCTCTTCGAGGCTCCGAGCGCGACATAGAATGGCGTCTGCCCCCAGTTCAGCGGATAGACCGAGAATCCATAAGGTACGTTTCGGATGTTCAGATCGAAAAAGACTTCCGAATTTGTGCGGAAATACGATCGAAAGAAATCTTTCTTGTACAAATTGAAATCCGGATGGCTGCCAGCGACCAGCTCTCCGTTTTCTTTGAAGATTATCAGCTCGAGCTTCATCCGGGCTTTGAGTCTTTGCAGGAACGCCCGATCGATGTTCAAGATCTGTTCAAAGTATCCGATCGTTCTTCCCGCCGAGTTCTTCACACGCGAGATGACGATCAAAGACATTTTTTTGTCGGATGTATAGTCCACAACGCCCATGTCAGGGCGCTCTTTCAGATTCGCGATGTATTTTTCCGACAGGAAGACCGCATCTTGCCCAGGCTGATAAGCCCGAATCTCGTTCTTTTCGTCTTTGAAAACCGACAGGATCATTCGACCCTGACGATTGAAAAACGAATACCCGGTGGCGATGTCCTGTCGTAACCAACCGGACACATGGTTTCGCAAGGTCCCACCCTCGCTCATCGACAGGTAATAAATCAGATTGGGGTTCGAGATGTACTGGTCACGCCTTTGTTGGAGGCCTGACATCGAATCGGCCAGGATTCCCCCGATCTCTCGGGCGTTTCCGGAAAGACGCTGCGACATCTCGCGATCGATGGCTCTTTCAAATTTGCTCATCGAGTAGATTGTCACAAAGGCTAAGGGAATGACCGAAAACAGGAGGAACCAAACGATCAGAATCGTTCTCAAAGAGCGTTTTGGTTTTTTCCTGGGGAGTTTCACTTCTCGGCCTCTTCAACCTCGATGATCAAACGAACAATTCCTTCGGGCATGACTCGCGGATGCTTTTCTTTTTGAATCCGAGGGCTTCCGTATGCCGCCAGGAAACTGATGAGTTCATCATACTTCGCTTGAGGCATGGTGAAGTGGAAATAAGAAGAGGTCGCTGTTTTTTTCCACCCCAGCTCGACCTGACCGGCCTTTCGTCCACCCAACTCTTCGATCTTCTCGATGATTTTGAGGCCGGTCGCATCCAGGTTCGTCACTTTGAGGATCCCGCGATACAAAGCCCCTTCACCCGGTTTTTTCGAGGTATCGGCCGGAACTTCGGCCACAGGTTTTGCCTCTTTTGCAGAAGACACCACTGTCGCTGCTGGCGGTGGCGTCTTCGCCGGAGGAACCACCGGGAGCTGAACCTGCGGAATCGTTACACCCGTTGTCGCAACGGCAGGGATTGACGGAACGACCACATCCGCCGTCGTCGTCGAAGTGGGCAACGGTTTGACACCTTCATCTTCGAAGCCGGCGCTCTCATCCGAAAACATCGGAGTCAGCCCGTCATCGAAAGCATTGCGCGAGCCATGGTCCATTTCGGCCAGGATAATTTCCCGACCTTGCGGAGAAAGGCCCATATTCAAAAGCTGATTCCACGGCATCACAATCAAAACGACCAAAAAAACACACAGAACAACCGCAGCCTCGATCCCCCAGCGGATCGTCAGCGGCCAGCGTTCATAATTTGTTTTTTTGAGAAGAACGGAAAGATAGGTGTCTGGTTCATCGATTTTCTCGACGGTATCCGCCGGAGGCCGGGCTTTTCCCAATAAAGAAAGGTAAAGATCCGCGCTTTGAATCCGGGCCAGATCGCGCTTCAAATGGGCATGTTTTCCCAGCACGTCCCGAACGCTTTCGGCCCTTTCCGAATCCAATTTTTCCAAGTGGTAATCATAGAGCAGCTCGCCCGCAGCGAAAGGACTGAGCTCACGTTTCCCGTATTTGGAAAGAGGAATCGGGGAAGGATGCTTTTCCATTCCGCCTCAAACGATATTCGGTCTGGAGGACGTCAATTCACCGAGCCGTCGAAGGGCATGTCCCACTCGGTAACGGACGGTGCCTTCGGGCAGTTCAAGGGCATTTGCAATTTCCGCCTCTGGAATCCCAAGAATTTTCGACCAGATCACGATGACGATTTCATCCGAGTCTGATTGTTTGTGGAACTCTCTCCAAGGACTGAGATCGGTTCCATCTGGCAACGACCATCCGGGATTCAGAGAGCGAACCATCGACATCCGACGAGCCTCGGGCTCTTCTTTTTGCCAGATCTCGAACGTCGATTGAACGAGGGCCACGGCATTCGCCAGCTCTGGTCGTTTTCTTTTTTTGTCTTTCGCCAAGTTCAGGGCGCGCGCACCAGCTTCGATGGCCATCTGGTCATCCAAGAGAGCGTAGAAGAAAAACAAGGCTATGGCTCGAACGTCGTTTTCGTTCATTCATCTCCTCATCAATCAATACAGAGCTGTCTCAACAGATCCAAATTGTCTAAAACTTTACCGGAACCCATCACGACACAGCTCAAAGGTTCTTCGGCTGTGGAAACAGGCAGACCCGTGCGCTCACGAAGCAAAACATCGAGATTCGCCAGCATCGCTCCGCCACCAGTCAAAACGATCCCATTATCGACGATATCCGAAGCGAGTTCAGGCGGTGTTTTCTCCAGAGCCGTTCGCACGGCATCCACCACTTCAGAGAGAGGATCCATCAGGGCATCATTGACCTGGGAACTGGTGATCTCGATGGTTTTCGGAGCACCCGCCACGAGATCGCGGCCCTTGATCTCCATGCTTTTTTCTTCTTCGAAAGGATAAGCGTTTCCAATTTGCAGTTTGATATTTTCGGCGGTTCGCTCGCCGATCAACAAGTTGAACTGACGACGGACGTAGTTCACGATGGCCTCGTCGAATTTGTCGCCAGCCACTTTGATCGATTTGCAGTAGACGATCCCACCCAAAGAAATGACCGCGACACCAGTGGTTCCACCGCCCATATCGACAACCATGTTTCCGCTTGGCTCGGTGATAGGGAGACCTGCACCGATCGCAGCCGCCATCGGCTCTTCGATCAAATACACTTCGCGGGCACCAGCCGATTGAGCAGCCTCTTTCACCGCACGTTTCTCAACCTGAGTGATTCCATAAGGAACGCAAATGATGATCCGCGGACGGATGACGCTTTTTTTGTCCCCCATCGCTTTTCCGATGAAGTATTTGAGCATCGACTGAGTAACCTCGAAATCCGCGATCACACCATCCTTGATCGGACGGATGGCGACGATCGAACCAGGAGTTCGACCAAGCATTTCTTTCGCCTGATTTCCGACGGCAAGAACACGGTTCTGCATCCCGCGATAATTTTTCTGAACGGCAACAACAGAAGGCTCATTCAGGATCACTCCTTTGCCTTTGACGAACACAAGCGTATTGGCTGTTCCCAAATCAATGGCAATGTCATTAGAGAAGTAATCTGAGATGCGATCTAAAAAACTCATTGAGTGTCCTCAGTTTTGATGTCGGCAGATCCCATAAAGTCTAGGAGTGTGAAAAAAGGGAGTCAATTCCGATATTTCGGAGAAACGACGGCTTCAATTTTGTGCGGCGCATGGTTAGGCTTTGGACGGAGTCTTTTTCCAGCCGAGTTCTTTATCGATGAAACTCTGCAGAGCCTTCTTTTGGCTGGTCGTTTCCGAGTCACTCCAACCCAACTCCCTCTGAAAAACTTGAGAAACCCGCTCGAGCAAAGGCAATCCATGATCCGGTTTTGCCAGATAAAGCGGAACCCGCCGGGCATAAAAATCGACGAGATCCAGACACATGGTGTTCCGCAGTGCTTGCGTCGCTTCAATTTCCCAGAGCGTCGCCTCTTTCGGGGCCTCATTGAGGATCAGTTCCGCCTCGCGCCCGTAACGCTCGAAAAGAAACCTCACATCCCCCTCGGATCGACCGGATTCTCGTGCCCAACGATCCGCCGAGAGAAGCCCCGTTGCATAAGCCTCTGGCGAGGTCCACCGATTCAGGGGCACCGCCGTGTCGGTCGCTCGAAACTGAACCCGATCTTCGAGAGTGAAGTTTTCCAGGGACTTTTCCACAACCTGATGAGCCATCAGCCGATAGGTCGTGTATTTCCCACCAGCCACGAAAGTGACACCGCGAGGATCGTTGAAAATCGTGTGTTCCCGACTGGTTTTTCCCTCGGTCTGCGAGCCGTCATTCACCAACGGACGAACACCCGCATAGCTGGCGATGACGTCTTCTTCACGAATCCGGGCTCCGGGAAAGTAGTGGTCGGTGACGTTCAAAAGATAATCGACGTCTTCGCGAGTCGCGATCACGTCCTCGGGATGTCCCTGGTAGTCCGTGTCCGTCGTGCCGATGATAATCATATCGTGTCGGGGAATTCCGAAAACGATGCGGCTGCTCTTTTCCGCCGCCATAACCACAGCGCTCGACAGCGGCAAACGGTCCTTCGGAAGAGTGAGATGAATTCCCTTTGTCGGACGCAGGATGCGTTTCCAGTCTTTGAACAGGTCTTCGCCCAGCTCGTCGGTCCACGGCCCCACCGAGCTGATGATGTGCCGGGCAGAGATGCGCCACTCCTGGCCGGAACGCCGGTCTTTGACGACCGTTTCTTCGATCCGTCCCGAGGCACCCATCACCGCACCGGTTGCAAGAACATCATTCACAATGACCGCACCCAGTTCGGTCGCCGATCTCAAAGTCTCATGGACCAGGCGGTCATCATCCATATAACCGTCGGAATAAATGTATGAACCCCGAAGATCCTGCGGTCGCAAGCTGGACATGCGTTCCAGCGTCTCACGATCGTTCAGTCGTTCATGGATTTCAGGAGCCTGAAACAAGGACAGGGCATCGTAGAGCCACATCCCCATCCCCATCTTGAACATCCCAACGCGGCTGTCTTGATAGAGCGGGATCATGAACCGCAAATGATGGACCAGATGCGGACACATTTCAAAAAGCTTGGTTCTCTCGTTCAAAGCTTCGAAAACCAATTTGAACTCGAGATTTTCCAGATATCGAATTCCGCCATGAATCAACTTGCTCGACCGGGACGAGGTTCCGAAGGCAAAATCCCGGCCTTCGATCAGAGCAACCTTCATCCCTCGGGCGGCGGCGTCTCTCGCGGCACCAGCTCCGGTGATTCCCCCACCGATGATCAGCAGATCGAATTTCTCGCGCTGAAGGCGCTCGAGGTTCCGACGACGCAGATCATGGGAGAACTGATTTCTCATGAGCTCAGGTCCTCGTGGTCTTCACGCAGATGACCGAGGCCTGCCAAGGTTCGGGGCGAAAGCCCGCCACCGAATTCGCAACGCCAGTGACGTTCGGGAAAAATACCCGCTGAAAGTGTTTTTCACGGCAAAGTCGGTAAGCCAGCTCGCAAAGCTCATCGCGGGATTGCAAAGAAGAATAAGACAGATGTTCGACCCACAAAGATTGAGTCTGGCCATCAAAGAACAAAACCGGCTGTGCGATAAAGTAGCCGACCAATGCCCCCTCGGGCTCTGCTGCCGACGTCAGCTCGGGATTTCTGGCCAGAAAACTCCAACCCAGCGGCACATAGTGCCCAAGAGATTCGGGCCGCCATCGAACGTGCCACGAGTGCAGGGTTCTTTCCTGCTCGTCGGGCATGGTTTCAACGAGTTTGCGATTCTCGTAATCAAGAATTTCCGGGAGATCAGAGCTTTGGATCACGCGGCAAAACAAGGCCATCGTTCTTGGTTTCCTTTCGCCCATTTGATACGAAATGGGGATGAAATACAAATTGTATCCTTCCGAGATCTGGTCTCACATTCATGCCTCGATTGACAAGGCCCTCTTGCAAAATCCGCGACCGATCGCGGCCTTTGATGCCGACGGCACCCTTTGGGATACCGATCTCGGAGAGTCTTTCTTCAGATATAAAATCGACCGGAATTTGGTCGAGCTTCCCGAAGACCCCTGGAACCACTACTTCGAACTCAAGAAAAAACATGGGGATCCACGAACCGCCTATCTGTGGCTGGCCCAGATTCTCAAGGGGCAAAAGATCGATCAGGTCCAAACCTGGGCTCAGGAGTCGGTCAAAGCATTGGCCCCGGTGCCCGTTTTCGAAGAACAAAAGAAGCTCATCGAGACGTTCAAAAGCCGAGGTGTTCAGGTCTACATCGTCACGGCCTCCATCAAATGGGCTGTCGAAGCTGGGGCCGCTCTGGTCGGCCTGACCCCCGATGATGTCATCGGGATCGAGACAGACGTGCAAGATGGTGTCGTCACCGACCGCCCTCAGGGCATCATCACCCACCGCGAAGGCAAAGCAGAGGCTCTGCTCCACGCAACCGGCGGGAAAAAACCGTTTTTCTGTTCGGGAAATACCATGGGTGATTTGGAGCTCTTGGAATGCTCCACCGATCTGAAGCTCGCGGTCAGTGCCGCTTCCAGAGATGACCGGATTTTCAGAACCGAAGACGACCTTCAGAAATTGGCGATGGAGCGCGGTTGGCTCCATCACCGATTCATCGTCAGCGAATAAGGATCGTGGGGCTGATTAAACAGCCTCGGCCCGACGAGCTTCTGGAAGGGCCGCTCCCGCCAATGCCGCCACCAGAACGCCTGAAATCAGCGCATTCCACAAGAGCGGACGCGAAGAGCTGAATCCCAAAACCCACGGAGAGAGAAACATCCAGATACCAAGGATCAGATTGATCCCCTCTTCCCAGGCCTGAAGCTTCTGCAAAGCAAACAGGGAAAGAACGACCACAGAGCCGCCGACGATCCAGAAGTTCGTCGCCACACCGGTTCCCGCGAAAAAGGCGGTATCCGAAAACACCCAGGGTGTGATGAACATCCATATTCCAAGCACAGCCATCAGCCAGTTATCTGTTCGTGCGGTCATAAAAGCCTCCTTGCACAAAAAAGTTGGTGAGCGACCGGGGTCAACATAACCAACCTATTGGAAGAAGGCGTTCCGTTTTGCTGACGGAATCACGTCATCCGAAAAACGAAATCTTCAAGGTGCCCAGCCGGTCCCGACAACCTTTTCCAGATCCGAGATTTCTTTCGGCACACTGGAGGTCATGTTTTCACAGCCATTCGGGGTCACTCGAACGTTGTCTTCGATTCGAACGCCGATTCCTCGGAATTTTTTAGGAACGCTCTCGTCGTCGGCCGGGATGTAAAGACCTGGCTCGACCGTAAAGCACATATTCGGTTCAAGCGGACGGGGCTCATTGTTTTTCACATAAAGACCCGCATCATGAACGTCCATTCCAAGCCAGTGGCCAATGCCATGAGGATAGTAGCGACGATGTTGATTCGCGCTCATGATGTCCTCTTTGCGACCCGACAGAAGGCCCAGCTCGAGCAAGGCATCCGTCAAAAGCGAAGCCCCCATTTCATGAAGCTCCTTGAAAACCACGCCTGGTTTCACAAAGTCGACGATTTGCTTTTGGACCTTCAAGACCTTTTCGTAAACCAAGCCCTGCTCATCGGTGAAGCGGCCGTTCACGGGGAAGGTGCGAGTGATATCGCCGGTATAATAGTTCAGCTCGGCACCGGCATCGATCAGCAAGAGGTCTCCGTCCTGGCAGACCTGATCATTGAAATTGTAATGCAAGGTCGTTGCCGAGTGTCCGCTGGCGACAATGTAGTTGTAACCTTCGCGGGCGGATCCTTTGGAGTAAAAATTGTAAGCCAAAACTCCTTGAACTTGCCGCTCGGTCACACCGGGGCGAGTGAACTTCATGGCTGCCAGATGCGCCTGTGCAGAAATCTCGCAAGCTTCGCGCAGATCGACCAGTTCCTCTTCGGACTTGATCAGTCGCATTTCACCCAGGAGTTCATCCGCATCGTGGATCGCCAAAAGACCCCGACCCGTGCGGCCGCCTTCGGCTCGGTACTTGTCGACGACGGACATCACGCGAGCATCGGCCTCGGGATTTTTATGCAGACGATAGTAAAGACTCTCGACTCCTGCGAGCAACGACGGCGCCACCTTTTCGAACTCATCGATCGGATAGCAACGGTCGATTCCGAATTCTTTTTCAACGCCTTCCGGCCCGTAACGGAAACCATCCCAGGTTTCGCGCTCACGATCACGACGGCGGACGAACATCACCGTTTCCGGTGTTTTGCCGGGACGGAAAACGAGAATGCTTTCCGGTTCTTCAAAGGCCGTCAGATAGTAAAGATTTGAATCTTGCCGATAAGGATATCCGACATCGTGATTTCGGATATGCTCCGGGTGAGACGCCACGATCATGGCACTTCCGGAAATACGGCGAGCGAGTTCTTGTCGGCGACGGGCGAAAAGTCGGATATCTACAGCTGGTTTTCTCATGAAACCAATCTATCACAACCCCAAGCGCCGAGCGAGCTGCTTCACGAGAGGCCCACCTTTTTCCGAACCCTGGTGCAGAATCTCGCGACGATCGTCAAAGGCCAAAAGCCCCCGATTCCCCAATGGAATCGTCAACACATGATCAACGCCTCTCAAAGGTTTCGCATAGTAAGCGGCGATTTCATTCCAAAGAACGGACTCGGTGCTGCCAGCCTCACCCGCCACCGGTCGAGCCGGATCCGGATTCCCCAAAACATTCACGAGAACGATGGTCGTCGCCCCTTTGGATCGCAGATGATCCGCGAGCATTTTGACGTCACGCATAGCGCTGACGTTCCCCTGCCAAGGCTGGAAAATCGGAGGATACGCCATACAGAACGGCAGCAACTGGGTATAAGCCCCACGAGACATCAGAAAGATCTGATTCTTTGCCAGGTTATGCGCGGGACAGGCGAAAGGAATCTTCACGTTTTCGGCCTTCATAGGACCAAAAGCGGATTTCAGAAAATCGGAAGCGGCAGAAGCAGCGGCAGGCCCCGATCGCCCCCCGATCAAAGACCGCTGCATGAAATCTTCGGACTTGAGTTTCGACATCTGCCACTCGGCCTCGTTCGCAAGACCCTTGTTGGAGTAAAGAGCCGCGACCACCGCTCCCCACTCGATTCCACCAACGGCGACCACCGGAACCTTTTCACGTTGCAGCTCTTGCAAAACGCCGATTTGTGCGTAAACACGAGCCGCCCCCGGGCCAAGAATCAGACCGACTTTAGGAATTCGCATGGTCGGAGCCGTCGTCAATGGCGGCTCTTCTTCAGGTGCTGGAGAGGTTTCAAAGTCTTCGTCTTCAGCCGGAGAGGATGGAAAAGAGGGAGTGCTCGTTCCACTCGATGTCGATGGAGCCGACACAGTCGGTGTCGTCTTCGCTCCTTTGTCTCGCACATCACGGCGGGTCTTCAGGTTGGCGCAACCCGCGATGAGGAACGCGAGGAGAGAAAATTTAATCGCCTGTTTTAATCCCATACAGAAAAAACTCCTTGTTGCCCTCTTTGCCCAAAATCGGAGATTCAAAATAATCGAGGACTTTCCAACCGTGGCTTTCCGCCACCTCGGTTATCTTGCGCTGGACCTGCTCATACAGCAAGGGATCGCGCACGATTCCGCCCTTTCCCAGACCCTCGGGTCCCACCTCGAATTGCGGCTTCACCAAGGAAATAAGCCTTGTTTTTTCTTCGGCAAAAATCGAAAGCTCGGGAAGCACAACGATCTGCGAGATGAACGACAGGTCCATGACGATAAGATCCGCTTTGCGATTCGAAAAACCGTCCTGGACCTCGGAGTAACGCGAAAGCTCGCGAGCGTTCAGGCCTTCGAAAAAAACCACACGGGAATCTTCTTTCAGTTTTTGAACCAATTGGTCTTTTCCGACATCGACTCCAACGACCCGAGCGGCCCCTGACTGCAACAGACAGTCGGTGAAGCCGCCGGTGGATTGACCGACATCCAAGCATTCCCAGTTCACAACCGAAAGACCGATCCGCGAAAGCGCGCCTTCCAACTTCAATCCTGCCCGCGAGACGAACCGATTGGCACTTCCGATTTTCACGAAAACCGGTGCATCGCCCGGAAGCTCCAAAGAGACCTTTTCGAGCTTTTCCTCACCACCGATTTTCGCCAGATAAACCTGTCCCGCTTCGACGAGGGCCTTTGCCCGAGAGCGAGTCTCGGCAAAACCCTTTTCGACAAGCAGAACATCCAAACGTTTTTTCATTTTTCTCGATTCTGGTTCCAATCGATCAGCGCATAAAGAGCGGGATGAGCATGCGGGATTTCATTCAATGCCACACGAGCCTCCTCGCTGACACTCGCCAAGATCTCGCGAGTTCCCTCAAGTCCCAGATGAGCAATATAGGACCGGCCATCTTGACCGTCTTGGGCAGAGTCCAAAATATCATCCGCAATCTGAAAGGCCAAACCCAACCGAGCCCCATACTGGGCAAAGGCTGCAACCGTTTTTGCAGGAGCTTCAGCCACGATGGCCGCACCTTCAACGGCAGCGCGAATCAATCGACCGGTTTTCAGTTCATGAATTCGTTCGAGATCTTCCAGAGAAACCCGGCCCGCCTTCTCAGCAGCAAGGTCCAAGCTCTGTCCACCCACCATGCCTTGTGCACCTGCCGCCTGTGCCAGAACCGAGACTAGTTTTCCAGCGGTGGTTCCCAGGCCTGAATAGGCTTCGCCGATCAGACCAAAGGCTTCGGTCAATAGAGCGTCTCCGGCCAAAAGTGCCGTTGCTTCATCAAAGGCCTTATGATTCGTCGGACGCCCCCGACGTTCATCGTCGTCGTCCATGCACGGAAGATCGTCATGAATCAAAGAGTAGGTATGAACCATTTCGACGGCCGCCGCCCAAGGCAGCGTTTTCATGATCGGAGTTTTTAGAGACTCTCCGGCCAAAAGTGCCAGGACCGGACGAAATCTTTTGCCGGGCCCCAAAGCCGAATAGGCCATGCTTTCAAAGAGTCGGCCCATGGCATTGCCCCGCTCTTCTTGAAGCGAGGCAAACCAGGAATCAAGATAGGTGTGGACCTCTGCTGCCCGTCGGTGCAGCTCGGTCTCGAGAGTCTCGGCGTTCAAACTCAGTCCTCAGGCTCGAAAGGTTCCATGACGGCCTTGCCGTCCATGCCGAAGCCGATCAGTTTTTTGACCTTTTCCTCGGCTTCGTTCAAGCGGGATTGGCATTCTCGCGACAGGCTGACGCCTTCTTCAAAAAGCTTCAGGGATTCTTCGAGGGCGAGTTCGCCTTTTTCCATTTTGGTGACGATCTCTTCGAGGCGTCCCAGTTTTTTTTCAAAGTCCATTTTCACGGTCCTTTCTTTTTCTCTTTCACGGTCACGACCAATTCGCCTTCGGCCAGACGGATGCGAAGCTCGGTTCCGATGTCCACTTGTGATGCGGATTTCACCACGGCCTCGT
This sequence comes from Pseudobdellovibrionaceae bacterium, assembly GCA_019637895.1. GTDB lineage: Bacteria > Bdellovibrionota > Bdellovibrionia > Bdellovibrionales > Bdellovibrionaceae > JAHBUV01. The sequence continues at coordinate 10,063 of JAHBUU010000019.1, read as the reverse complement.
CACGAGTCACGATGGCATACCCTCGTTCGACCACCTTGAGCGGGCTCAGAGAATCCAGCATCGCTTGCAAACGTTCGGCCTTGGCCCGGCGTTTTTGAAGGAACAACTGTAGAGCCTTTTCGAGAAGACTCTGTTTGGGTTCGAGTTTCTGACGGCGCTTCGACAGACGATTCATCATCGCCAGATCCAACCGGGTCAAAAGGTCGTCATTTCTGAGGGCCAGATCCTCGAGTTTCTTGCGCGGATCGATCAGTCGTCTCGAGAGACCGGAAATATTTTGCAGCAAGGTTTTCAGCTGCCGATCCAAGGACAGTTTGAGCAAGCGATCCATCTGGCGGATGCGATCAAGGATTTCAGAGGAGCTTTTTGCCACGAGCTCGGCCGCCGCCGAAGGTGTCGGAGCCCGAAGATCCGCGACAAAATCAGAAATCGTGAAATCGATTTCGTGTCCCACAGCCGAAATCACCGGCACGGGACTCTCCGCAATCGTGCGAGCGAGAGTTTCATCGTTGAAGGCCCAAAGGTCCTCCATCGAGCCGCCCCCCCGACCGAGAATGATCACGTCCACATCCGGAAGACGATAAGCACTCTTCAGCGATTGAACGATTTGAGGAGCTGCCCCTGCCCCTTGAACCAACGTAGGGACCACCGTGGTCTTGACGGACTTTGCCCGCCGGGAAAGCACATTCAGAATATCTCGAATGGCCGCGCCCGTCGGCGAGGTGACAACCGCCACATGTCGAGGAAAGGCAGGAATGGGTCGCTTGCGAGAGGGATTGAAAAGTCCTTCTTGCTTGAGCTTGTCTCGGAGCTGTTCGAAGGCTTTCTGCAAAGCTCCGGCACCAACGGGCTCCATGGTCTCGCACAAAAGCTGATAATTTCCACGGGGCTCGTAGACGGTGATCCGACCGCGCACGATGACCTCAAGTCCATCGGTGGGCCTGAATTTCAGCTTCGCATTCGAACCGCGAAACATCACGGCTGCGACCTGCGCCTTTTGATCCTTGAGCGAAAAATAAAAATGCCCGGAGGTATGCGCCTTGAAGTTCGAAATCTCGCCCTGCACCCAGATCGTTCCGATCTCGCCTTCGAGCGTTCGACGGATCTGCGCATTGAGAGCTTCGACACTGATGACAGCAACGTCAGACTGCGACGGAGCTAAGGCCGCGCTTTGGCTTTTCGTCTCTGATTTGAGAAGGCTTTTCGAGGTGGCATCCGACATCCCTGGCAAGCTAAAAGAGGGACTTCACAGAGTCAACTCCGCACGAGGCACCGTCAGAAGATCAATGAAACCACAGGTTTTGCAGCGACCACAGGCCGCCTATAAAGAAGCTGACCCACGCAAGGTTGCGTCGTCTTTCGAGCCCCTCCCAGAGGTCACTCATGCGCTCTCTTCCAAGGCGAGCAAAGACCGGTGTTTCCAGCACAAGGACCGCCAAAAATCCATAGAAAAAAACAATGAATGGAAAGTAAAAATCGAGCTGTCCCGGCGTCATATGTGAATAAATCGGCAACCGGGCTGAAATGCTGGAGTCCGGTTCCATTGCGGTTTTCCGATGACAGGGATAGAATGATCACAGAGAGGTTCGGTTGGCGTAAAAGCTCATCGAAAACAGAACCTGACTTGCATAGACTAGGGAACTGTCCCTGGTGACGGTGTGAAGGCCCAGCTCGTACTGGGAATCCTAAAGTCGCCACATGGTTACCCACCTTAATGCGCTGAGGTTTCTGTTTCAGAGTTGCCGGTCGGGCCTTTTTTCTTTTTAAAATCGTCTCAAATCAAGATTTCCTAGACCAAAATCAGTCAGAAAACCACAGCGATTTCCCTCTGAGCTTTCGTTCAGTTCCACTGCTTAGGAACCGATAAGAAAACATGTGGTTTCAGCGGGTGGAATGGAAGGTCTTTCCTTCCTTTATTTTGCTTTTGTTTTTAAGTGCTTGTGGGGCACCGAAGGCCGCTGACAATCCCGGCGAACCCCAAGATCAAAATTCAGAAACCCAATACTGCAATCAAATCAAAACTTATTCCGCCAGTAGTGCGGCCACCATCACGGGCCGTGGGATCTACTATTATCGTGCCGTTAGTCCCGGAAACGGACTCTCTGGCAGCGTCACCGCAGACAATATTCCTTATGCCGAAATTCGCGTCACGTCCTCGAGTGGCTCGACTGTTCAATGCGGAACGACTCTTGCCGATGGAACCTTTTCGCTGAGAGTTCCTGCAGCCGGATCCTATACCGTGACTATCTATTCGCGATCCGAAACTCCGCAAGTCAAAGCCACCATCAATGCCGACTACTACGAGAACAAACCGCACTCGATTTCAAAAACGGCCACTGTTGGCGCTGGCGCAACCTCGAACATTGGTGACATCAGTGCCTTTGCCCGCACGTCCCAGTCCGCCAAGATCGAAGGCGGTGCCTTCAATATCTTGGCACAAATCTACAAAGCAAACGTCTTTTTGCGAGCGCAGTTGAACAACAACAACTTCGTCGCTCCGAAAGTCAAAGTGTACTGGCGAATGGGATTCAATCCTTATACCTACTTCGGATACTCGGCTCTGCTTTCATTCTACCGCCCAGGCACGAGCGAGCTTTTCATCCTCGGTGGATCACAAGGCTACGTTCATAACGTGGATACGGACCATTTCGATAACTCCGTCGTTTTGCATGAATACGGACATTTTCTTGAAGACGTCTATTCGGTTTCCGATTCTCCGGGCGGCTCTCATGACGGGAAATCGATCATCGATCCTCGTCTTGCTTGGTCCGAAGGATGGGCCAACTTTTTCCAGGCAGCCGTTCTTCGAAGTGGCGATCCGTCTTGGAGAAACTACGTCGATACCATCGGTCACCAGTACGATAGCGTCGACAATAAAGGCACCGGTTACTCACGCGCAAATATCTCGCTCACCGAAGGGGGCGCAGGAGCCACCTATGATGCCGTCTCCGAAGACGGCGAAGGAACCTTCAGAGAAATGTCGATCTCGAGGTATCTCTTTAAAACCGTGCACACCGCAGGCGTCAGGTTCGAAAACCTTTGGTATGCCTTTTCAACCGCAACGGATGTCTCGACCACATCGGGATTTGCTTCGCCTTCGGTCGCCTTCCGAAACATCGGATTGTTCAATCTGTATCTGCAACATTGGATCACAAAGCTTCAGCCCGAAAAGCAGGCCGATTGGGAACTCTACCTTGGCTACGAAAAGCAGAATGCTGATCCAAGAAATTATGCAGCGCCGCTCTCAGTGGCATCCAGCTGTGCGGACAAGCAAATGTCACCGGTCATCGATAACGCTTACAATGAATCCAATCTGCTCCGCTCGAACCATTTCTATCGCTTCGATCACGATGGCGGCAGCAAAAAGATCCGCATGATCTATACCGGGGGATCGAATACTTCCAGCTCCAAGCGCGATCTGGATCTTCATTTGTACAAAGAGGATTACGTCTATCAAGAATCTTCTGACAGCAGCAATGGCACCATGGTTCGCAGCAGTGCCGCCGCCTACCCTGCCGATCAAGGCGACGAAGAAGTGAATTTAGCGGGACTGCCCGCTGGACGCTATCTTTTGAACGTCAAAGCGAAAACATACGGCCTCACCACGAGCCAACTCTCGGGAACCCTTTCTTATCATTTGAAACTGATTACAGGCACGGAGTCATATTTATGTCCAAGTCATTGAAAATTCGAATTCTGATGATTGCCGTCTTCGGTCTTGTGACGGGTGCTCTGTGCACGCACTTCATCACCAAGGGGGCTGCACTGGATCGCCAACCAGCCAGCACTCCTCATGGCGGGTCCTTTGCGAAGAGTCGGATCAACAGCAAATCTCTGTCGGTGATCCAGGTCGCTTTGCAGGCCCCACAGGGCATTCCCGCTTACGAACAAGACGACGTCACTTTGGTCGGATGGGTCCGCCTCAATCAACAGCTCGAAGAGCCGCTGCAATTCAAATGGGAAATCCCTGATGATGTCGTGGTCATCGAGGGCGAAACCACAGGCTCTTGGGGAAGCGTGCGAAAAGGTGAGGCTCTAGAAGTTCGACTAAAAATCCGGGGCTTCAGCCAGGAAATGTTGAAAATGGTCGCGCTTCACGGATTCATTCAGGCCGGACCGACCCAGTTTGGAAATTCGGCCCTGCTCACCAGTCGCCCCGAAGATTCTTATGAAATCATGACCGGGGAAGCCTCGCCAGCAAGCGTGGGAACCCAAAAGGTTCGAACGGCTTCACCTCCGGCAGAAGGCGGCCGCCCGTTGCTGCGTGGGAAAATTCTTCGTTAAGGATGAGCGTCCAGGTAATCGAGTAATTTTTGGCGATAGACCAGGTCATGGCGCCAGAACGTGCTCCCGTGAAATCCGTCTTGAATCTTCCAAAGCTCTTTCGGCTCTTTCGCCTGACGATAGATCTCGTCACCAAATTCCGGTTCAACTTGAATATCTTGCTGACCGTGAATCACGAGCAAAGGAATCGGTGAAATCCGATCGATTTCTTTTGGTGCATAGGTATCCGACATCAACACATAAGCCAGTGGCTGAAAAATCCAGGTCAGCCAAAAATGCGACAGCTTTCGAGCCGCGATCTTCTGATACGAGGGGAAGGACGAATCAATGATGACGGCCCGAATCGGCTGTCGCTCTTTGATCTCGAGGACGGTTCTGAGAGCGACGTTTCCACCCAAACTCTGTCCATAAATGATCAAAGGACCCGAGTCCTTGTTTTTTGCGACCCAGTCCACAGCCGCGATTCCGGCCTTCAGATTTCCCTGAGGATTCGGGCGACCGGTCGAACGACCATAGCCAGGATAATCAAAGATCAAATAGTTGTACCCAGCTTGGGGCAGCCACAACAAATTCGCAAAGTGAGAGGTCAGATTTTCCGCGTTTCCATGGAAAAACACGAAGGTGCCCTTGATCTTTTTTTGAGGGCTCAGAAACCACCAAGCATGGATCGTTTCGCCAGAATCGATCTTGAATTCGACTTCTTCTTTGAGGAGGCCCACTTTGGCCGGATCAAAAAACGTCTTTTCCGAGGGATAATAGACAAGGGACATGCATCCCGAGAGTCCGAATGCCAGAACGGAAAAAAGAAGAAAACGAAGACTCATTCCTGTCATCAGTAGTACCCGAAAAGTTGGATTTCCAAGGAACGAAGACCAGTTTCTTCACGCCCGACCAAACGGGTGGCCAGGTTCTTCGAATGCTGCCAGTGCAAAGTCGCCTCGACATCTCGAATGAAACCATTGAAGCCTTCACGGTTTTCATGGCGCCACCAAGCTTCGACACCCAAAATCATCGGCGGCAGGATTTTTCCCCGCAACCCGAGTGCCGGACCTCCGCTCAGACTGAAAAGATCCGATCTTCCTTCGAGACGGCTTCGCACGGAAGCACGCACACCGCCGAACAGGTTCAGCCGAGAGCGAATCAAATCCGCATTGAGACCACCGCCGCCCTCGAGCTTGGCCAAAGCTTCTGGTGATCTCCCCGGAAGCCATGGGGATCTTTCGATTCCGCCATAGGTTTGCCAGGACCAAGCCGGCGTCAGTCTGGTCCATGGCGAACGTGAGATCACTTCGAACAAAACAAGCTGATCCAATAAAAAGGACTTCTCGACGGGGCTATAAATGAAGTCCATCTCGAACATCGAAATCTGCGCTCCATCCGGATAGCCCGTCTGCCCCTCGTAAAGGTCATGCAAGGCAAAGCGATGTTCCAAGAGAAGCCCCTCGCCGCCGAGGTGATTTTTACGCCATCCGATCCCTAACCGGCGCGAACCATGGCCGTCATGAGGGCGATCATTTCCCGGAGTTTCAATTTTCAGCGGCTCGGAGATATGGGGGTTGGCTCCACGAGCGGAAAGGACCTTGTTTTTGAACAGTGTGACCGGATCGGTTGCGATCTGCACTTCATAGGGATACCGAAAATCGACCAGATCCAAAACACCATCAAGGATAAGGCTTTGCCTTTCCACATCCGGAATTTCGGCAAGAAGTGCCAGATCCCTGTTTTCCACCACTCGGTGGGCGACGTCTTTTTCTTTGGCATTCAGACGGTCGAAGCGATGAAGCAGTTGTGTTCGGATGGACGGCCGATAAGTCACCTCGGACACCAGGCCCGGGGCTTTCATCAGAACCTGAATAGTGTCGGCAGGAATCACGTACTTTTTCAGACCCGACAACAGATTCAAGTCGGGATCGGCCGCCTCGAGAACCGACAACATATGAAAGCTGCAGTTTTCGGTCAGATACCAATAATCGATCTGCGCCGGACCCAGCTCCCACAGATGATCCACGAGGACCGCGACCTGTGCCGGAGTGAGCGATAGCTGATATTGCCACAGATCCCTGGATTCAGCGTTATTGTACTCGCGGACTTTATAATAGTAAGGAACGCTGGTGAACTGCCCGTGGAATCCGCCGAAAAGGCCCTTTACTCCGTAAACGAGGGCATTGTCCGTATCAACATTGGCAGCATAGTTAAAGCCATAATCCAAAAGTTCGTAACGAACACCGTCCTTAGGGGACGCCTCTTTGTTCACTCGCAAGAAAGTATGACCGAAGGCTGAGGATGGGTTGTTCAGATAGTAACTCGAAAACACCATAGAGACCGAGGGTCCACGGACCTCGTCTCTGAAACGCGTGAGCAAGGGACAAGGATGGGATGGCCAGGCAGAGATCTCTGGAAGATTCCGTTTCAGCCACTCATAACGTGCAGGGAAACGGCAAAGCGCGCTTTTGTCCTGGGTGGCACTCACCGCCTCGGGCAAAAAGATGGCACGAATAAATTCTCTGAGCTCGGCGGAAGGATCGGTTTTACCTTGAGGGCTAGAAAAAAAATTCGCGCTATCGACGTCGCTTTCAGTTCCTAACCAAGTGGTCCGGAAGTGAAGAAGGCGAAGCCATTGCCGATCTTGAGTCAGTTTTTTAGATTGAGCCAGAGTCCAAACCTGCTCCTCGACGGTTGCGACTTGAGTTCGCCCCGAAGACGGAAACAGAAAGACCGGGAGAAGAAAAAAAAGAAGGGGCCCCAAAAGGCCCCTTCCCTGAGGACTGCATTTCATCAGGTCCTAAATTAAGCACCGCAAGAATTTTTAGTCACGACCATAATGCGGTTTTGGATTTCCATCGGCTCCATTTTGGAATCGACGAAAATGTTGTTGTAGTTGGATTTCAGCTGATGACCGAAGTCAGCGCTGTCGCAACCCATCAACTTGGAAAGACCAGCCAAAGTTTCGCCTTCACCGCGAGCAGCTTCTTTGGCCAAAGCCATTTTGTTCAGCTCGATGTAAGCTGGAACTTGCTGAGCGGATTTGAAGAGACCGCCTTCGCTGCAGTTCGAAGTTCCGGTGGTGATACCGAAAGTCTGGCTGTAGGAAGTGCCGTTTGTTGTTGCTGCGAAGACTTGTTTGAAGCCTTTTTCAGAACCGAGAACCATCGCGCCCAGTCCGCAACCAGCATCACCGTAGCCTGTGTTTGCGAAAGCCATTCCGGAAACCAAAGTGATCAAAGCAAAAAGAATCGTTTTCATCTGTTCTATTCCTTAATTATGAAATTGTGATTAGATTCCGCAGCTGCCGGCGGCGATTGCTGTGATCTGTTCGGAAGTCGCTCCACCTTGAGGGAAAGCTTGCTGATAGCGTTCTTTCATCGAAGAACCGAAATTAGCGTTTTGGCACTCCATCATTTGACCGAGAGTCGCCAAAGTTTCGCCTTGTCCACGAACGATGTCTGTCTCGAGAGCCATTTTGTTGGTTTCAACAAAGGCATTTGTTTTCGCGAAGATACCGCCAGTATCGCAGTTCAGAGTTCCGGTGGAGATCCCGAAAGTTTGGTTTCCGGAAATACCGTTGGTGGTTGCAGCCAAAATTTGTTTGGCGCCTGGCTCAGAACCGAAAACAACGGAACCAAGTCCGCAACCGGCGTCTCCGTATCCTTGTCCTTGAAGTTCGTTGATCAAAGGTTTCTTTCCTTGGGCATTAACGAATGCACAGGACAAAACCACTCCCAATCCGATGACGAGCTGCTTTTTCATGATTGCCTTCCTGACTCCAACAAGAGTCATTGTTGATTCTCGTTGTAAAAGTGTGAAGACAGCCCGATGCGAAAGAAAGGGATGATGTGAAGCGTCGACCTTTATGAAATGGTCACACAGAAATAACGTCTGGACCTGAGTCGCATTGATCGATGTGTTTGATGACTTTGGGGTAAATCGCAACGGTTACATCGGGATGACTTCAAGACTTGGATCAAACTCGTCCCGAAGAATACCCTCGATCGCCATCAATGTTCCGCTGGTGGCACTTGGACAAGTTCCGCAGGCGCCTTCATAATAAACATAGAGCTTCTTTTCACCGGCGTCATATTTCACGACGGTCAAATCACCGCCGTCGCCCTGCAAGCCAGGCCGGATCGTATGATCCAAAATCTCTTCGATTTTTTGCCAGTCCTCAGGGAGCTTCGATCGAGCCAGTTTCTTTTCATCCACTTTTGTCTGATTCGGATTATGAACCGGCATCCGTGTCTGAATCACGGCACAAGCCGCCTGTTGCAAAGGCGCGATCTCGGCATCAAAGCTGTGAGTGATGGTGATCACATTTTGGAAAAAGTGAACCTGTCTAACCCCATCCACCTCAAAGAGCGAACGCGCGAGCAGATTGTTCTGCGCCTCTTCGGGATTTCCGTAGGTCGCCTTGCCTTCGCTGAGGACGGGGCGATCCAAAACGAATTTCCATGCGTTTGGATTGGGCGTGGGCTGAATACGAATCAAAACAGCATCTGTACTCATAAAAGCAAATCCTTCGCCTTACGAACCGCCGATAGAAAACGGTCGACGTCATTAAAGTCGTTATAAATCGAAAAAGAAGCCCGCACAGTGCCCGGAACTCCCAGGCGATCCATCAAGGGCTGCGTGCAATGGTGGCCCGCTCTCACGGCAACCCCTTGCTGATCCAAAATCTGGCCAACATCCGAATGGTGGGCGCCCTTCAAGTTGAAAGACAGAATCGCGCCCTTGTCCTGAAGATCGGCATAAATCTGAATGCCGGGAATCGCCCGAAGACCTTCGGTCGCAGCCTTGAGCAGGCCCTCTTCCCAAGCTTTCACCCTTTCAAACCCCAAAGACTGGAAAAACCGAATGCAGGCATCAAGTCCGATCACACCTTCGATATGCGGAGTTCCCGCTTCGAAGCGGAAAGGCGAGTCGTTATAAGTGGTCTTTTCAAAGGTCACCCTGGAAATCATGCTTCCGCCACCCTGCCAGGGAGGCATTTCACGCAAAAGGCTTTCCTTGCCGTACAAAACACCAATGCCCGTCGGTCCAAAGAGCTTGTGTCCGGACCAGGTCAGAAAATCCGCATCCAGATCTTTCACATCGATGGGCCGTTGAGAAATCAACTGAGCCGCATCGACCAAAACCAGAATCCCTTGCTGGTGGGCTTTTTGGATGATCGCTTTCAGATCCGTGAAAACACCCAAACTGTTCGAGCATCCCGTGATCGCCAACAGCTTGACGGGGGCCCGGAGTTTTCGGTCGAGATCCTCAAGGTCCAGCTCGCCGCTATCATGGATGCGAACGGCACGGACCTTCAGTCCTTTGCGTTCCGCCACGAGCTGCCAGGGAACGATGTTCGCATGGTGCTCAAGTTCCGTGACCAAAATCTCATCGCCGGTTTTCAACTGAGACTCAGCCCAACTGTAAGCGGCCAGATTGATCGCTTCCGTCGTATTGCGCGTGAAAATGATCTCGTCCGCAGAGGCTTTGATCATCTTGGCGGTGTTTTCCCGGGCAATCTCGAAATTTCTGGTCGCTTCGTCAGAGAGCGAGTGGGCACCACGGTGCACGTTGGCCGATTCATTCAAATAGTAATCAGAAATGCGCTGAACGACGGACTTCGGCTTCAAAGTCGTGGCCGCACTATCAAGATAAACCAGTTTTTGCCCATGGAAACTTCTTTCCAGAGCTGGAAACTCAGAGCGCACATTTGCGAAAAATCGCTGAAACTCGCTCACAGTCCCTCCGTCTTGAGGCGCGAGAAACTTTTCCGGAGTTTTCCACCCACCCATGA
>JAHBUU010000189.1 GCA_019637895.1 Pseudobdellovibrionaceae bacterium | reverse complement strand
TTCGAGCAATTCTTGCGTCACTCCAGAGACATTCGTCCACGATTCTTCTTTGAGTCCGGCCGAAGCCGGTCGCCGCGAGAAGGCCTTGAGTCTAAGACTCATTGCGGCAATCGAGTGAGCCTGATGGGGGCTTTTTGCTGAGCGCCCTCCCATGGCCGTTTTGATCGATTCGCAGGACGAGTGACCCATGACCACGAGAAGGTTGACCCCGAGGCGTTCGACCGCGTCTTCGAGGCTGGCGATGACGGCGCTATCGAGACTCGGGCCCGCTGTCCGCACGACGTAAATTTCACCGAGCTTTTGATCAAAGACCACTTCCGGGGGAGTGCGTGAGTCCGAGCATGACAGAATGACCGCGTGGGGTTGCTCGCTTGCAATGAGGCGTTTGATGTCTTTCTTGGATTGTCCGTCTTTGCGCAGAAGGCCCTTGGTGAAACGTTTGTTTCCGTTCTTGAGCCATAACAGGGCTTGGTCGCCTTTGATTTTTCCGGGCACGCGCTGAGACGCCTTGGTGATTTCAAAGTCGGTGTCGGTGACGAGAGGCTCGCTCGGCACGGGCGCTGTGGCGATATCGCTGTTTGGAGGAGGAAGGACGACCGCATCGGCTTTTGCCAGCGAAGAACCTGTCGTCGGCATCGCGGGAGCCGGGCCTCCGAGGGTGGAAGGGGCGGCACCTTTGACGATCTTGCCATTTTTGTCCTTGAGAATGATCGAGACTTCGTCGGCGTGACCGATGGTGCCGGCCGGAGTTGCACTCATCGTCGAGGGAATGGTTTGTGCCGAGCTGGTGTCGTTGGAGACGGGGGCTGTTGTTTCTGTCGCCGAGGTGTTGGCGGTCTCGCCTCTGAGTTCCTGTTCGAGATTGGGAGTCACAGGTCCGGATTCTTGAGGCGGCGGAGAGGCTTGAGGGGTCTGTCTGCGTTCCAGGGTTCCACATGCGGTCAGGCTGGTGGCCGTCAAAGCGGCCGCGATCCAAAGTCGTTGATTCATCAGTTGAGTCCTCCCCCTTGCCTATGCTGTCATGAGAAGAGCGAGGGTCAACCCGCACCCAGCCCAAAGATGAGGGGAATCGATGGAGATTCTGTCAAAAGAAGCCTGGCTTTCCAAAATCGCCTCCAAAACCCACTCGTCCCGGAACTCTTACCGAGCGATGTATTCCACTTGGTGGGACGGCATCGTCACCGATCCGAATCTGATGATGATCCCGGTGGACGATCATCAGGTTCATCGCGGAGATGCGGTTTTTGAAGCCTTGAAGGTCATGAACGGACGGATCTATCTGGCCCGTGAGCATTTGGACCGGCTCGATCGCTCGGGAGCGGCGATCTCGTTAAAGAACCCTTTCTCTCGAGAGCAGACAGAAGAGATTTTGCAGGAAACCTTGAAGGCTTCAGGCCTTGAGAATGCCATCTTGCGATTGTTCCTGGGGCGGGGGCCGGGATCTTTTTCGACCAACCCCTATGACTCGGTCGGTGCGCAACTGCATTTGATCGTGACGGATCTAAGATTGTACTCGGCCGCCGAAGTGCAAGCCGGTGTGAGCCTGGCTCTTTCCAAAATTCCCCCGAAGGAGCCCTGGCTGGCGCAAATCAAGAGCTGTAATTATCTGGCCAATGTTCTCATGAAAAAAGAAGCGGTCGATGCGGGCGTTGATTTCACGGTCGGATTGGATGTAGATGGTTTTCTGACCGAGGGGAGTACGGAGAATCTGATTCTCTACTCGAAAGAGGGAAAGCTTTTGCGTCCTCGGAAACCCCGAATTTTGGCAGGAACGATGATGACGAGGGCCTTTGAGTTGTCGGAATCGATTCCGCAAATCCTGTCTCGCGAAGAGAGGGATCTGAACCTTACGGATCTAAAAGAAGCCCGCGAAGTGATGATGGTCGGCACCACTTTGGATGTCTTGTCCGTGACAAAGTTCGAAGGACAATCGATCGGAGGCGGAACGCAGGGCCCTCTTTCAAAAGCCCTGCGGGACCTTCTGCACGAAGATCAGACTTCAAGTTGAATCTTATCCAGAAGCTCGGGGTCGTCGAGAACGAGTTCTCCGCCGCGGGCGATGGCGACCAGCGGGTTTTCCGCAATCCGCACGGGCAGGCGAAGTTCGTTCCGGATTCGCAGATCCAAGTGACGGATCAGAGCGCCTCCGCCCGCAAGAACGACTCCGTTTTCGATGATGTCGGAGACCAGTTCGGGTGGGGTGTTCTCGAGAGCCTTGTGGCCTGCATTGATGATTTCCTGAATGCAGCCGTTCATGGCAAACGCGATGTCTTCGGAGCTGACATCCAGATTTCGGGGCAGCCCGGTCTCAATGTCACGACCTTGAATCGTGGTGTGTTTGATGTCTTTCTTGGAGACGGCTGAGCCAAGGTTGATCTTGAGCTCTTCGGCCAAAGCCTCTGAAATGATGAGATGTTTTTCTCTTTTGAAGTAAGAGAGAACGGCCTCGTCGAGACGGTGCCCACCGACGCGAACGGCCTCGCAGTAAACGATGTCAGCCAAGGCGATGACTGCGATTTCGGTGGTTCCCCCGCCGATATCGATCACCATATTTCCGGTGGCGGATTTGATGGGAAGGCCCGAGCCAATCGCAGCGGCCATCGGTTCATCGATCAAAAAAACCTGTTTTGCACCAGCCTGGGTGCAGGCCTCGATGACGGCCTTTTTTTCGACCTCGGTCACGCCGTAGGGAAGCGAAACGACAACTCGGGGACGGGAGTGGGCCTTTTTGATTTCAGGCCGCAGCAGGAAGTCCTTCAACATTTCTTCGGCCAGGTCGAAGTCGGCAATCACGCCGTCGCGAATCGGTTTCTGAGCCAGGACGTTCCCCGGTGTTTTCGCGAGAACTTCCTTGGCTTGATGGCCGCAGGCCAGAACCTTTTTGCGGCCATTCGGGCCTTGGGTGTAGGCGACCAGTGAGGGTTCATTCAGCAGAACCCCTCGGCCACGGACGGATATCAGAGTGTTCGCGGTCCCGAGGTCGATGTACACATCGGCAGCCGCGGTGTCGCTTCGGAAAAAAGAGAACATCCTGTTCAACCCTTTTGTTGGTTGTTAGCGCGTTTTAAACCCACGCGACTCGTCGATCGGCAGCGCGAGAGAAAACGTCAATGCAGAATACGAGTCATTCATATTCAAGGCAAGCTCACCCGTGAACAGGAGGTTCGGGGCCGAGGCGTGAACCCATTCGGTTCCGACCACGAACTGAGTGCCGGTGAAGTTGCGCCCTTTGTGGCTGGTGATATTCACCGGGATCGCCGCATAAGGAACGAAGGTCATATCCGTGACGTCGGTCACCTTTTTGCTGACGAGGGGAGCAAATTGGATGGTGGTGATATTCAGGTCGCCTTCGCGGGCGTACCAGATGGCGGCCCGACCGCCGATGGCTGGCTGATTGTCGACATCTGGGAAAGGGATGTATTTCGCCGAAGCGCCCAGGTGGAAATCGACTTCACCCGCGCCGGCCATTCCGCGAACCGAGAAGTCTTCGCGGATCGGGGCGTCCATGAAAACGCCGACGTTGGCGCCGCCACCTTCGTTCAGCAGGAGTTGTGGCGCGATGCCCAGCTTGTAATCGCCGACTTCGGGGATTTCTCCGGACTCATTGATAGCGAGGTAGGTGGCGAAAGCCGGTTGAATGGCGAAAAGGGCGACAGCGAAAAACAGTGATTTCATCGAATCTCCTTCAAAACACTTCTGAGTCTGCGATGCTTCTGGTCGTTTGACAAGGCTTCGCTCGAGAACCGAGAATTGAAGTTGCATGGATAAATTGCCCCTGTCTCTCGTTGTGATCACGAAGAATGAAGAAGCGAACATCGAGCGGTGTTTGCGCTCCGCCCCATTCGCCGCCGACATCGTTGTCGTGGACAGTGGGTCGACCGATCAGACGGTCAACTTGGCCGAACGGCACGGGGCTCGAGTCTTCACGGAACCTTGGCGCGGCTATGGCCCGCAAAAAAAGTTCGCCGTTGGCAAAGCCACCCATGATTGGGTTTTGAGTTTGGATGCGGACGAAGCTCTGAGTCCCGAACTGGCCAAAGAGATTCAAGAGCGCTTCGCCGGTTTGGACGAGCGGGCGGGCTATTTGATTCCCCGAAAGAGCTTTCATCTGGGGCGTTGGATTTTGCACGGGGGTTGGTATCCGGATTATCAGCTTCGGTTGTTCAATCGAACCCATGCTCAGTGGGACGAAGAAGAGGTTCATGAAAAGGTTGAAGTCGAACGGAAAGAGCGTTTGAAGCAACCGCTGTTGCATTGGGTGTTTGAGGGCGTGAGTGATCAGGTCATCACCAATGATCGATACTCGAGCCTGCAAGCGGGCAATCTGGCGAAGGCCGGGAAACGTTTTTCTCTGCTGAAACTGATCTTTAAGCCTTGGTCGAAATTCATCGAGTGTTACTTTTTTAAGCGTGGATTTCAGGATGGACTGCCCGGCCTCATCATTGCGGTGGGCGCGGCCTATTCCGTTTTTTTGCGATGGTCAAAGCTTTGGGAAATCGAAAAGCTTCAACGGAAGGACGGCCAATGAACGGACGGATCATTTTGCTGACGGGGCTTTTGTTGCTGTCACTGTCTGCCGTTGGCGCCCCGAAACAAAAAGGGCCGGGGATCCTCTCGACCAGTGGCAAGGCCGAGGTCATGGCGGCTCGGGACGAGGTGTACCGACCGGCTTCGACAGGACTGGCTCTGGTCGAAAAAGCGAGGTTCCGCACGGGGCCTGACGGGCGCTTGAAA
>JAHBUU010000188.1 GCA_019637895.1 Pseudobdellovibrionaceae bacterium | reverse complement strand
ACTGAAAAAGTGATCAGACTGAAAACCCCAATGAATAGAACATGCAGCCCCGCCAAATAAAGTCCGGGAAAAAAAGCGCAAAACAGAAAAGACAAAGGGATCGAAAAAGCGACCAGTCGAACGCTCCACTTCAGTGCCGACGGCCGCGAGGAGCGGCGAAACACCTTCCAGACAAAAACCAGATAGGCGGCTGTGATCACAAAAAGTCCACCATAGGCCCACGGAGCTTGCAGCCACCCCGCCAGCACCAGAAAGAGGCTCAGAGCGATTCCCAGAAAATGAAATCCCCGTTGATGCACGACCGGCGCCTGCTCAAACTCGGAAGGAAGTCCGGACAGGAAAGAATAAAAGCGCATCCCGATTCCCAATACGAGCAGCAGAACAACGCCGACATCTGCCAGGAAAAAACCCATCCACGAGTTCCCCATAAAGGCAAAGACCCGACCCGACAACGCCAGAATCAGTGCCAAAGCCACATGCGAAAAAAACACCGGCGCCGGTTTCGCACGGCGACCGATCCGAGGGAAGGCAAAGCTCATCATAAACAGAATGACCAGGATTTGACTGGCCTGAAACCATCGTCCATCCGCAAAAAAACTAGTCAGTAAGGACAAACTCAAAAGCCCGGCGGCGGTCAGCATCTCGGTCCGAGTCGCACCGGCCGTGCCGGTCATCTTTGGCACCGCTGTCATCAAAAAGCCCGTGATAAATCCCCACAAGAAGCCCCCGACCATCAACCTCGAATGCACCCACTGAATGGGAGTCCCAAAAATCACCTGATCTGGCACAAGCCAAAAGCCGACGCCGAGCAAAGCGGCCAAAACTCCGAAGGGGAAAAAGATTTGGTAAGGAGCCATGTGCTTCATCGAGGAACCTCCGGAGATTTCAAAAGACGTCTGGAACTGAAAACAGAAAGGGCAAAGGTCAGAATCAAAGCTAGACTCGCGGTCAACGCCGACAGAACTCCGGCCAGCGCGGCCACCAAAACGAGAAGATTGTAAACGAAACTCAAAAATAAATTCTGAATGACGACTTTCCGAAAAAGGGCCGCCGACGACAGCGTCGCCAGCACCAGGTTGATGTTCGGCAGATACACGTGAAAATCCACCGGCAGCACACCCGAGATCCGATGTCCCATCAGGAAAGAAACATCGGCCTCTCTCAGGGCTAAGGTGTCGTTCAACCCGTCTCCGACAAAGACGGAACGACGATGAATCCGTTCAGCTTTTTCGGCTGGAGTCAGATTCCCTGAATAGCGGATTCTGGGCGAAAGATCTTTCAGAAAGCGCCCGGCTTCGGGGTCGGGATCTCCGGATAAAATCTCGATCCGAATTCGATCATTCCATTTCAAAAGATTTTTCAGGAAGGCCTTGGAGCGCCGATCATAGGTTTTTTTCGTGATGATTTGACCGACGACTTCGCCATTGTAGGCCACGAGCGGAAACAGATTTCCCGAATGAGCCGGAAGCAGAATCTGATGCGCTCGCAAATAGCTGGGCCGCCCCACCAGCAGCTCCCCACCCTCTTTGGTGAGGGCTCGAACGCCTTTGGCTGGGATTTCTTCGACAACATTGACCGACTCGCTGGGCGGCAGGGTTTTCAGACCACGCAACACAGGGTGAGAATTGACCAGAGCCAAATCCGACAACAGATGCTCGACCACCGGCACTTGCGTGAATGGTTCAAAGCGGGAAGACACGGACTCCAGCGTTCCCGTTTTGTCGAAATAGAAATTCTCGCTCCTCTTGAGGCGAAACAAAGAGTCCACATCGGAAACGAAAACCCCGACATGGTACAAGGCCAATGAAGCCATTCGCCGAGAGACCGAAAGAGTGCTCAGAAACAAAAAGGGACCCACCACGAGCATCATCCGAAAGAACGAATCCACAGCCGCCCCAAGAGATGCCGATCGGGAAAGCTGAACCACGGCAAAAAGAAAAGCTCCCACCAGCATGAGCAAAACCCAGGCGGTTTCGATCCGTTCAAGGCCGTGAACAAAAAAAGCGGCCCGGTCTCTGCGACCGATCAACGTCTGAGAGGCCCACTGATCGATTCGTCGATGGCCAATCGGTGCCTCGACGAGGATCTCGAAGTCCACGGACGCGATGGAGCCCGCTAGGACCTCGTCTCCACGTGAAAGCAGGGTCGGCGTCCCATCGCCCGTCAACAGGTGACGATTGATCTCGGCACGGGCCTCGCTCAGCTGCCCATCAAAGGGAACGGTCATCCCGGCCAGAACACGAATCCGATCCCCGGCGCGGATGTCCTCAAGGGGCACGGTTGTCCATTCATCCTCTCGGAAGACGGCAATCTCCCCCGCATCGCGATGAAGCTGAAACAAAGCCGCTGAAGCCATTTTCGAAAGAATGAACTTTTCCATTCGTTGCAAGAAACCGAGGACCACCATCACCGCAAGGAAGGCCCCGGAGCCACCGGTGGGGCCCCCCCTCATCCAGCCGATCGAAAAAGCGAGAAAGGCTGCAACTCCCCCAACAACGATCATAAGGTCGCGCCTCCAGGGACCGGTCACAAGAATAAGGATCTGGCGAATTGAGTCTTTCGACACGAAGGCTCCCTTGAGCGGAGGGCTCTTGCATTTAAATGTTGTATACAATATCTAACAATTAAAAGCGATTCTTTTTACTCCGTCACGAAGGGCGAGGCATGACTTCGGAAGAACTGGATTCCCAAACCCTGACCCTCAACGGCCTGACGTTCACCCATCGGGACATTCGCATGGTGGTGGATCGCTTTTATGGGCAAGTCCAAGAAGACTCTCTGCTCAAAGTTCCTTTTGCATCCGTTCACGATTGGCCCGAGCACGTCCGTCGCCTCACCCACTTTTGGTGGATCAAGTTCGGCGGAAAACCATATATGTTCACCCACTACGATCCCGTCTCAAAACATTTCCACGCGGGATTCAACGAACTCTTCCTAGAAAGATGGCTCGCTCTTTTCCATCAAACAATGAAAGAAGAACTCACAGAAGCCCAAAGCTCCCTCTGGGCCATCATCTCAACCCGAATGGGCCAAGCCCTCACCATGAAGAACGAACTCTACGCACAATCACAAACCGACTAACGCAAAAGAAATTCGCGCCATCTTCATCGAGCACTCTCTCCAGGTTTTTCCTCGGGATTGGGTTTGCGTTGCGGCCAGGCCAGGGGGCCGATGCCCTCTCGAAGGACATCCGGGAAGCGTGACGCGTTTTTCCTTTGGGGAGCGCCGCCAGGCGATCCCAAAAGGAAAATCCCGGTCATAGCTCAAGGACGAGCGGGTCCGCCGAGAGGGCATCGGCCCCCTGTCCTGGCCGCAACGCAAACCCAATCCCGAGGAAAAACCGGGTCACAAAGACTGAACGCTAACGATCCCGATTCGGCGACTGACGCTGAGGCTGCTTCGCCCCGTCCGCCGGAGCATTGATCAGAGATGCCCCATTGATCTGGTCCGAGATGAACGCAAGGATGCTCGCCATCATTCCTCGGTCGGCCCACACTTCCCACGTGTCAGGATTCGCGTTTTTCCACGGATACCAACGCGTGAGACCTTCCCAGACACCTGCTGGCGGCTTGCCGTACTTCAAGATGTAAGTGAACAGCGCGGGCAGCTCAGCCTCGGTGATGGTTCCAGATTCCAAATCCTTTTTCGCCACTTCGAGGAACAAACCTCGGAAAACGGGGAAGGCGCGCAGGGCTTCCTTGGCGGAAATTCCTCCGTCCGCATTCGCATCGAAACGAGCAAAGATGAACTCGATGTACTGCAAGAGCTGAGGCTGCAGAGAGGCATCCGAATAGGTCACCAAGTTCTGCGCATTCGGCACCCAGCCCGATCCCTTCAGCGTGTTGTAGAAGTAAGTGGCATATACTTCGTCCTTCACGCCTCTTTGGTATTTGATCAGATCAGGCATCGAACTGAAGTGGGTCGGCCCTTTCGAGCGAATCGCGCTGTACATGCAGCTGACCTGAACGCGACGCTGTTTTGCACCCGGACATCCACGAAGTTCATTTTTGAGTTTCGAATCCAAGACGAGCCCGCCCGCAATCGAGAAAGCGATCTCGTGGATTTCGATGAAGCTCGCCAGATTGTTTCCATCCGATCGCGGCATGAACATATTCGCTTCACGGAAGCGGCTGTCCATGAAGCCGGTGTTTTTCGGGTCCAGCAATCCCATGGCGACTCCGACTCCACGGAAATCACGGAAGGCGGTATTGGCCTCGGTCTTGGTGATCCCCTGATAGCGGCGAATCCGTCCGATGTCGTTCGCATAAGAGCCGATGACCAGACGGGAAAGAGCCCGGATGATGTTGTGCCGCTCGACAGAACGAAGATTGTATTTCAGGCGTCCACCGACCGAGATGTAAACACGCCTCTCGCGATCCAAGACCAGGGAATGCCCCGTCTCGAAGATTGCAGACAGTTCACGCAAACCGATCTTCAAAAGAGCCGAACTGGATTTACGGTTGATCCCTCGAGTGATGATGGCCTGTAACTCTGCGGCCTTCATCGTGCTTTGATCACTGCCATCAAAAGCGTCAGATAAGTATTCAGCCGTTTCCGCCCAAACCATGAACTCGGTGCGTAGCTGCTCGAGACTCGACTGTCGCAGAGCCTCTGGTCGTTGTCCCGCCAGCCGCTTTTCGACGGGGTTCAGAATTCGGTTCAACACGGGCTTCAACAAATCGGTGACAACCTGGCGACTGAAGCCATCCGGCAACAGATCCAACTTACTCACCTCGCCCGCCACCTTCGCCACATCGGCCAGAGGGAAGAACTTCTTGGGATTCGTCTCGAGCATCTGTTGCCCCAGATCAAGCCCA
>JAHBUU010000187.1 GCA_019637895.1 Pseudobdellovibrionaceae bacterium | reverse complement strand
CCGAAATTGCGAGACCGGCAGCATCATCACCCGCTTTAACGATCCGGGTGCCGCTCGCCAATGCTTGCGAGGCATGTTCGGCACGGGCCATCTGTTTGCCCATCACCTTTTGTGCGGAAATCGAAGCCATGTTCGTCTGAATTCTCAAGCCCATTGTTACCCTCCTTAGGGTTTATCCGGCGCCCACGCCGGGGTTGTTAAAACGTCCCAAAAACAATCAATTTTATTGAGGTTGGAGGCGGCCCGGTTCCGTTTGTGGTGACTGCCACTGGCGGGACCAGGCGGCTCTCTGAGAGAAAGGAGTTCGTTCGGTTGACTGCTGAACGAAGGTCTCTGCATCAGGAGTGCTCTTCCAACGTGTTCTTGGTGAACTTCTCGGCTTTGGTCTAGGGAACTTTAGACCTTCGTCCAGGTTCTTTCTTGACTCGCTGCGTCTAGTCTTTGAAATAACTCAATTAAGGAACTGGAAAATTTTTTTGAAGGTCTCGGCTTTGGTCTGGCTTTTTGGTGCTTCGGACGCCTCTTGGGTTTTCCGGATTGGGGTTGGGGGCTGATGGGGACATCCGGGATTTTCAGAAAGCCTTTTTGCTCATTTTTGGGTGGCCTGCGAGGGGCTTTCTGAAAAACGCGTCACGCTTCCCGGATGTCCCCATCAGCCCCCAACCCCAATCCGGAAAACCCAAGAGGGGTCGAGGACAAAAAAGGCAGAGCAAAGGCCTTTTTTGAAATTGTCGGGTTTTACTGAGAGGTCTTTCCTGCGGAGCTCGGAGAGTGTGGTTGTGGGATTGGTCTTTGAGTGAAGTCTTTTTTTTCTTGCTGGTTTTAAAAAACAAAAGGGACTGCTCTTCGCAGTCCCTTCCTTTGATCCGTTTTATTTTTCTTTAGGCGATCAGTCTTAAGGAGTTTGTGATTTGCTCGTTGGCGGCTTGTAGGGCGACGGCTTGGTATTGAGCGAGGACTTGGCCTCTTCGCATTCGGGTGACGGCTTCGGGGATGTCGACGTCGGACATTTTGGAATAAGCGGCGGACAGGTTTTCGACTTGTGTTGCCAGGTGGCTCGATGAGGTGTCTAGACGGCTTTGTGTCGCTCCTAATTTCGCTCGGAAACCGTTGATGCTGGTGACGGCTTCATCGATGGTTTCGAGAGCATCCCTGGCATCATCTTTATCTGCGACGGAGAGTCCTTTCAAATCCAGGCTCGAGGCTCTTGTGTCGGCGTCGCTGGTGAACTCGATGATGTTTTCATCTCCACCGTTGATCCCGACCTGAAATTGATAGTCCTTTGAGGTTCCGTCCAACAGGGGTTGGCTTCCGAACTTGGTCGACTTGGCAATGCGGTCGAACTCTTCGATCAGTTGCGTGAATTCGCTGTCCAAAAATTCGCGCTCTTTATCGGACAAGGTATCACTGGCCGCTTGAACACCGAGTTCGCGCAGACGGATCAGAATATTGTTCTGCTCGGCCATGGCTCCCTCGGCCACAGCCATGAAGCTGCTCGCATTGTCTGCGTTATTCAGAGCCGCCTGCGATCCTTTGACTTGGCCTCTCAGGCTCTCAGAAATGGCCAGTCCAGCTGGGTTTGCGCCAGGGCTGACGAATCGGGTGCCCGTCGCCAGCTCTTGCATTGCTTTCGAGGTTTCCCTCTCGGTTTGACGAAAGGCCCTTTGCGCCGCCAAAGACGCAAGGTTCGATGAGATTCTCATCATGAGACACACGTCCCTTCTCGCCCACACTCTGGATTGTCGTGAAGGCCAGCCCAGACCTTCGTTCAGCAGTCAGGAGATCTATCGACGCATTGTGTCATAAACTTGAGATGTAAATGGAGGGAACTGAATCGAATTGAAACAAGAATCAGCCGTTAGTGCCCTCTGTTCGAGCCCAAAACGAAAAACGAGGCCGCTCATTCGCTCCAGCAAATGACGGCTCAGGTTGAGTGCGGAAAAAACTGAATCCCCAAATGGTAAACCTTTTCCGCCGTGCTCTTCTGCGAATGAGTCGAACATCGGTTCATCAATTCGATGATCTGTTGTTTCAACCAAGGAATATCACTCTCGGCGACCGTCAGGACCATCGAGGTGATCAGACGACGTTCCAAATCCCCGTCAGTGATTTTTTCCCTCAAGGCCACCTGCGCTCGATCCATTCCCGAAGCGTGAAAACGGCGAATCTCAGCCCTTGGTGCGGCGGAATGAAAGTCATTCATCGCATTGGATTTGACGAGTTTCCCCTCTTGAAGCTCCAGAAGATGACCGTCCTTCAAACGGGCCAATGCGGCTTTCACCGTCGACAAGGGCAGATCCAATTTCTGAGCAATGAACTCTGGAGAGCCATCATAACCCTCCAAAAGCGTGCAGTTCAGGATGGGCAGATAGTACCACTCGGACAAGGCCCAGAAACTACGGTCCGGGACAAAGTTCCATCCGGTTTTTTTCTTCGAAGCTTTGTCGATGTCCTTGCGATCCGACAGAGGGACTTTGACATGAACGCCCTTTCCCTCAAGAAGCATCGAAAGAATGTAATCCCGTTTTTCCTTCTGAACATCCAGGATCCGGCAGAGTTTCACCGCCAAAGACAAAGGCAAAGCTCTCTTGCCATTCATCACCTGCGAGAGAAACGGAGCACTCACTTCGGCCCTAGTCGCCAATTGCCTCAAAGAAAATTTGGACTGCTTGCCTTGTTTCTTTTTTAAGGCCGCCTGAAAAATCTCGATCGGGGATTCCTTCATCACTTCTCACTCCCCTTCGGAGCATCGGATCGTTCGCCAGTCCGGCAGCTGTGGCCAGCGACGGGATCGACGCGAAGGTTTCAGCCAGTTATCTCCGTCCGCCTGGCACTCGGAGCGCTCACTCAACCGCAGGTCAATGTAGGTCCGAAAAAAGTTGGCGAGCTCCATCACCATCTGCGTATCCGCCCGATCCCCATGCTCCAAAAACCATTCGGCCTGAGCACGTGGAATCAGGATTTGCTCGACGGCCGCCGTCTGCTCGTTCAACTGGTAGCGGATTCCCGAGGAAAGAGTTCTCGAAGCCTCCAACGGAGCCCCCGAAACAAAGTACCAGCTATAAAGACGACGCAGATCCGCAGGCAATTTCCACGGCGTGCGATTCTCCAGATAATCCATGAACTTGATCTTGAACGCGATCACGACGGAATCGCCGCCGCCCCCGACAACATCCACTCCGCCGATCATGAGACGGCTGTCGGGCCCTTCCAGCTGACTTTTGTCATTGGCAAATGGCCGTTTGGTCATGAAGATCTGATTGCGCAAAATCGAGTCGAGCCCGATGTCTCGATGTCCCTTCAGTCTGCGTTTCGCCAGCAGATAGGCCGGAATCGAGACTTGATAATGCAGATCCTCGATACCAAGCGCTCCCAAGGTCTCATGCAAAGCAAAGACGCCGTAGGCAGCTTCTTCGATCCGATCGGAAGGATTGAAATAGACAACTTTGTTTTTTGAATCGTAAAAACCGCTCCAGCGATTGGCTCCGTCGGGCTTGATGAACTTCTCAACGGGAACGAAGCGAACGGAAGGAAGCTCATGAGAAAGCTCAAGAAAGGATCTTTTGCCAGGGAGCGAGGCCGGGAGGAACCGAAGCGTCTCCAAAGTCATTTGGGCGCTCTTCGCAAGTGACGCGGCCGAAGGTGAAACCTGTCGGGCCATCACAGGCTCGCTTAGGATCAGACATGCTACAAACAGGACAAAGATCAATCTCACCGTCAGCCCCCGCCTCAGGGAAACCGAACCTAATGACTGGGGGTATTCGAGTCAATAAATCGAGAGCAGAATCGTTATCTTTTAGCTAACACTCCGCTCTCTGACAAACCGCCCAAAAAGGCAATTTCCAGCGAGAGCCTCTTCAAATCGAGGCGAGCAGTTTTCCATGCAGAATATTTTGGCTTTGGTCGGCCAAAGCCGCCACATCTTGTCGGTCATGAGTCACAAGGAGGGCAGGAACTTTTTCTTCACGAATCAGGTCCTTCACCAGTTTTCGGCTTTCTTCGCGAAGCTCTTCATCCAAGGCCGAGAAGGGTTCATCCAAAAGCAACAGGCGGGGCTTTCCGATCAGGGCTCTCACCAATGCCGTTCTTTGTTTTTCTCCGCCGGACAAAACCGATGCTGGTCTCTCAAGGAAAGGACTCATTCGGAGGCGATCGGTCAGCTGCCGAAAGCGTCGTTCGATTTCTGTTTTTCCCAGGCCGCGGGCTTTCGCCGCAAAAAGAATATTTTCCGCAGCCGTCATATGAGGAAACAGCTCGTAATTCTGAAAGACCACCCCGAGGCGACGACGTGAGGGAGGAAGTTTCGCCAGATCTTCGCCTTCAAAGATCCACTTGAGAGACTGTGCTTTCTCGAGACCGATCAGCAGCCGAAAAACCGATGTTTTTCCCGAACCCGAAGGTCCGATCAAAGCGGTCACCCCTTGATCCGCGATTTCCCAATGAGGAATATCAATTTTGAAATCCCCGTAATCACGAAACAGATTTTTGACTGAGGACATAGCCCAATCCTTTCATCACAAGAAAGCAAAGCACAGAGGCCACAAGCAGGACAACGCTCAGAACCGTGGCCAGTCCCAAGCGATAACCCGAGGAAATCAAAGTCTCGGTCATCATCCCCAAGGTCAGATCCTTGGATGCGATCAGCTTTGAAATCGCAAAATCACCGCAGGCCCAAACCGCCGCAACTCCGGCCAAGGTCGAAATCGAGGGCGCCAACTGCGGCAGCAAAACCTGCCGCCAGATCGCGAACTCAGAAGCGCCCAAACTCTCTGCCACCTGTCGCTGTCCTTGCAGGTTTTCAACCAGACTCCGCCATCCCATTCGCCAAAGCCCCGGCAGAA
>JAHBUU010000186.1 GCA_019637895.1 Pseudobdellovibrionaceae bacterium | reverse complement strand
CGCACGAAACGTTCACAAAGGAAATGCATGTACGATCCGAAGAAAATCCGCAATATCGCGATTATCGCGCACGTTGACCATGGCAAGACCACGCTCGTCGATCACCTGATCAAACAAGCCGGGACCTTCCGCGAAAACCAGCAGGTGGAAGAACGCCTGATGGACTCCATGGACCTCGAACGCGAACGCGGCATCACCATCGCCGCGAAGAACGCCTCCTTCCAGTACAAAGACATCAAGATCAACATCGTCGATACCCCCGGTCACTCGGACTTCGGTGGTGAAGTGGAACGGACCCTGAACATGGTGGACGGCGCGATCCTGCTCGTCGACGCCTCCGAAGGTCCGCTGCCGCAAACGCGTTTCGTGCTCCGCAAGGCCCTCGAGCAGAACATCAAGGTCCTGGTCTGCATCAACAAGATCGACCGTTCCGACGCCCGCATCCAGGAAGTCCTGAACGAGGTCTTCGACTTGTTCATCGACCTCGACGCCTCCGAAGAGCAGTGCGATTTCAAACCGATCTTTGCCATCGCCCGCGAAGGGATGGCGACATTGGATCCGAATGTCAAAACGGACAGCCTCGAAGTTCTCTACGAGACGATCCTGAATGAAGTGCCACCGCCGAAAGTTGCCGAAAACGAATCGCTGCAGATGATGGTTTCGAACATTTCGTACAACGACTACGTCGGACGTCTGGCGATCGGTCGCGTGCGCGCCGGTAAAATCAAAGTCGGCGACGAAGTTCAGGTCATCCAGGAAAAAGGCGAAAAGAAAGTGCGCGTAACCGCGCTCTTCCAGTACCACGTGAACGCTCCCGTTCAGGTTCAGGAAATCGGAGCCGGTGACATCGCGATCGTCGCGGGCATGGAAGACTTCACGATCGGTGATTCGATCGTGGACGTTTTGGATCCTCGTCCTTTGCCGCGGATCCGCGTCGAAGAGCCGACTGTGGCGGTCGTCTTCATGGTCAACAACGGGCCGTTTGCGGGAATGGACGGAAAGAACGTCACGTCCCGTAAGATTTGGGAACGTCTGGAGCGCGAGCTTCTGTACAACGTCGCTATCCGGGTTGAAAAAACCGACAGCACCGATGCGTTCAAGGTCATCGGTCGAGGCGAGTTGCAGCTGGGTGTTCTCGTTGAACAGATGCGCCGTGAGGGATTCGAGCTTTGTGTTTCGAAACCTCAGGTCGTTTTCAAGACCATCGATGGTAAGAAAATGGAGCCGATGGAGATGGCCGTTATCGACATCGAAGACGCCTTCGTCGGTGCCGTGACCGAGAAACTCGGGATGCGGAAAGGGATCATGACGAACATGGTTCAAAAAGGTTCCGGACGAACTCGGTTGGAGTTCCGTATTCCCTCGAGAGGTCTGATCGGTTATCGGAACGAGTTCCTGACCGACACTCGTGGAACCGGTTTGCTGAACACTCAATTTGACGGTTGGGATGAGTTCCGCGGCGAGATTCAATCCCGTAACACGGGTGCGATGATCTCTGACCGTAAAGGGATGGCCACGGCCTACGCGATCTGGAATCTCCAGGAGCGTGGGGTGATGTTCGTCACTCACGGTGATGATGTCTATGAGGGCATGATCGTCGGTGAACACGCCAAGGAAAACGATCTCGAAGTGAACATCACGCGGGAAAAGAAACTGACGAACGTTCGTGCCTCGGGTGCGGACGAAGCGATCCGTCTCGTTCCTGTGAAGCCGATGACTTTGGAAAAAGCGATGGAATGGATCCGTGACAACGAACTCATCGAAGTCACTCCGAACCACATCCGCCTCCGCTGCCGAGATCTCGACCCGCACAAACGGGCCCGAGCTTCCAAAGAGTAGGTCCTCTTCCCTTTTTGAGCTGCGGTGCAGATCAAAAAGGGACCGAGTTCTTGATCAGTTTGTGTTTTATGAAAGGCCCGCTGTTGCGGGCCTTTCTTTTTTAAAGCACTCTTATGGGTGGAGGGTCACGGATGGCCTATCAGACGGTTGTTGAAATCAAAGAAGCGGTCAAAACCTACGGCGATCGCCGGGTCGTGAACGGATTGAATCTCGAAATCCGTCGCGGCGAGTGTTTCGGCCTTCTCGGTCCGAACGGCGCTGGTAAAACCACCACCATGAAGATGATGTACGGCTCGGCTCTGCTGACGGGCGGAGAGATGTACGTTCTTGGACTGAATGTGAAACAACATATCCGCGAGATAAAATCCAGGATCGGCGTTGTTCCTCAAGAAGATGGTTTGGATACGGATTTCACAGTGCTTGAAAACCTCCTTGTCTATGCCCGTTACCACGATATCCGGCAGGACCAGGCTTACTCGAGAGCTCAGGATCTTTTGCGGATGGTTCGTCTTGAAGAGTATGCCGATCGCCCCGTAGACACGCTGAGCGGCGGTTTGAAACGGCGTCTCGCCATTGCTCGAAGCCTTTTGAATCAGCCAGAGCTGGTTTTCCTGGATGAGCCGACGACGGGTCTTGACCCGCAGGCAAGGCTTTGGATCTGGGACTTTTTCAAAGAACTCAAGAATCAAAACTACTCCGTGATCTTGACCACGCATTACATGGAAGAGGCGGAAAAGATGTGCGATCGGATCGCCATCATGGATCACGGAAAGGTTCTGGCCATCGGCAGCCCGAAAGAGCTGATCGCCGAACATATCGGTCGTGAAATCGTCGACTTTGAAACAAAGCCAGCTGATCTGAATTACTATCTGGGACGTTTGCGTTCATCGAATCTGTCCTATCAGGTTCTCAACGACACGGTTTCGGTTTTATTGAAAGAAAATCAGGATTCAAAAATTGTTCTCGATCTGGTGGCCAGTGAGCGGATCACGATCCGGAAGCCTTCTTTGAACGACGTTTTTTTGAGACTGGCCGGTCATCAGCTGAGGGATGAGGCATGAAGCTAAAAGAGATTTTCATTCCCCCGCGCTTGCATAAAGGCGTTCTGCATGTCTGGCTTCGGAACTTTCTTTATTATCGCAAGACATGGGTCGCTTCGATTTTGTGGACCTGCTTAGAGCCGCTGATGTACCTCGGTGCGATCGGTTACGGACTGGGCTCTTATGTGAGCAATATCGATGGTGGCTCTTATATCGAGTTTTTCTTTCCGGGGATTCTTTGTTTCACGGCAATGTTCGTTTCCTTTATCGACGGGACCTACGGAAATTTTGCCAAGTTCACCTATCAGAAAACCTATCAGACCATCATGTTGTCGCCAGTTTCCCCCGAGGAAGTCGTCGTCGGGGAGATTTTGTGGACGACGAGCAAAGGATTCTTCGGCGCCTGCGGCGTCGCCTTGGTTGGATCCCTATTGGGTCTTGTCGATAGCTGGAGAATTTTTCCGACGTTGCTGTTTTTGTTTTCGGTGTCTTGGCTATTCTCATCGATCGCGATGATCGTGACCTCGATCGTCAGAAACTATGACTCGTTCATCTATTGGACGTCAGGATTCCTGACGCCGATGTCATTGATCGCCGGAGTCTACTTCCCCATCGGGCAACTCCCCGACGGGCTCAGACATGCTGCTTGGATTTTGCCTCTCACCCATGCCTTGGCTGCGGTGAGGGACATTTTGGACGGAGCCCTGACCTGGAGAAGCGCTCTCAGTGTCTTTCTCGTTTTGTTCTTCGGATGGGTTCTCACGAATGTCGCCATCCATCGGATCCGGAGAAAGCTCCTCCGTTGATTCGAATCGATTCAAAATTTCCTGGAGCCTGAGTTCTTCCGCTTCGGCTTCGGGATTGAGGAAAAGGTCCATCCGTTCGACGGCGGCCTGATACTCATCCTGGCTCATTTTACCAGCCCTGACCATATCTCCCAGAATCTTCTGAACCCGCTTACGGCCGAAGTTGGTGAGATTCTTTTTTTGGTGCGAACTCGAGTACTTTGCTGGATTCGGCAAAAGCATGGCAATGAAGGCCGACTCGACGGCATCGAGTTCTGCAGGGGATTTTCCAAAATAGTTCTGAGCAGCGGCCTTGATCCCGTAAATGTCTTTCCCGAACTCGACAACGTTCAGATAGCGCTCAAGAATCTCTTTCTTCGTCAGGACCTCTTCGAGGCGGATGGTGATCAGAGCTTCGATGCCTTTTCTGGTCAGGGTTTTGTCTTTGGTGAGAAAGAGATTTTTTGCGAGTTGCTGCGTGATCGTCGATCCGCCTCGCAGATAAGATCCTTTCTGCCAGTTGAGCTGGGCGCTTTTTTCAAGCTCGGCCCAATCGAATCCTTTGTGCGTCCAGAATGAACCGTCCTCTGACATCACGACGGCCCTCTGCAAAAACGGCGAGATTCTAGAGAGTGGCACATAGTCCTTGGATCCTGGGCACAGATTCACGCCCGCCATCTTGGTGACCAGGCAGCCTTTGATTTCCTTGTCGGAAGGAATTTGCAGAAAAATCCAAAAGGCCACGGCGAAAATGCCGAGCAAAAGAACCGCGAAGGAAAGGGCGAAGTATTTCAGGAATTTCACTTGTCCAGCATCCCGTTTTCTTTCATCCATTTCACACTGGCGGCGATGGCTTCCTTAGCGGGCCGGGGAATCAGGCCCAAGTCACGCCGGGCCTTCGAATTATCGAACCAATGATACATGGTCGATGTTCGTGCGTTTTCCAAACTTAAGGAGGAAGAGGCGCCCAGCTTTTCCCGTAAATCCCCAAAGGCGCCCACGAGAAAAACCAACCAAGTGGGGAGCGGCCGGGTCGGTGCGGGTTGTCCCGCCGCTTCGGCGATATAGCGAAAGAGTTCTCGAATGTAGAGATTCTGTCCGCTCAGGATGTATCGTTCTCCGGATTTCCCCTTTTTCCAGGCAGCCAGAATGCCTTCGACGGCATCTTGGACGGCGATCACGTTGACGCCACCTTGGGTATAGTAAGGAAACTCTCCACGG
>JAHBUU010000185.1 GCA_019637895.1 Pseudobdellovibrionaceae bacterium | reverse complement strand
GAACCTGAAGTCGGTCTCCGACAGCCGGAGGACTGCCGACCGAGTTCGATCGGAGGGATCCGGATTTTGCGTTGCGGGGCTTGTGTGCGGAATCCAGTCGGCTTACTTCAGCTTCTGACAAGTGGCGCTTTGCTCACCGATGAAATCGCCTTCGAAGTTGAAGACAAAAACGTTCAAAGCGATTTGTTTACCGCTCTGAGAGATGAGGCCGACATAGGCGTAGTTGCCCATCATTCCGCAATGATCGACGATGTTTTTCAGTCCTTTATCCTTGAAAAAATCCAAACGTTTTTGCGGGAAATTTCCAGCAGAGAACGGGATGCACTTCATGCTGAACTCTTGGCCGTCGCTGAATCCATGCAAAACATTGCCGCCGATCTGGTGACGGGCGACGAGGCCGATCTCTTGGTTTCGGCATTCATAAGAATCGCCGACGGTGGCTGCAAAAGCGGACGAAGCGAACATTGAGACGAGTAAAATGAATGTTTTTGCCATGAGTGTTTTCCTCGGTAATAGGGGCTGGTTCCCATGAAACGGGGGTGTTTGCACATCTGAATAATGCAATTCACCAACACTGCCTATTTAAAACCATGATCAGGGAAAAAACTTTAATCGGTCGTCCGATTCGGAGTCCGATGGGTTCAAGGAGGGGCGGTCATTGCGGAAATCGACTTGGTGGCTCTTCCTCACGCGTCTCGGGCCCAAAAGCCCGGACGCGCGCTCGGAAGAAGAGGTCATCTTAGAGATTAATCATCTCGTGCTTGTCGAAGAAGATCGCGAGTTCGCGAGCTGCGGACTCAGGGCTGTCAGAACCGTGAACGGCGTTTTCACCGACGCTGTCACCGTGTTTTGCACGGAGAGTGCCTGGGTTCGCTTTTTTAGGGTCTGTTGCACCCATGATTTCGCGGTTTTTCAAGATCGCGCCTTCGCCAGCCAAGCACATCATAACGACAGGACCCGAAGTCATGAAGCTGACGAGTTCGCCAAAGAAAGGACGCTCTTTGTGTTCAGCGTAGAAAAGCTCGCACTTGTCTTTGCTGATCGAAGTGAGCTTCATTGCCGCGATACGGAGACCGCTGTCTTCGAATTGCTTAACGATGTCGCCGATCACGCCTTTTTTAACGGCATTTGGCTTGATGATAGAAAACGTTTTTTCGATACCCATTTTGAGGTCTCCTTGATTATTTCAACAATGATTTCAATGTCGTGCCCAGATCTGCCGGACTTCGGGCGATTTTGCAACCTGCAGCCTCAAGAGCGGCAAATTTTGCTTCCGCCGTCCCTTTTCCTCCGCTGATGATGGCGCCCGCGTGGCCCATTCGCTTCCCTGGAGGGGCCGAGGCGCCTGCGATAAAGGCAGCAACCGGCTTTTTGAACTCTTTTTTGATGTATTCGGCCGCTTCTTCTTCGGCAGAACCGCCGATTTCACCGATCATGATGACGGCGTCGGTGTTCGGGTCCGCATTGAAGAGCTTCAAAACATCGATAAAGTTCGTGCCGTTCACCGGATCGCCCCCGATGCCCACGCAGCTGGATTGTCCAAGGCCCAATTGGGTCAATTGGAAAACCGCTTCGTAGGTCAAAGTTCCCGAGCGGGAAACGACGCCGATGCGACCTGGTTTGTGGATATGTCCGGGCATAATCCCGATTTTGCATTCTCCGGGAGTGATGACGCCAGGACAGTTCGGGCCGATCAGACGGGTCCGCTTGCCTTCCATGTAGCGCTTCACTTTGACCATATCCATGACAGGAATGCCCTCGGTGATGCAGATGACCAGGTCCAAGTCCGCATCGACGGCTTCCATGATGGAATCGGCCGCGAACGGAGGTGGAACGAAGATCATGCTGACATTGCAACCGGTGGCTTCTTTGGCCTCACGGACCGTGTTGAACACGGGGAACCCGTTGTGCTTGGTGCCGCCTTTTCCTGGGGTCACGCCGCCGACCATTTTCGTTCCATAAGCCGCGCACTGTTCAGAGTGGAAGCTTCCTTGGGATCCGGTGATCCCTTGGCAAATCACTTTGGTGTCTTTGTTAATCAGAATGGACATCGTCGTTACCCTTTCGCCGCCGCAAC
The DNA here is from genome assembly GCA_019637895.1 of Pseudobdellovibrionaceae bacterium. Classification (GTDB taxonomy): domain Bacteria; phylum Bdellovibrionota; class Bdellovibrionia; order Bdellovibrionales; family Bdellovibrionaceae; genus JAHBUV01. The sequence continues at coordinate 2,925 of JAHBUU010000185.1, read as the reverse complement.
AGCTTTTTTCGCGGCGTCAGCGAGATCGTCGGCCGGAATGATATTGAGACCGCTTTCTTTCAAGAGCTTTTTACCCAGCTCCACATTCGTTCCCTCAAGGCGAACCACCAGAGGAACCTTGAGTCCCACTTCTTTCGAAGCTGCGATCACGCCTTCGGCGATGACGTCGCACTTCATGATCCCACCGAAGATGTTGACCATGATGGCGCGAACGTTCTTGTCCTGAAGGATGATTTTGAAAGCCGCTGTGACTTTCTCTTTGTTGGCGCCACCGCCGACATCGAGGAAGTTCGCTGGGTTTCCGCCGTGAAGCTTGATGATGTCGAGAGTCGACATCGCAAGACCCGCTCCGTTCACCAGGCAACCGATGTTTCCATCAAGTTTGATGAAGGCGAGATCGTACTTGGAGGCTTCGATTTCAGTCGGCTCTTCTTCGGTCAGGTCGCGCATCTCGAGGATGTCGGCATGACGGAAGAGGGCGTTCGAGTCGAAGTTCATTTTCGCATCGAGCGCGAGGATATCGTTCTCTTTGGTGAGGACCAAAGGATTGATTTCCGCGATCGAGCAATCCGAAGCGACAAAGGCATTGTAAAGTCCCATGAAGAACTTGGTGGCCTTGCCGAGAGACTCGACCGGGAGTCCCAGGTCGAAAGCAAGCTGACGGGCCTGGAAGGCACCGAGTCCAATGACCGGATCGATGTCGATCTTTTGGATCGCATTCGGATTCTTTTCGGCGACTTCTTCGATGTCCATTCCACCCTCGGTGGAAACCATCATCGCAACACGGCCGGTGGCGCGGTCGACGAGGCAGGCAACATAATACTCTTTTGCGATATTGCAGCCTTGTTCGATGAAGACCTTGTGGACTTTCTTGCCTTCGGGACCGGTTTGGTGAGTGACCAGGGTCATTCCCAAAATTTGCGACGAGAGCTGGTGAACTTCCTCAAGGGACTTGGCCAGCTTCACGCCGCCGCCCTTTCCGCGTCCGCCGGCATGGATCTGGGCTTTCACAACCCAGATGTTTCCGCCCATTTCTTTCGCGATAGTTTGAGCCTCATCGGGAGAGTTCGCGACTTTCCCTTTCAGCGTGGCGACTCCGAATTTTCGGAGGATTTCTTTGGCCTGATACTCGTGAATATTCATTTGGGCTCCGTTTTACTGAACGTTCTTGAGGGCTCCGACGAGGGCGCGAACCGCGTCGACGGATTTTTTGAACTCTTCTTGTTCCGAAGGATTCATTTCGAATTTATGGATTTTCTCAACACCTTTGCCGCCGACGGTGGCAAGCACGCCGACCATCAGGCCTTCGTTCACGCCGAATTCACCGGTGAGTTCGACCGCGACCGGAAGAACGCGTTTTTGATCCTTGAGGATCGCTTCGGCCATTTCAACGGCACCACGGGAAGGGGCGTAGTAAGCGGATCCGGTTTTCAAGTGACCGCCGATTTCAGCGCCAGCTTGTTTCGTGCGAGCGACGATCGCTGCAACCTTGTCGGCAGGAAGCATTTCGGTCAGAGGAATGCCGGAAACAGAGGCATGGCGAACCAAAGGCATCATGGCGTCGCCATGGTTTCCGATGACGATGCCGGTGACGTCTTTCACCGAGACGTTCAGCTCTTCGGCGATGAAAGTGCGGAAGCGGGCGGAATCCAAACAACCACCCATGCCAAGCACGCGCTCGCGAGGGAAACCCAGGATTTGTTTCGCGTAAACGGCCATGACGTCCATCGGGTTGCAGACGACGATGACGTAAGAGTTCGGAGCGAATTTTTTAACGCCCTCGCAGACGTCTTTGACGATCTTGGCGTTGATGCCGACGAGTTCGTCGCGGCTCATGCCCGGCTTTCGTGGCATTCCGGCCGTGATGATGACGACGTCGGAATCTTTGATGTCTTCGTACTTGCTGGTGCCTTTGACGTTGGTGTCGAACATTTCGATGGCCGAAGCCTGGGCGAGGTCGAGGGTTTTTCCGACCGCAGCACCTTCATTGATGTCGAGAAGAACGACATCCCCGAGTTCTTTCTGAGCTGCCCAATGAGCCGTTGTGGAGCCGACAAAACCAGCGCCGATCACGGCGATTTTTTTACGCATGTGTGCCATACAAAATCCCTTCGATTGAAGATGAAATTTCGAGTTGATTGAACCGCGCCATTCAATCTTAAATCAGAGAGAGAGACAAGCCCCAACCTCACGAGTCGCTCTCTGAAAAAGGAAGAAACACCCATGCGAGAGACGGTCATTGAACTCAAGAACCTGAGTGTGCACTTCGATGGGCGCCCTGTTTTGAACAAGGTGGATCTGAGCGTTCGGGAAGGTGAGTGCCTGGTTTTGGTGGGTCCCAGCGGTCAGGGGAAAACCACTTTGCTGAAAACAATGGCTGGTCTGGTTGACCCTCAAGATGGTGAATTGAGGATCAAAAACGAAAACTTACAGACTACGAATAGCGCAAAGCGTCTTGAGCTCATCCGATCCATGGGAATGTTGTTTCAGAAGAATGCTCTGTTTGATTCTTTGACCTGTGCCGAGAACATCGCCTTTCCTCTCCGGGAAACGACGAAGCTCTCGGAAGAGCTCATTCAGAAAAAAGTGGAGCAATTCCTCGAGGCCGTGGGCCTTTCCCATGCGGGCGGGCTGTTCCCTTCCGAGATCAGCGGTGGAATGCAAAAGAGGCTGGGAATCGCCAGAGCCCTGGCACTTCGACCGTCACTGATCTTTTATGATGATCCGACGGCGGGCCTCGATCCGATCACGTCGAAAAAAATCATCGAGCTTATTCTGAAAATGAAAACGGAAGACCGTTCAACAGTGGTCGCCGTGACCAATGACATGCGCAGGGCCTATCAGATGGCGGATCGAATCGCCTATGTGGGGGATGGAGAGGTGCTGGTGACGGGAAATCCCCAGCAGACCAAGGACTGCGCGGAC
>JAHBUU010000184.1 GCA_019637895.1 Pseudobdellovibrionaceae bacterium | reverse complement strand
GCCCGGCCCCCAGCCCAACAGAAAAACAAATTTTGAGGTCTGTGTGGGGTGTTTGAAAAAGGGGCGGAGGGGCCTCCGCGACCACGACGGGAATCCTCGCGGTAGAGCCCATGGATGGGCGTGCCCCTCCTCCCCAAACAGAGCCTTCCCTCCGATTCCCAAACTGGCAGAAGTCCCCACCGGCCAACGCAAAAGCGAAATCCGGCAAAAGACTTTCAGACGAAAGGCTAGTCCTCCTGGACTCGACTTCAGTCTAGAGAGTTTTTTCAAGCTCGCCTTCGGTCGGGGCCTTGCTTGCTCTGGTGCTTTTTGTTTTTCACAATGTCTTTGAGTGTTTAGAAATGCGGCTAGCCGTTCCATGGATGGGGGCTTTGAATGAACTGGGTCAAATTGGCGGTCCTTGTTGCGTTGGCATGTATTCTTGCGACGCAGGCTCAAGCAGCGGAAGTCATATCGCTTCCTGAAGATGAACTGGCCAAGGAATCCGTTCTTCCCATCTTCAATCATCCTGTCAGTGTGAAGAATCGCAATATCGTCACCTCTGGGAAGATCGATTTGAATCTGTTCTATGGGCTGGCGCTTTCCGAGCCGATTTACAACGTCAACCGTTTTGGTTTGAGCGGCTACTATCACACCAGTGAAAATCATGCTTTCGGTTTGCTCTACGCCAAGAACTCGGGCGGGTTGTCTCAATACGCGAATCAACTCGATAAACAGTTCAATCTGGATTTCAGCCGGGCGCCCAGTCTCGATCAGACTCTGATGGGTGATTGGAACTGGAAAATGTTCTACGGCAAGATGAGCATCACCAAAGAAACAGTCGTGAACCTCAGTCTGTACTCCACGCTGGGGCTTGGGATGGTTCAGTATTCTCACAAAAGTTATCCTGTTCTGGCTCCGGGGCTTGGGCAGAAGTTTTACTTCACCAAGAATCTGGCGCTGCGACTCGATTTCCGTCTCTTTGCGAACATGGCACCGATTCCTTTCTTGGATTCGAGTCAGACCTCGGATGGTTCTGGGATCTCGAACGGCAAGCCGGTTCCTGCCGCGGATAAGTTCAAAGAACGCCTGACTTACACCACCGTCTTGGATGCGGGGCTGACATGGCTCTTCTAGGAGGCAGCATGAAAATGATCTCTCTCGCTTTGGCGGTGTTGCTGGCGGCTCCTTCCGTGGTTCTGGCGCAGGACTCGTTTGGGGATAACGAAGAACTGAACATCATCGAAGTCGAACTGGAACGTTCGGCGCCACCTCCGGTGGCACCGCGTGGAACTTCGGAGTCCCGAGTGGCCCCCGAAGAAATGTCACAGGAATCGAAAGCCATCGACTTTTCTGGGTTGGGACAGTTGGCTCCCTTTGCGGAAGTCTCCGTTCTGCAAAAAAGATTTTTGCCAAAGACCGGGCGTTTCCAGCTCTTTGGTGGTTTGACCATGGTCACGAACGATCCCTTCTTCAACGTCATCGGTGGGGTCGGGAAGGCCGGTTACTTCTTTACCGAATCCATCGGGCTTGAGTTGAACTACTTTGCGCTGTCGACAAGCGATGCGAAAGCGACCAAAGAGCTCAAAGAGATCCAAGGTGTTCAGACAGATAACCTTGTTCTCACGAAAAGCTTTCTTGCCTTGGATCTGGTCTTTGTCCCGATCTACGGAAAGATGACTTGGTTCAACGAGCAAATCATTCCTTTCGACCTTTACTTCTCGATTGGCGGAGGAACGACGAAAACTCAATCTGAAGATGCGGGAACCCTGCATCTTGCAACCGGACAGATTTTCGCTCTTTCGAAATCCACCGGCGTTCGTTGGGATTTCAGTTGGAACTTCTTCAATGCGACGGGCGTGGACGGCAACAAAGGTTCCTACAACAACCTCTTCGTGACGGTTGGTTGGAGCTGGTTCTTTCCGGAGGCTAGATACCGATGAAAAAACTCGCTTTTATCTCTTTGTTGATCGCGGCCATGACCACCGTTTCCTCGGCGCAGAACCGGAAACGCACGAATGCGCGAAAGCCCGTTCGTGAAACCGTTTCATCCGCGTCGGTTGGCTCTCGCCAGCAGTTGCAGAAAGCTTTGGAATTGGCTCGTGGTGGACAGTATCAGGCCGCCGCTAGCAGTCTCTATTCGTTGGCTCGTCGTCCTGAGCTTCAATCCGATCGTGCACAGATCAAATACATCCTTGGTCTGATGCTGATGGAAATGAAGCTCAACCAAGTGGCTGCCTTTCAGTTCGTTGATGTGATTCGGATGAAGCATCCGAAGTACACCAAGCTCGCGGTGGAAAAGCTGTCGATCGTGGCTGACGGTCTCGGTGACGATACCCTGTTGAACTATGCTCTGGGCCGCATGGATCTTTCGGACATTCCTGTTGCGAACAGGGATATGATCGCGTTCCGGATCGGAGAGGTGAAACTCAAGAACCGCGACTATGCGGGTGCCGAGTCCGCCTTTGCTCGGGTGAACCCAGGAAGCTCTTACTACAACCAGGCCATGTACAATCGCGGCTTGTCGGCTCTCGAGCAGAACAAAACCGAGCAAGCCCTCGCGGCTTTCCAGAATCTCCTCGCCTTGCGCGGGAAGGCTCCAGTGACCGACACCAACCGAGTGGCGGCCCAGTTGTCGATCGCGCGTACGCTTTATCAGAAAAAGGATTGGGATCGGGCGATCGAGGCCTATTCGCAGGTTCCGCGTGACCATGCTTTGTGGCACGACGCTTTGTTTGAACAATCATGGGCGATGCTTCGTTCGGCGCGTTTCCGTTCGGCGCTTTCGAACTTCCAATCTCTTCACTCGGCTTACTACGAAGAATTCTTTATCCCCGAGTCCTTGCTCTTGCGGGCGATCGTCTATCTTTACATCTGTAAATACGACGAAATGGAAAAAGTTCTTCAGCTCTTCGAAAAGACTTACGGTCCTGTTTCTTCGAAAGTCCGCGACTTCATCCGATCGAACTCGGCTTCCTCTGCGTACTTCCGTGAGGCTGAAAAAGCTTGGATGATCAAAAAAGGCACCAGCGAGGGTGGCACCAATCTTCCGATCATCGTTTTGAACAGCGTGATCGAGCAGGGGGATGTCCGTCGTGCGATGAACTACCTTTCGGCTTTGGACGAAGAGAAAGCCAAGATCGAATCCAACTATCCGTTCCGTTCGTCTTCGATCGGCCAGTATTCGCTCAAAATCATTTCGAGCCGTCGCCGAAACACCACGAATGCGATTGGTGATATGGTCAAAGCCCATCTTTCGAATATGCGGACCGAATTGCGCGACCTTTATGAGCAGGCAAGCTTCATCCGTTACGAGATGATCAACGGAAAGAAAGAAGCTCTGAAGAAAAAGATCGTCGGCAAGGGTGTTGAAGAATCCGTGGACGAGGATGTCACGCGGTCCTTCTATGTGGAAAACGGTTACGACTACTATCCGTTCCAAGGCGAGTTCTGGCTGGATGAGATCGGTAACTATCATTATCTCGGTAAATCGAGTTGCGAGTGATTATGAAGAAGAGTTTGCAGCCTCTTTCCATTTTGACCATCACGGCGATTCTGGGGCTGACGCCTTTTCAGGCTGATGCCCAGAAAAAAAAGGCGCAAAGCGCCCGTAAAAAGTCGGTCGCCGAGTTGTTAGCGCAAGCTCAGGAAGAAAGCCGGGGCGGCAAGGTTCGCTTGCAGAAGTCCGAGATCGTGCTTCCGCAGTCACAGCTTTCCTTCCAAAGCGGGACACCGAGAAACATGAACGAGGTCAAGCCTCCGCGGTCCTCCGAGCTGATGCGCTCCGAGATGGATTCCGACCGTCGCCAGTACAATAAAATTCTGGATCAGCAGATCGACGAATTATTCAAGCTGTCCCAGAAATTCCGTAACAGTCCGAACCGGGGCGAGATGTGGCTGCGGTTGGCTGAGCTTTACGTGGAGAAATCCACCATTCTGGACGGAATCGCCCAGGATGAATACGACAAGCAACTCAAGCAGTTCCAGGCCGGACAGACGAAAAAGAAGCCGGTTCTGAATCAGAGCGAGGCCCGTGCCTACAACCGTCGTGCGATCCAACTGTATGAATGGTTCGAGCGGGATTTCCCTCGGGACGAAAAGATCGACCAGGCTTACTTTTTCCTGGGCTTTAACCATTTCGAACTTGGAAACGTCAAAAAGGGCGTCGATTACTATGAGCGTCTGACTCGACATTTCCCTCGCAGCGTTTTCGTGAAAGAGGGCTACTTCGCTCTGGGTGAATACTACTTTGAAAACGAAAAGTGGAGCCAGGCTTACCGCGAGTACTCAGTCCTTCTGAAAGACAAGCGTCACCGTCTGCATACCTTCGCTTTGTACAAAGGTGCCTGGTGTCTGTATCGTCTCGGGAAATACCGTGAGGCGCTCACCTATCTGGAAACCATCATCAAGTCGGGTCGTCAGGAAACGGGCGAGAGCCTCGCAGGACGTCGGACAGTTAATCGTTCGAAACTTGAAGCCGAAGCCAGCCGCGATTTGGTTCTTTTCTATGCGAGTGTCGGATCCGCCGAAGGTGCTGAAGGATATTTCCGCAATATGGTCGGTGGCGACGTCGGCCCGTACATGGAAAAGCTGGCTTACTACTATTCCGACAAGGGGAACCGCGATTCTGCCGAGGTGATTTTCAAAAAACTCATCGAAGCGAATCCGACTCATCCGAAGGCATTCGAATACCAGTATCAGATCGTGCAGAACTATTTCTATGCCAAGAACTCGCCGAAGTTCCGTGAAGAGCTGTATCGTTGGGTGAAAGACTTCGGTCCTTCGTCACCATGGGCGACTGCGAACAAAGGCAATGCCGAGCTGATCGGGAACTCCATGAAGTTGCGCGAAACGACTTTGCGTAACTGGACGTTGCAGCAACATCAAACGGCACAGAACTCGCGAGCGCCCTACTCTCAAGGGCTGGCAAACGAAGGTTATCAGCTTTACATGCGGGAATTCCCGGAATCGCCGTCTTTGGGCGAGATGCGTTTCTACTACGGGGAACTCTTGTACGATATGAACAAGTACGACGAGGCCGCTGGTCAATACCAATGGGTTGTCGAACACGCGGCCAATTCGAAGTTTGCC
>JAHBUU010000183.1 GCA_019637895.1 Pseudobdellovibrionaceae bacterium | reverse complement strand
CCGCAAACTCGAAACGCGAAACCGTGTACTACAAAGACCTGCTCGCCGAAGATTCGTTCTGGAGCGATGATGTGGCCCTGCCGATTGCCCTTGGGAAACAGGCAAACGGGGCCCCTAAAATTGTAAACCTTCGTCCAATGCCGCATCTTTTGATCGCGGGGACGACGGGTTCTGGAAAATCGGTCTTTGTTCGTTCGATCATTTCAGGCCTTCTGTTCCGCCATTCGCCAAAGACGCTGAGATTGATTCTGATCGATCCGAAGATGGTCGATTTGGCCGACTTCAAAGATATGCCTCACTTGGTTCTCCCCCACATCATTGAACCCAAAAAGGCCGTCACGGCACTTCGTTGGGCGGTTCAAGAGATGGAAAAGCGCTATCGTTCGCTTTCGAAATTCGGAGCGGCCAAGATCGAGGTTTTCAACGAGCGAGTTGCGGCTCTCGGCAAAGACGAGATCGCTGAGCATGAAAAGTTCAACCAAGAGTTGGACGAACAGGCTGGCGGTGCCAAGGATCAGTACTACTTCCAGCAGCTGCCGTTCATCGTGATCATTTGTGATGAGTTGGCCGACCTCATGGTTTCAGAAAAGCAGGCGCTCGAGCCTCTGATCCAGAAATTGGTGCAAAAGGCTCGTGCCTGTGGAATCCACCTGATTTTTGCCACCCAGTCGCCGCGCAAAGAGGTGGTGACGGGTCTGATCAAAACCAATATCCCGGCACGAATCGCACTCAAGGTCGCAAGCCCGATGGACTCAAGGATCATTCTCGAGGAATCCGGAGCCGAGCGGCTGTTGCCGAACGGGGATATGTTGTTCCTCGCGCCAGGCGTGAATAAACCGTCCCGGCACCACGGCCCCTATCTCACCGATGGTGAAGTGAACGACGTGGTCAAGTTCTGGTCGGATCAATCCAAGCCCGAATTTGACCCTCTTGGAATGAAAATGCTCGAAGGCCCAGCCGTCGGTGTCGATGGGGGAATGATCCAAGGAGCCTTCTCCGAGGACGAGGCGGGCGAGGAATATGACCATATCGTGCGTTGGACGACCGAGCAGAAAACCGTTTCGGCGTCCATGCTCCAACGCCGCTTCCAGATCGGATATCCCAAGGCGGCCCGGTTTATCGAACTCATGGAGCAAAGCGGGCTTGTGAGTGGGGCCAACGGCAGCAAGCCGCGTCAGGTTCTGGCGAGTCCTCTCAGGTAAGTGAGATCCTTGACAGGAAAGTGAAGCATGGTTTCATACATCATGCTTTCGATTCGCGCTTTCCTTTTTGTTCTGTGTTTGGTGACCGGGGTTCACTCTTGGGCTCAGAAAGATCATCGCAGGACATCGGAAGGACCCGGAGACCTCATCGAGAAGGCCCGGAATCTCAGCCTGCAAAAAGACCGCACCCAAGCGACAAATATTCTGGTTTCGGCCATGCGAAGAGAGCCCGCGAACTCCACCGCCTTTCGCGAGATGAGAGTGGCTCTCGAAGAAATCTCGATGGTTTTTTTCAATGATCGAGCCCAGCAGCTGTACGAGTTGGCCCTTTCCTTGAGAAAAACGGATCCCAAGCAGGCTCAGTCTCGTTTGCAGGAGGCCAGTCGAATCGAACCCGACAATCTGCAGGTCTTGAACGAGTTGGCCCGTCTCCAGATGATCGCGAACAACTGTGACAATGCGGCCGAATCCTTAGCACAGATTCGAAAAACAAATCCGTTTGATGAACAAACGCTCCTGGGGTCCGCTCAGGCGGCCGTTTGTCAGAATGATTGGCCTCTGTACACCACGCTGAGGAGCCAGGCCGAGGGCAGAAAAGGCAGCTACAAAAAGTCTTGGCTTTCATTGGAGGTCGAACGCGCTGATCGGGAAAAATCCGAGAGTCGTGCGATCGACGCGGTTCAGGCCCTCAAGGGTGCAGATCCCGAACATCCAGAGCTTGGCTACTGGGAGTGGAGATACGGAGAAGTTTCGGAACAAAAAAACGCCGCAGGCGCGAGATATCTGATGACCTGTAAGAATCTTTCGACGGCCTTGTTGCGACGTTACCTTTCAGAGCCATTCCTCTGCCGAAAAACAGTGGACGTGGAAAATGCGCAAAAGGCGGGGGGCTCTCTGTGAAAAACTTTTTGTTGTTCGGTCTCCTGGTGTTTTCTTTGGGTTGCGGGGTCAAGGGGCGCCCGCTGCCTCCGCTTGAGCCGATTCGTCCTGGCGATGGCACCCTTCGGTCTGAAAAGGAAAAAAAGAAAACCCCCGAGTCTCCTTTGTCGAAACCCGGCCAGCGATGAAGACACTTCCGTTTGAAACCTACAAACTGAATGGCGCCGGGAATATCTTTCTTTTCATCGACGCGCGAGAGGGCGGAGCCTTTTATCGCTGGGAAAGCACGCAAAAAAAATCCCGAGTGGAGATGACTCGTACTCTTTGCTCTTTGAATCACCTCGCGGCAGACGGTTTGATTTTTTTGCGGCACCACGCGGACCCCTCTCAGGGTTTGGTTTGGGATTTCTACAATGCTGACGGTTCTGGTGCTGAGATGTGCGGAAACGCCGCTCGTTGTGCAGGGGCTTTTGCCCAAGAGATCTCGATTGCTCCTTTGCCGTTCAATTTAGAAACCAAGGCTGGAACCGTTTCCATTCAAATGAAAGAAGATGGCCGTTGGGCCGTCGCCATGCCCGCGATCCAAGAGAGGCCTCAGCAAAGGACTCTTGAGGTGAATGGGAAATCCTACCAGGGGTCTTTGGTGAATTCCGGGGTTCCCCATTTTGTGTTGCCGGTTTCTTCTTTCGACGAGGTGGATCTTCAGGTGTGTCGATCTCTGAGAACGCATCCAGATCTTGGACCCGCTGGCGCCAATGTGACTTTGCTCGAGGGTTCAAAGGCAAAGACCTATGAACGCGGAGTCGAAAACTACACGGCGGCTTGTGGAACAGGAGCGGTGGCTGCAGCTCTTGTTATGAGCCAGGGACGCACTGGCAGCTTTCAGGTCACCATGCCGGGTGGCGAATTGGAAGTGCAGCTCGGCGGGGCCCGTCCCATTCTGATTGGACCCGCCTTCATCACCGCAAAAATTGAAATTCCACAGGAGACTTTCGCATGAATCGATTCAAAGGTGTCTTCACGGCTCTCATTACGCCCTTTCAAAATGGCAAAATCGATTTTACCTCATTGGAAAAACTGATTGATCAGCAGTTATCCGGAGGGGTCGACGGATTCGTCGTCAATGGAACCACGGCAGAGAGCCCGACATTGTCTGAAGATGAAGTGTCTGAACTCTTTGCCTTCATTCGAAAAAAAGTCGGCGCAAAAGTGCCTTTGATTCTGGGAACCGGATCGAACTCGACAGCGGACACGGTCGCAGCGACCAAGCTTGCCGAGCAATGGGGCGCGGATGCGGCCCTCGTGGTGGTTCCTTATTATAACAAGCCTCCTCAAAGAGGGCTCTTTGCCCACTTCAAGACGGTTGCGGATTCGACTCGTTTGCCGATTATTTTGTACAATGTCCCCGGCCGCACGATCACCTCGTTGGACTTGGATACCATCCAGAGACTGAGCGAAGTGAAAAACATCATCGGGATCAAAGAAGCCAGCGGGAAAATCGATTTCGCAAGCGAGATTCGAAAATCCTGTGGCAAGGACTTTGTCCTCCTTTCCGGAGATGACGGGACCTATGCAAAGTTTCTGGAAGTCGGCGGCGATGGTGTGATCTCGGTTGCAAGCCACATTCTTCCGAAGGCCTTTTCCCGATGGACCAAGGCAGCCCATCAGGGGGATGCCGGGACATCACTGAAAGAACTCCCTCAGTACGCCAAGGCGATTGACCTTTTGTTCGTTGAGGCGAATCCGATTCCAGTCAAAAAGGCTTTGCAGCTCATGAAGGTGATCGATCGAGCCGAGCTGCGGCTGCCTTTGGTGGAAATGGATGAGAAGCTTGCCGTCTCTTTGAAAGAGGAAATGGTTCGTTGCGGGATCTTGAAATGAAAAAAATCAAAGTCGGTGTTTTCGGCTGCGGTGGCCGGATGGGAAAAGAAATTTTAAATCTGCTTGAAAAGCACGAGACCCTGGTCGCTTTTCTTGGGGTTGATCGCCAAGGTCGGCCATCCGGTTTCCAAAAAACCGTACGGGACTTGAAAGCACCCGAGGTCAAAGAGGTGGATGTCTGGATCGATTTTTCCTCGATCGCCGCCTTTGACGAGATTCTCGATTTTGTGAGTGTGGAAAGAAAGCCCCTTGTTTCTGGAACCACGGGGCTTTCCGAAAGCCAAAAGGCCAAGTTACAAAAGGTCGCCGCCTCGACTCCGATTCTTTGGGCGTCCAACATGAGCCTGGGGGTCGCTGTTCTCAATCAGGCGCTGAAACTCTTTTCCCAGCTCGAAGGCTTTGATTTTCAGATCGAGGAAATCCATCACAATCGTAAAAAGGACAACCCCAGCGGAACCGCGCTCACGCTTCAGGACACTCTTGTTCAGGCCGTTGGGAAAGCGCTTCCCTCGCCGATCGGGATCCGTGGCGGCGGGGTTTTTGGCGTCCACAAGGTTTGGGCCTTTTCCGATGAAGAGCAGCTGATGTTTGAACATCAGGCGTTGAATCGTTCTGTTTTTGCGCGCGGTGCTCTGAGGGCTGCGGAATGGTTGAGTTCCCGGGGGCCTGGGTATTATGGTATGCAGGACGTTCTTTTGAAGGAGAAACCATGAAGTTCTTTATCGATACCGCCGACATCGAAGAAATCCGCCAAGCCAATCTGAGAGGCTGGGTCGATGGAGTCACAACGAATCCTTCGTTGATCGCCAAAGCCGGTCGTCCTCTGCCAGAGGTCATCAAAGACATCTGCAAAGAGGTGAAGGGCCCGGTTTCCGCCGAAGTGATCAGCCTCCAGGCTGACGAGATGGTGGCGGAAGGAAAAGAGCTCGCCAAGATTGCAGACAACGTGGTTGTGAAAATCCCGATGACCGAAGATGGGATGATCGCCGTTCGTAAACTCACATCCGATCGCATCAAGACCAATGTGACCTTGGTCTTCAATCCTCTGCAGGCCCTGCTCGCCGCCAAGGCCGGAGCCAGCATGGTATCCCCATTCGTCGGTCGGCTCGATGACATTGGTCAAGACGGCATGACCATGGTTAGTCAGATTATCCAAATCTTTGATCACTAT
>JAHBUU010000182.1 GCA_019637895.1 Pseudobdellovibrionaceae bacterium | reverse complement strand
GAGCAAATCCAGAAAACCTTCGGGCTTTTTCAAACCGTAAAAAGCGGCTTCGACAAGGTTCACGCCCAGGGCACCCAGCGCCTCTTGCTGGCGAAGACGATGCTTGTCCGTCATGCGAACATGCAAAACGATCTCGTTGAAAGGGCCTCGCGGTTTATTCTGAAAGCGCACACCCATCCAGCCGTGGCAGCGTGGGCTTTCAGGGCTGCCGGTGGCGACGGTGTTGGCAAAGGCGAAGAAACAAGTATTGGCTCCGCGTTTTTCGCCCAAGCGGCGGACCAGCAGGTTCGCCTCTTTGTCGAGCATTCGGATCAGTCGCGACTCGCAGACGTAGCGCCCGTTTTTTTCGCGGCCGTAAATTTCGTCGGAATAGGTCATGTCATAAGCGGACATGCTCTTTGCGATGGTTTGCGAAGCCCGTCCGACCTGAAAAAAATGACGAGCGACTTCTTGGCCCGCACCAATTTCGGCGAAGGTGCCGTAACGTTCTTGATCGAGGTTCACTCGGAGGGCTTTCGCCGCGATGGTCCTTTGGGTGGCTTCAGACATCGCGAGTTCCTCCATTTTGCTGTTTGGGATCGCTCTTAACCCAGGCGGTCAGAGCAAGGCTCAAAGCTCGGTCAACAGGAATGTCGACAGGAGTGACCTGGCTGCGGTTCACGAGAAAGGTCAGGCCACCAAGCCCATAGCTCCAAGGGATGTAGACGGTGACTTTTCCATCCGAGTGGCTTTTGAGAGCCTCGAGGTCCTTGAAAGTTTCGCGGGTGATCAGACCCAGCGCCTGCATCCCGCTCCCTCCGAGGTCGACCAGCACGACGGATTTCATGTCGTTCTGCCCTTTGCGGGAAAACAGGTTCATCACGTCCCGCAGAGGAGAGTAGACGGCCTTGACCAAAGGAACGCTTTGCAGGCGTCTTTCGATGCTTTCGTAGAGGGCATTGATGAAGAGGTTGTTCAGCAGCAGCCCGAACAGAAAAATCAAAAGGATGGTGAGAATGAATCCCAATCCGGGAATGTAGGCTTGAGGAATCGAGGATTGGATAAAGCTTCCCAGCAGGCTTTCCACGATGATGACACCCGAATAAAGGATGTAAATCGTGATCGCAATGGGGAGGAAGGTGATAAGTCCGCGAAAAAAGATGCTTCGAAGCTGTTGCATGAAGCGATCATAAGATGATTTTACAGGAATCTCAAATGGAGACGGTTTCCAATAAAAGCTTCTCTCAAGACCTAGGGAGGGATGGCCGAAGAGCTGGTATCTGGCATGTCGTCGAAAGGGGAGCCTTTGGTCACTCAAGGGTTGTGGGTCTTTACGGTTTTGGTTGTACTGCTCGGGCTGCCTCAGGGGGCATCCGCCTCGGCAGAGGTCGTGGACGGCGAATACATCGTTCGCTTCAAGCCAACCGGAACCAGTCGAGTGCAGCAGAAGCTCCAGGGGAAGGCCTTCCTCAAGGCCGCCTTTTCGGGCAAAGGGGTCTTCCATCTGACCCAAACGGATGCCGCCTTGGTGAGCGAGCTTTCTGCCGACCCGGATGTCCTTTATATTGAACCCAACTATCGCTTGAATGCCATCAAACCCGCTGACGTCGGTCAGGCTGTTCAGGACCCAGGGGTTTATTCGCAAACCTACGCCCAAGTGGGAGCCACCGCGGCTTGGCAGCTGAGTTCTCCGAGCGATGCGAACAACCGTCCGATTGTGGCTGTCATCGATACCGGTCTGGATGCCTCTCATCCGGTCTTTACCCGGTCGAACTCTGTGTGGGTGAATCCAGGGGAAATCCCTGGCAACGGGATTGACGACGATTACAACGGTTACGTCGATGACGTCAGCGGCTGGAACTTCATCGGCAACAATGCCAACTTTTTCGATGACGAGAACCACGGAACTCACGTGGCCGGGATTGTTCTGGGTGCGACTCAAAATATCGTCGGGGCTCCAACGATCGAGTCAAAGATTCGGATCATGCCTCTGAAGTTCCTCGACAAAAATGGATCAGGATCGACAGCCGCAGCGGTGAATGCCATTTACTACGCGGTGAACATGGGTGCGAAGGTGATCAACTGCTCATGGGGCGGAAGCGCCTACAGTCGGGCTTTGCACGATGCTTTGACCCACGCCTATGAAAAGGGTGTTCTGGTCGTGACTGCGGCGGGGAACTACACCAGCAACAACGATGTGTCTGCGATGTATCCTGCGAATTATGCGGTTCCCTCGAATGTGTCTGTGGCCGCGACGACAGACAACGATCGTCTTGCCAGCTTCACGAACTATGGCGCGAAGACGGTGCATCTCGCTTCTCCGGGCGTTTATGTTTTCAGTACTTTGCCGGGCGGTTGGTGGACCTCGATGTCGGGGACTTCGATGGCGGCTCCCTTTGTCGCTGGAGCAGCGGCTTTGGCTTTGCGTGAGGCTCCGGATCTGACGGGATATCAACTTCGCAGCTTGCTGTTGGCGAGCGCTGATCCGATCTCGAGATTGCGTCCGTATTTGGTTTCTGGCGCACGCATTAATATGGAGAACTTGCTCAATGCCTCTCAGCAGAATGTGGCGATGCTGGCCTATCAGCCGGACTATTCTCCGCAGTATCTGACGGATCGAAGTCTTGCCAGCGAGACCACGGCCGGAGGTGGTTGCGGGATGATCCAAGCCATCGGTGGTGGTGGAGCAGCTCCTCCTCCGGGTTCCGGTGCGATGGCGATGCTCTTGCTGCTGTCGCCTCTGTTGATGTGGTTTGCCCTGAGACAGAAGACGCCGGTTGCTCGTCGTCGGTACGACCGCTATGTCTTGAACTCCGACATGATGATCAAAGCTGGTGATCGACAGTTGGTGGCGTCGTTAAAAACCATCTCGATGGGCGGGCTGTGTTTCGATGCGGACGAAGCCCTTGAAAAGGGTGGGACGATTCAGATGAAGATTCTGGGTCCCGATGGCAAGACGGCGATCGATGTCGAGGGCCATATCGTCTGGAGCGAAAAGAACGAATCCTATGGCGTGCAGTTCGACTCGGTGAAAGAGCAAGCCAAGGCGACCTTGTTCAGTTGGACCAAGCAGCTTTTGAAAGCGTCTTAAAAATCAACCGCCCGTTCCTGGGCGGACTTTTTCTTCCATTTTAGGGCCCCTGTCGATTTCTTCGACAGGGAAAATTGCCAGGGGTGCCGTTTACTCGGTCTGCTCGTGGAATCCTCTTTGCTTTAGTGGGATCTGAATGGAGGACTGCCATGTTGCGATCGATTTTTGCCGTCTTGTTGATGTCGTCCCTGGCTTTGGCCGATGGACTCAAGCCGACCGTTGAAGAACTGGTCGATTTCGAAACCAAATCCAATGCGGTCGCCAAGCGGTCCAATGATGCGGTCAGAATCGAAAACTACGAGATTCCTCTGCGTCTTCTCGAGCGGGATATCTCTTTTGAGCGTCTGCCCCATGCGGCTCAAAATGCCCTGATCTTTTCTAAAAACGGCGAGAAGATGGTTCGCTGGCTGATCAACCCCGAAGATACCAAGTGGCATAAAGAACTCGAAACCTGGATGAAAAAGAACGGGGTTTCGACTCAACGGCATACCTACTTTGAAGGATATATGACGGCCTCGCGTTCTTATATCGTTCGTGATCCGAAAAGCGATCTGGCTTTCTCGATGAAAGTTTCCACTGACGTGACGGGTGGAAACTGGCGCGACAAGAAACAGACTTGGGACGACGCTCGTCAGGTCAAAATCAGTTCCGACTACGCGATGAAGGCGATGGAGATGCGGACTCCGGAAAACTTCCTTTTTATGGATGAGCCTTTGGTGTTCGGCGTGAAAGACATCGATCAAGGGATGCTCTTGCGTTTGCTCGGAGATTTGAACGTGAAAGATCGCGTTTATGTTCCCGGTTTTTCAGCTTTGCACGAAGAGACCGGTCGTCAGATTGCTGAAATGAACGGATCCAAAGACCCGGCCGAGTTCTGGAGACAGCACTATGTCCGTCCTCTGGGAAAAGCGATTGCTGAATTGTATGCGATGACGGGTTTGTCTTATGACTCTCCTCACTCGCAGAACTTCCTGGTCGAGCTGGACGGAGACATGCGTCCAACGGGAAAAATCGTTTTCCGTGACTTGGGAGATTCTTACCTGACAAAAGAGATCGCCCAAGCGATGAAGGCGACCAAACTCTTGTCCGTTTGGGAATCCGGAAACATTCTCAATGGCCGTGCCTCCATCGCTCAGGGGATCTTGCACGGAAACGAAAAGCCATCGTGGGTCTCCGAAGCGATGTACGACAGTTACGGAAAGACCTTCTTTGTCGAGTTTGAAAAAGAACTGTCCCGTATCACTCGGATTCCGATCGAAGAGCTGATGCGTGATGGTTCCCACGCCGGAAGCGGCGGCTATTTCTCGAAAGGCTACCAGCTTTTCGAAGCGGGCAAAGCCAACACAGGTTGGACGGGATATATCTCGGGTCTCGTTGGTGGAGGATCTTCCGGTTCGAGTCTGCGTCCGGGATGGGGTCAATACCTCGACGGCCTGCAAAAGTACGGCGGTCTTCGTCCGAGTGCCATGGCTTGCAGTCGCATCCTCGGAATGTAAAAAGAGCTTCGCTTTTAGATTTTCAAAAGTGCGCGTGATCGATCACGCGCACTTTTTCGTTTAAAGCAGTTTCCCGCTGAGCATGATGCTGGCGACGGTGAAATAAATCACGATACCTGTGACATCCACGATGGTCGCGACCATCGGAGCCGAGGCCGAGGCTGGATCGAGTCTGAGCTTTTTCAGAATGAAGGGCAGCATCGAGCCGGACAGGGTTCCCCAAAGCACAACCCCCATGACGGAAAAGAACACGGTGATTGCCAGCGCCAGCCAGTAGGTTCCAAAGTAGGATTCGCGGGCGGGCCAGATCGCGATTCTCAGGAATCCAATGAATCCCAGGATCAAGCCCAATACAATACCCGAAAGCAATTCCCGCTTGAAGACCCGCCACCAGTCTCGCATCCGGACTTCACCCAGCGAAAGCGCACGGATGATCAGGGTCGATGCCTGCGATCCAGAGTTTCCTCCGGCCGAGATGATCAGAGGGATGAAGAGGGCGAGGACGACGGCGCGTTCGATTTCCATCTCGAAATATTTCATCGTGGTGGTGGTGAACATCTCGCCGATGAAAAGAATCGCCAACCAGC
>JAHBUU010000181.1 GCA_019637895.1 Pseudobdellovibrionaceae bacterium | reverse complement strand
CAGATCCTCGATGAACTGCAAGAGCTGAGGAACCACGTTGTAAAGCCTGTACGCATCCATTTCTTTTTGAGTGTTCGCGATCAAAGCATGAAGCCGCGACAGAACCCACTGATCCAGGATGTTCGGCGATTTTTTCGCATCCCCTTTGGGCACGAAGCCGTCGATATTCCCGTAGTTCGTAAAGAACGAATACGAGTTCCACCAGCGAAGCAAAATTTTCCGAACGATGTCATAGACACCTTTGTCCGAGAACTTGAGTTCCTGACCCTTCACCACCGGCGAGTCGATCAGATACAAACGCAAGGCATCTGCCCCGTGCTGATTGAGGACCTCCATCGGATCCGGATAGTTCCTCAGGCTTTTGGACATCTTGCGACCGTCTTCGGCCAAAACCAGACCATTCACGACCACGTTCTTAAATGGCGCCTGATCGAACAAGGCTGTGCCAATGACCGACAGCGTGTAGAACCAGCCACGAGTCTGATCCAATCCTTCGGCGATGAAGTCTGCCGGGAAAGATTTTTTGAACTCCTCGACATTGGATTTCGGATAACCCCACTGAGCGTAAGGCATCGAACCCGATTCAAACCAGCAATCGAGAACGCCTTCAACACGGACCAGATCCGATTTGCCCGTGGGCGAAGGAATCGTGATCTTGTCGACGAACTCGATGTGCAAGTCTTCGACTTTTTGGCCCGAGAGTTTTTCCAGCTCTTCGCGAGAACCCACGCAGATGATTTCGCCTTCTTGGTTTCTCCACAAAGGCAGCGGCGTTCCCCAGAAACGATTTCTGGAGATCGCCCAATCACGGGCATTTTCCAGCCAGTTTCCGAAACGACCATCACGCAGATGATCCGGAACCCATGCCGTGGTTTTGTTATTCTTGATGAGGCCGTCTTTGATTTTTTCGACCGCCACGAACCAGCTCGAGACCGCGCGGTAAATGAGCGGCGTATCCGAACGATAGCAGTAAGGATAACTATGCTGGATGGTGTCCTGCTTGAAGACGCGATTTTTCTTTTTGAGGTCGGCGATGATGTCCTTGTCAGCATCCTTCACGCGTTTTCCCTGATAGTCGGGAACTTCGCTGGTGAACATGCCGTCGTCATCGACGGGATTCACGATCGGAATTCCCGCCTTCGAGCAGGCGTAATAATCCTCTTCCCCAAAGGCCGGGGCCATGTGCACGATGCCCGTTCCGCTTTCAGTGGTCACATGATCCGCAAGAATCACGCGGAAAGCGCCCTTGTCTGCCCGGTCGCCAAAGAATGGGAACAGGGGTTCATAGATCAAACCGACCAGCTCTGTGCCCTTCAACTTCGCCAGGATCTCGATCTCTTGATCAGGGGCCTTAAAGAAATTCGGCAGCAAAGCTTCGGCCAGGATCAGCGTTCGTCCCGTCGCGATCTCTTTCGCTTTGACGTAGTCGATGTCTTTTCCGACGGCCAAGGCCAAGTTCGAAGGCAAGGTCCAAGGGGTCGTCGTCCACGCCAGCAAATGCGTGTCCACTTGACCCGCGACTGGAAAGCTCACGGTCAGCGCCGGATCCTGAACCATTTTATAATTCAAATTCGCTTCAAAGTTCGAAAGTGGCGTCGAGATCCCGACCGAGTAAGGAACGACCTTGTAACCTTCGTAGATCAGGCCCTTTTTGAAAAGTTCCTGGAATACCCACCACACGCTCTGCATGAAGCTCACGTCCATGGTGAAGTAAGGATTTTCCATATCGACCCAACGGCCCACGCGACGGACCGTGGTTTTCCATTCTTCCGAATAGCGCTTCACGATCCCACGGCAAGCGGCATTGTAGTTTGCAACGCCCATTTTGAGGACGTCCTTGCGGCTTTCGATTTTGTGAACCTTGTTGATTTCGTATTCAACCGGAAGCCCGTGGCAATCCCAGCCGAAACGACGAGGCACGGTATAGCCCTTCATCGTCCAGTAGCGAGGAACGACATCTTTCAACACGCCCGCCAGCAAATGCCCGTAGTGAGGCAGCCCGGTCGCAAACGGAGGTCCGTCGTAAAAGCTGTAGGTCTTTTTGTTCGTGCCTTCCATCGACCGCGCAAAAATCTTTTCCTGGTCCCAGAACTCGAGAATGGACTCTTCTTGTTTTGAAAGTTGAACGTCCGGTTTAACGGCCGAGTAAGGGGCGGTGCGGGTCGTGTTTTGCTTTGTCATAAGCGCTCAAATTATCAGAATTTGCGCAAGGATTCACGCTCTCCGAAAGAGGAGGCCCCTTCACGAACGGAGATGACGCAACGCGCTTGTGTCCAAGCCTTTTCCCGAGAGGAAGATTCCTTCGTTTCTCCGGATCCGGTCTCAGGAAAAAGCCCCTCCCATGAGACAAAAAGAAGGAGGAGGACCCTGATGCGACCTTCAAGAATCACTTTCACTTTGCCGTTCATCTTCCTTGTCGGATGCGCCTCCTCACCGAAGGCCACCTGCCCCCGCGTCGAAGAAGAAGCCATCTCGGTGTGCCGAGCCCAGGCAAAGTGCAAAGACCAAAACAGCAGCGTGGGCGTGGGACTGGGGATCGGACTGGGACGCGGCTTCGGAGTCGGTGTCGGAGGGCGACAGTCCACGGATCGCTATACCAACTGCGTGGACCAGGACCTCAAGGCCCAAGAGGCTCAGGCAAAACAACGTGACTCTTCGTTGCCTGAGAACTGATTCCGCGGTTAGGGTCAGCCTATGAATCAAGACGAACCACAGCCCCCCATCGAAGTCCCTATGGAGCAACTGAGCCCCGAGGCCCTGCATGGATTGATCGAGTCTTTCATTTTGCGTGAAGGCACCGATTACGGGCGCGAAGAAGTCTCTTTGGAAAAAAAGATGGAACAGGTTCGCAAGCAAATGAATCGCGGCGACGTAAAAAT
The DNA here is from genome assembly GCA_019637895.1 of Pseudobdellovibrionaceae bacterium. Lineage (GTDB taxonomy): Bacteria > Bdellovibrionota > Bdellovibrionia > Bdellovibrionales > Bdellovibrionaceae > JAHBUV01. The sequence continues at coordinate 2,311 of JAHBUU010000181.1, read as the reverse complement.
CATTTTCGACCCGAACACCGAAACGGTCACTCTGCTCACGAAAAGAGACTGGCTGAAGCTGGGGCTTGGCCAACTTTAGGCCGCGGCTGAAATTCGATTTAAAATAAAAAAGCGGCCTCATCAGCCGCTTTTTTGTGTCTCGATAGACCGACGCTTATTCGTCGTCCTCGTCCATATCATCTTCGTCCTCATCGTCATCAGCAAAAGCGCCAAGACTTTTCGGAGCAGCCACCGGCTCAAGAGCAGCAGGCTCGGGACGCTCGGCACGAACGCCGATCAAAGTGCGATAAGCACTGGCCCGCATCAGAGAGGCAAGATCCTTTTCGTCGTCCATTTCAATTTTGACGATCCAACCTTGGTTGAAAGGATCGTCGTTCAAAATGCCTGGATTTTCGAGCAATGCCTGGTTCACTTCGATGATGGTTCCACGCACGGGCGAAACCATGTCATGAGTCATCTTGGTGCTTTCGATCGAGAGGAAGAAACCCTCGCGGTTGACGTTTTTTCCCTCTTCCGGGAAGTCGAGATAAAGAACCTCGCCCAATTGGTGCAGACCATAACCAGTCAGACCCACGGTCACCAGGTTTTCATCCACCAAAGCCCACTCGTGATGAGCGGAATAATAAAGTTCGTCAGGAACCAAGCTCTTCGACATGACAACCCCATCCATTTTCAAGAATCGACATAAAATGCCCCAAAATCCCCGACCCGACAACCACCAAATGGGGGCTCAAGCCTTGCGAGGAACGAGTCCGACGGCCTGGTAGACTTTTTTCAGCGTCTCTTGGGCGCGGACCTGGGCACGGGCCGCCCCGCTGGCCAGCAACTGATCCAGGTGGTCCCGGTTTTTCATCAGATCGGCATAGCGCTCACGAGCTGGTCGCAAGGTTTCCACCACCAGCTCGGCAAGGTCCACTTTCAGATGGCCGTACATTTTTCCGGCATAAGCCGCTTCGAGTTCGGCCATGCTCTTGCCTGCGAGGACCGAGTAAATCGTCAGCAAATTTGAAACTCCGGGCTTCATCTCGGGATCGAAACGAATCTCGGAACCAGAATCCGTGGCCGCCGATTTGATTTTTTTCTCGATGGATTTTGGATCTTCGATGACGGCGACGAAATTTTTTTCGACTTCGTCGGACTTCGACATCTTTTTGATGGGATCCTGAAGCGACATGACCCGCGCGCCGGTTTTTCCGATATAGGGTTCAGGCATTTTCAGCAAGCCCTTGCCATAATGATTTTCAAAAGTCCCCACGAGGTCACGGCAAAGCTCCAGATGCTGCTTTTGATCCTCGCCCACAGGAACCAGATCCGCTTGATACAGCAGAATGTCCGCCGCCATCAAAGTCGGATAAGTGAAAAGACCGGCATTGATGTTCTTGGTGTGTTTGGCGGATTTTTCCTTGAACTGAGTCATGCGGTTCAAGGCCCCCATCGGGGTCAGGCAGGTCAGAATCCAAGACAGTTCTGTGTGCTCATGAACATGCGACTGCGCAAAGATGATGTTTTTCTGAGGATCGAGTCCCAAAGCCAGGTACTGGGCAAAAAAACTGTAGATCCGCTCGCGCAAAATCGCAGGGTCTTGATGAACCGTGAGCGCATGAAGATCCGCCAGAAAATACAGGCAGTCGTAATCATCCTGAAGCTGTCTCCAGTTATTGATGGCTCCGATGTAGTTTCCCAGAGTCAAATTTCCAGTGACCGTGCTTCCGCTCAAAATCGTCTTTTTCATAGGGGGCATTATGCAATTTTCCCGGAAATTCGTGAAGGAGTTTCCTGCTCTGCTGCAGGCGACCTCACGCGTCGTGCTGTCACTGGGTTTGGAATCGATCTTTAGAGCGAAGGAATCTCGCTGGTATTGTGCAGGAAGTGGCCCTTGAGCAAAACCTGCCCTCGCTTTGAACACTCGAAAGCCATGGCAAAGACCCGGCCCTCACGACCATCCTCGTACAAAGACGACGGAAAGGCCGAAACCGTGAGGATTTTGTCCGTCTTGGTAAAATCCAAGTTCCCTTCCGAATGAATCTTGAGTTTGCAGATCAGCTCTTCGGTGGCGACGCCCAAATCGACCCGCGCACTGACCAGCTGAACCCGGCAACCCGATTGTTCATTGAGGATCTGAGGACAGACATACAATTTGTCGCTTTCCAGAACGCGTTGCTGGAAATCAAAGGGCAAAGAGAACAGCGGCACGGAGCGATTTTCCAGATTCTCCCAAACGTTGGTCAGGATCAGCTCGAGAGGCAGCTCTTTGTTGCTCGTCAGTTCAAACGAAGCCGCGAACTTTTTGTTGAAATCGCGATCGGAGCCC
>JAHBUU010000180.1 GCA_019637895.1 Pseudobdellovibrionaceae bacterium | reverse complement strand
CATCCAGGCCTTTTAAAATGAGTCTTCGAGACGCATCGTAAACCACTTGGCCGGGAACCGTGTACAAATGGAAGCGGGTTTTATAACCGCGGATGTCACCGATGTTCAGCGGCAGGAAGTCGAAAAACAATGTGCGTTCGATTTCGGTGTTCAAAGCGATCAGCTTGGATTTTTGATCTTCTGCGGTCTTTTGATACACCCATTGCAGATTTGTCGTTTTCCCGCCCAGCGAAGGACCGTAGTAAACGATTTTGCAGTGAATTTCTTTGGCGTTGTGATTGATGAATGACATTACAACTCCACCCGGTTTTCCAAAGCCCGTCCCATGGTGCGATCGTCGATAAAGTCGATGTCGCTGCCGATCGGCACGCCGTGCGCGATGCGGGTCAGCTTCACATTTTTACCGGCCAGTTGCTTGGTCAGATACAAAATGGTCGTGTCACCCTCAAGATCCGCATCCAAAGCCAAGATGATTTCTTTGATGCAGGGACCTTCGCCATGCAGGCCTTTGTCCACGCGCTCGAGCAATTCACGAATGCGCAAGTCTTGCGGGCCGACGCCTTCCAGCGGCGAGATCGCCCCATGCAGAACGTGGTAGCGACCGCGGAACGCGCCCGAGGATTCGATGCGCATAATGTCCGAAGGTTCTTCGACCACGCACAAAGTTTCATTCGAACGCTTTTCGTCTTCGCAGTACCGGCACAAATCGGAATCGGTGTAGTTGAAGCAGCGGGGGCAGGTGTGCACTTCGGCTCGCACGCGATGAAGAGCGTCGCTCAAACGATCGGTGTATTCTTCGCGCGATTGCAAAATATGGTAGGCCAGGCGCTGAGCCGTTTTCGGACCCACGCCAGGCAAGCGACTCAGCTCGTGCACCAATTTTTCGAGAGCCGGGATATTGAGCATAGGTTTTAGAATAGACCTGGAACGCCCATTCCGCCAGTGATCTTTTCCATCTCTTTAGCGCTGGTTTCTTTCGCCATTTTCATCGCGTCGTTCACCGCGAGCATGACCATGTCTTGGAGCATTTCCGCATCTCCGGAGGACATCAGATCGGCGCTGATCGTGAGAGAGGTGATCTTGTGATCGCCGTTCACTTTCGCTTTGATGGCACCGCCGCCCGCAGAGCTTTCGTATTCAGCTTTTGCGAGTTCCTCTTGGACTTTCTTCATTTTCATTTGCATTTGGTTGGCCTGCTTCATGAGCTGAGCCATACCACCGCCGAAGCCTTTCATTTTTTGACTCCTTCCTTCACCGTGGTGATGGATTTGATTTGTCCTTGGAAAATCATCTGTGCGGCTTTGACCCGGGGGTGTTCGGCCACGCGGACTTTCATGTCGTCGTCTTCGACTTGGCGCTTTTCGGCCGCCAGGGTCGAAGCACTCGTCCCCGCCGGAGCGCTTTGGCCCGCGACGACCTCGAAAGAATAGCCCTCGCCCCAGAGCGAATCAATGAGGCCTTTCAGTTTTTTTCGAGCCTCTTGATCGCTCCATTGCTCTTTCAAAAAGACCAATTTCGGAGGAATCGCGAGCTTCAAAGTTTTTCCCTGTTCACCGCTGAAGAGAAGCTTCTCCAATTTCGCGGCGAAAAGCTTGTCGTCGTTTCTGACGAGTTCGACGAAGTTGAGCCAACGATCTTCGGGCGTTTTCCCTTGGGCTTTCAGAACAGGCTTGGGCGGAGCTGGTGCCTCTACCGCGGAGGGCGTGGCTGGGATTTGAGCTTTTCGAGGGGCGATGGGGCTTTGTTGAAGATCCCCCCGAGCTTGAGGTTGTTGCGACAGCAGACTTTGCAAATCCATGATCCGCGGAGCCGCGGCCATTCTGAGCAACAGGACTTCCAGCACCAGTCGTGGATCCGGAGAGCGCGGAATTTCGTTTGCGCCCTTCAAGGCCATGTCGAAAAGAAAGTGCGTTTCCTCTTCGGTCATTTGTGAACCGATTTCGGCCAGGAATTTCATCTCGGAATCGGGGAGATCTAAAATGCCATTCATTTCCGCGCCGGAAATCCGGATGACGAGGACGTTTCGCAGGGTTTCGAGCATCTCGTTCACAAACAGGCGAGGCTCGAGTCCGCTTTGGCCGAGGCCTTCGAGGACTTTCAGCATTCCATGAGTGTCTCTGGCGACCAAATTGTTCAAGGTCTCGAACAAAAGACCGCGGTCCGTGAGACCCAGGATGCGGGTCACGGTTTCTTTCGTGATTTGCCCGCTGGTGAAGGTAATCACCTGATCCAGAAGACTCAGGCTGTCTCGCATGGAACCGTCGCCTTGTCGGGCAATCAGCCAGAGCGCATCCTCGTCGGCCTTGATTCCCTCGGCGTCGCTGATCGTTTTCAAACGATCAGTGACTGTGCGAGTGGAGATGCGTTTAAAATCGAAGCGCAGGCAGCGGGACAGAATCGTTTCGGGAATTTTATGAACTTCCGTCGTCGCCAGAATGAACATCACATGAGCCGGAGGCTCTTCCAGGGTTTTCAAGAGCGCATTGAAGGCGCTCGTGGACAGCATGTGAACTTCGTCGATGATATAGATTTTCCAGCGACCACTCGACGGAGCGCTCATCACGCCATCAAGAAGCTTTCTGACATCGTCGACGCTGTTGTTCGAGGCGGCATCGAGTTCTTGGACGTCCATGCTGCGGGACTGGGCGATCTCCATGCAGGACGTGCAGGTATTGCATGGAACGAAATCCACCGCATTCGGGCAGCGCAAAGATTTGGCGAGAATCCGGGCCGAGGACGTTTTTCCCGTTCCGCGTGGACCGGTGAAAAGCAAGGCATGGTGAACGCGTCCGGTTTTCAGGGCATTGGCGAGCGTTTGCGTGATGTGGGTTTGACCCACGAGATCCGCAAAAGTCTGAGGCCGCCATTTTCGCGCGATGACCTGATAAGCCAAAAGAGCGTGCTCCTTAAAAAAACGGAAAAACTAAAGTGGCCGGGTGACCCCTCTCGCAAGATCCGACGGGTACCGTTGCTTCCTTCCGGACCTGGCGGGATTCGCCGCGGAGGTCCTCGGAGGGACCCGGCCATCTTCCATGTATCCGATGAGAGGGGGAATTTCACGAACTCCCGCCCCGGATGCCATGCGTTGTCGAGGATTTGAGCAGGTGTCGAACAAGGGGGTGAATTGTGGGGGAATCAAGGAGCCTGTCTCAGTCTGAGATCGAATACATTGGATTTGAAGCGGTCCCGGCTTTGCTTTTTCGAAGAGATATCCAATTTGAGGAGGACCTATGTTCCGCCGTTCTGCTTCGCTGGCCTTGCTTGCCGGCCTGACTTTACCCCTGATGGCTCCGGCTGCTGTTTTGGTGAAACTCAATGAACGCTCGACTCGGGCCATTTTCTCGGGACCCGAGCTTGAGTTCGCGCAGATCGGGGACCGGGTCAAAGTGGGCTCCAATTGTGAAATGGTGATCGACCGAAAACTCAACGAAGGCGATAACCGAGTCGGCGTGAAGACCACGAGCTGTTCAGATCGGTTGGCTTTGCAGATCGGTGCCGAAGGCGCCTTGATCAGTGTGGTCGGTGACAATACGGAACTTGAAAGAACATCCGATGTCGCGGCTTCGACCATGACCTACAAGTCGTCAGCGCGCTCGATGCGAGCAACGGTTCGTACGCCGAAAGAGCAGATGATGAAGGGGCTCGGTGTTGGGCTCATCGTTTCCAATATGAATAAAGATGCTTTGGCCAAAGAGGTTTACGACATGCCTTTTGGGGGCAGCGTGCACCGGACTTTGGAAAATGAAAACTCGAGCTCCGGTTCTGCGGGTGTGAATTTGAATTACTCTTATGTGCCTCGTTCGGGGTTTGGCTTCATGGGTGATTTGATGTTGTCCCAGGTGAGCAAGATCATCTCGAGCGATTCATATATGTTCCTTCGCCCGTCGGCGAACGCCGTTCTTGGGTTCAAGGACAAATTCTATCTGGCCGGTGGGATCAACTATATGGTGTTCCTGCAAGAGCCCGGATACAGCGAAGGCACGTTCAAGGGTCAGCAAATCAAAATGAAGCCCGAGATCGGCTGGCAAGTCGGTGGTGGGATGGTGTGGAATGACTCCTGGCAGGCTCAGTTGCAATACGTGACGGCGAAACAGAGCATGAACCAGGATCTGAACACCGATAATCTGGGCACCATCAGCGGAGCTCGTGTGGTCGGTAACTACGACTTCACAAGTCTTGAGATGACTTTGCAGTATCGCTTCTAGATGATCGGGTTGCTTGAGGAGGAAAAACCATGAGACAGGTCTTTGTGATGATCTTCGCCATCGGTTTTTCCTCGGTCTCTTGGGCTGCGGACTTTGATTCCTCTAAGGATATCGAGTGTGCCGTGAGTGTCGCCTCTTACAACGAAATGAAATCGTTTACTTTGGGTGCTGTCGATTCTGACGGCCGCCGTTCTTTGAAGGAAAATTCTGGGAAAGAGCATGTGGGTGCTTGCGTGGAAATCGTGGATCGCATCCGCTGTCAGGTTTTCCATGGACTGACGGAATACAGATTCGATCTGCTCTCTAAAAACCTCTCAGTCTCTGAAGAAACCAAAAATTCCGGTCTTGCGATCAAGAAGACATTTGTTGAAGCGGGCGAGGGGTCTTGCTCGCAAAAATAAATTGATCTGCGTCGCCTTTCCGATGCTCGTCACTCTTTTCGCGTCTTATCCCCCAAAGGGTTGTAAAAGTGAGTCAGATCGGCGGGACTTGAGTACCCTTTCCTGTTCGCGATCAATGATATTGTCATCCTTGGGACTGTCTAAGCTGCGCCCACAGGAGTTTTCATGAGATTTATCAAGAGAGAGTCGCATCTGACCTTCTTCTAGAAATGTCGATCTGATGCTGGAATCGTTAAACTTAGGTTCGACCGCATCCGACCTTAAGCTCATGAGATGGATAGAAGCTTTGCTTAGAACCTTGATCATCCCAGCGACATGCTCTCTTGTCGCGTGCGGCGGCAATAAAAGTTTCGATCAGTTTGAAGATCTCAAGTCGCAAAACTCATATGGAATTCCTTCGGGCTCCATCATTATCACCTCGAACAACAATGGAACCACCGGACCGGGCCTTATTTCAGTTTGGAAAAAGAACGGCGAGATGGATCGGGTGATTTACGATTATGCCAAGTCTGGCCTTGGTTATGCTTCCGGTGCCGCCATTCTTACCGACGGAAACATTCTGGCGGTGACCGACACGGGTGGAAACGCCAGCAACGACAGCTTGGATCTTTTTAACTACAAAACTCCGTTTGCAAGCCCCGTCAGTCTTTTCAATACATTGTATTCAGGTGGAAA
>JAHBUU010000018.1 GCA_019637895.1 Pseudobdellovibrionaceae bacterium | reverse complement strand
CACCGAAGGATGACGAACCATCAGATCGCCGATCTCTGCCCCCTTGCCGATCAACAACGACACGACACCTTCAGGGAGAGACGAGGATTCCAAAATTTTTTGCCACAAAGGTAAGGTCCCCGGTGAACGCATCGAAATTTTCACCAGCACCACATTGCCTGCGGCCAGCGCTGGAATCAGACGCTCACCCAGTACGCGGAAAGAAGCCACCCCAGGCAAAACCAAGGTCAAAAGACCCGTTGGCTGAAGAGTCTCACCGGCGCCCGCTGAACGGAGTTCCGCGATCGTTTTTTTGAAAAGGCTTGCGACCGGTTCCACGAGATGAGCCTTGGCGAAAGACAGGGACCATCCTTCAAATTCGGCGATCTCACGGGCAAACGAATCAAGATGGGCTTCGAGCGTGTTCGCCATTCCTTCGAGCACCAGGGCCTTCTCTTCGTGGCTGGTCGAGGCCCAGGATTCCATGGACTTTTTCGCAGCCCCCAACGCCTTCACCACATCCATTGCATCCGAGGGGAAGACCTCGGCCAGCAGGCGTCCATCGAAAGGGGAATGGAATGGGATCGAGGAATTGATCGAAGCGGGAGCTTGCCCCATCCAAGACGTAATCTTGAGAGTGTCCATGGAGGCCAACATCGTTCTTTTTCAGGAGAGGATCAATTGTTTTCGGGGAGAGAGGAACCGGTGGGAAGTAAAGGGGGCGGTACGTAAGGGTTTCTAGCCCTGCGAACCGCCCGAGAATCAGTGATCGGCTATGAGGCCGACACCTCCATTTTGCTTATTGAACTACAACTGTCACATTTCATAAGCACCACCTCCTTCCCAACGACGAGAGTCGCTTTACCTTATTGTAACGACGTCCTGGACCGTCAAAAAGGAAAAAAAGGTCCAGGTTTTTTTATAAATGACGAAGGATCTCGGCCTGAATCTTCTTCATCTCCTCATCCGTCAGACGCTTTGCGCGCTTGAAATCCAGATCGGGAATGCTCCAGGCCGGGATGAGATGCAGATGATAATGAGGCACCTCGAAGCCCGCCACCATTTGGCCGATCCTGGGCGCGCCCGTCGCCTTGAGCAAAGCCTTGCCGATTCGCTGGGCATTCAACTGAACCTGCAGGAAGTCCGCCTCTGGAACCTCTGTCCAGTGATTCACTTCTTTTTTGGGAATCACCAGCGTATGCCCCGCGTTGACCTGATCCAGCGCAAGGAACGAATAGGTCAATTCGTCCTCATGAATTTTATAGGAAGGAAGTTCGCCGCTGAGGATTTTCGTGAATACGCTCGCCATCTTTTGATTCTCCTTTAGGTCCGGAGGGCCTTTCGTCATTTGACAAAGGAATGCCTTCGAAACTCAAATGAAATCTTACGATGTTCGCATATGCCGTGGTCGTGTGTCTGACCCTTTTTGTCGGTTGGCTTTATGTGTGGGAACGCCTGATTGAAACGGCCTCTCTCGCTGATCCGTTGAAACACACGCTTCTGGGATTTTTCGTCGTCGCTTATGCCCTGCAGGCCGCACGCTGGTTGTTCTTTCGGGTCAAAGGCGATCTGTCATGGCTGGTCGGCCCCGCCTATTTTTCCGTCGGCATCCTGAGCCATTTGTTCCTGGCCACCTTGCTCAAGGACATCTGCTACCAACTGTGGTGGCTCGTCGCCCCTCAGAGTTTTCAGGTGCATGAAGCCTGGGTGAACTCGTGGGTGAGCTACGTCATTTTCTTTATCTGCCTGGCCGCCAATCTCTGGGGAGCACAAACGGCTTATGAGGGCCCTGAAATCCAGAAGGTGAAACTGGATGGACGCAAAGGCCGTCAGCGCGAGGCCAGTCGCCCGCTGCGACTGGTGCAGATCAGCGATCTGCATGTCGGCCCTCTGATCCGCAGGCCCTATGTGGAAAACGTGGTGGACCTCTGCCAGAGCCTGAATCCCGATGTCGTCGTCTTTACCGGTGATATCGGAGACGGAAAACCGGAACATCTGGAAAATGACCTCCTGCCCTTCAAACGACTGAAAGTTCCCCAAGGCATCTACTACGTCACCGGCAATCATGAGTACTACTGGAATGTCGATGGCTGGATCCACGTCGCCAAAGGCGTCGGTATGAGGGTGCTTTTCAACGAAGGAATCGAAGTCGTCCACGAGGGACAAAGCGTGTGGATCGCAGGCGTTCCTGATCGCAGCGCCAAGGCCATCCGTCCCGATCACATCGAAGACATCGATGCGGCGATCAAAGAGGCTCCGGAAAGCTCATACAAAATTTTGCTCGCTCACCAACCCCGCTCGGTCATCAAGGCCGAGAAAGCGGGCTTCGATCTGGTGCTCTCGGGGCATACTCATGCCGGGCAGTATTTCCCCTTCACTCATGTCGTAGGCTGGTTCAATCCCTACAGCAAAGATTTGCATAAACACGGCAATGCCCACATCTATGTCAATCGAGGGACCGGTTTCTGGGGACCGCCCCTGCGTCTTGGCGCCACGAGCGAAATCACTCTGTTAGAAATCGACCTTTGATGAAGACCCGGACTTTTTCACTACGCCGAGCTCGGCATGAGGACGCCTCGTCCATCATCACGGCCCATCGTCGATCCATTCGGGAAATCTGCTCTCAAGATTATACCCCGGAACAAATCGAAGCCTGGGCCGGACGGAATTTTCAAGAAGACCGCTGGCACAAAACAATGGATCGCGATTTTGTCTGGGTCGTCACAGACGCTGAAGGCATCGTGCGCGGATTCGGACACCTGCAGACTCCCGATCTAGTGCAGGCCGAAATCGCCGGGCTGTATCTCGCACCCGAGGTCGTCGGCCAAGGGGCCGGTCACCAACTGGTTCAACTGATGATCGAGGAGTGCCGCAAGCAAGGTCTTCAGCGAATTCGTCTCTTGGCCACGCTCACCGCAAAGCGGTTTTATCAAAGCTGCGGTTTTCAGACGAGCGCAGACCGCTCTTCGATTGAGATGGGCGGGGTCAAAATCGACTGTCTCCCCATGGAGCTGACGCTTTAACGAAGACCTTTTATCCCAGGCTTTTCCGAATGAAGGTTTCATGCTCCTTCACGAGAACTTTGATGATTTCGTTTTTGGGGATTCCGTAGAGGCTGACGATCTTTTTCAGGAGTCTCCAAGGAGGAGAGCTGAGACCGCGTTCCCAGTTCGACACGAACTGGGGGCGAACTTTGAGAGAAGAGGCCACTTCCGTCTGGGTGAGGCCTTTCTTCTCTCTTCTTTCTCTGAGGTAGGTGCCGAGATTCTTGAACAGGTTTTGCTTTGCGGACATCGAAAACCTCTTTCTTCCTCTCTTCACCTACCGGCGAAGAGGTTAGGGTCTTTTTTCAACAGGCTCCCAATGGAGGCCTTCTTGTCCCGCCCATCGACCGCGAGGACGATAGATGCGGTTGTTCTCGTACTGTTCCATCGCGTGAGCACACCATCCGGAGATCCGGCTCACCGCAAAGATCGGAGTGAAGATGTCGGTCGGAATGCCCATGCTGTAGTAAACAGTCGCCGAATAGAAGTCGACGTTCGGCATGAGGCCTTTTTCCTTTTGCATGGTATCGTCGATCAGAATCGACATCTCGTACCACTGAGGCTCTCCGATTTTCTTCGTCAGTTGCTCGGAGATCTTTCTCAGGATCTTGGCGCGAGGGTCGCCGTCTTTATAAACACGGTGACCAATACCCATGACCTTTTCTTTCGCCGCAAGAGCCGCTTTCACGAACTCGCGGGCATTCTCGATGCTGCCGATCTTTTTCAGCATCAAGATCACTTGTTCGTTCGCTCCCCCGTGCAAAGGGCCTTTCAGGGCACCGATGGCGGAAACGATCGCGGAATGCAGGTCCGAAAGGGACGAAGCCGTCACGCGAGTTGCGAACGCAGAACAATTCAATTCATGATCGGCATGCAGAATCAAGCAGGTATCGAAAATCTTCACAGCTTCGGCATCTGGCTCGGAGCCTTTGAGCATGTACATGAAGTTCCATGCCATCGATTTATCGGCCTTCGGCGTCTGTAAAGTCTTTCCGTTGCGAAGGGCCTCGAAGGCACAGACGATGGTTCCCATTTTAGCCGTCAGGCGCAAAGACTTGCGGCGTGTGGCCTCTGGAGAGTTGTCGTTCGCATCTTTGTCCCAATGGGCGATCAGAGACACCGCTGTGCGGAGCCAAGCCATCGGATGAACGTTCGTCGGCAAAGCTTTCAATGCGGTGAGATAATCAGCGGGAAGGGTCATTTCCTTCAACAATTCCGCTTGGAACGCCGCGAGTTCAGCCTTGTTGGGCATGCGGTTGTTCCACAAAAGATAGATCACTTCCTCGAAAGTGGAATGGGCGGCCAGATCTTCGATCGTGTAGCCACGATAGTTCAATGTCGCGCCGACAATGGAGGAAATTTTGGTTGTACAGGCGACAACGCCCTCCAAACCTTTATCGATCGCACCTTCGTAAATTTGCGTTTCAGCCATGGATTCGTCCTTTCTCGACTCAAATTCTAGTAACAGATGGAATGGAACCCATCAAAGACTTTCATTGTTTCGCAAGCTTGATGACCTTGTCTTTGACCTCGAGAACCAAGACTGTTTGATCGCGATCCGGTTCGGTTTTTCCGGAGAAAGCTTCGCAACGGTACAGGATCTCGTTTCTCAACTCGTGAACACCCTGGCGTGGAGACTGACGGATGGCTTCCGTCAGCGAGCCCTCGCCCCAGGTTTTGCCGTCTTTGCCGGTCTCTCGGAGCAGACCCTCCGTACAAAGAATCAGCCGATCCTTTGAATTCAGAGAGATCTTCGCAGAGTGAGGCTCTGTGTTATAACCGCGGGAAAGCGCTGGCGATTGCGCCGCCAGCCTCTCGAGAGCGTCCTGGCCATGCACCTGAACCAGGCCCACGATGTCACCGACCAGGCAGTAGTGCATTTCAAAATTCCGACGATCCACGATCCCATAGAATAGGCTCGCACGATCCTTGTCCTTCATCTCCGTGATCATCTCGGCAGCGATGGCCTTGACCATCTCGTGAGGCTGCAAACCGCGACGGGCCTCGATCTTGGATGAAATCTTCATCAGGATCGACAAAAATAGAGCTGAAATTCCATAACCCGAGCCCGAGGACAGGACGATTCCGAAACGCAAGCGATCTTCGTGTTCGAAAATATCGAAGTAGTCCCCTCCGGATTTCATTCCGGGAATGAACTTGGTGCTGAAATCAAAACCCGGAATATTGGGAATTTCGACCGGTGACAGCAGCTTTTGAATCTTGGAGGCCATCTTGATTTCATGGCCAATGCTGTCGATCACCTGCTCCAAACGGGAGTTCGTGGCGTTCAAACGCAAACGCATCTGCGCCAGCTCGGCATCTTTTGCTCGAAGCTCGGATTCCAATTCACTGATTCTCTCGAGGAGATTTTCGTCTTTCTTGCCAGGCATGACATCCTATTGTGCCGAGGCTTTGCCTGACCCGCAAAGCCTATCGCAGAGGATCTCGGAAACCAGACGACCTCGACAAAAGATGGGTTCGGATCTCGAGCGCCATTTTTTCCAAGTCCTTGGTTTCCTCTTCAGAGGCACTGCGAATCCCCGGAGGGATCTTTTGCCAGTCTGCAGGCTCGAGCTCCGTCGGAAAGGAACGAAGCTTCTGCAACCGCGCCTCAAGTCCCATCAGGGCCGCCCGCAAGGCTCCGAATTCCAACCCATCCAAGTCATGACGGAACGGTTTTCTTTCGAAAAGGTCATCAGGCGTCGTTTTAGCTGCGAAATGCCCCAAAACAGAAGCTAGTCCCAAAACTGGGATCTCGGCCAAAATCGACAGAAACACAAAGGCCTGAAGGCTTTCGAAAGGACCCGCCTCACCCAATGCCGGGACGACGAGCAAAAGATCTCGGGCGAATCCGACCACAAGAAGGCCCAGCAGACCGCCTCCAAGACTTGCAAGCATAGAGAGTGTCGCCAGCTGGCGAGGCCCTTTGCGCGATTTCCGCGCGCGAAACCAAAACCCGATTGCGAGACCGACTCTCTCGCCCAACCACAGCAAAACCGCGCCCGAAAGGGAAATCCACCCTGCGGACAGCAGCAAAACCGAAAGGGCAAAAGCAAAAAACTGAAAGCGCGTCAGAGCCGCAAACACCAAGGCCCCCGCAAAAAGAGAAAGCACGGCACCCGGACGACCGTCAGCGAAAAAGGCCACCAGGTCCATGCCCTCACCCATCATCAGTCCGGCGCCGGTTCGTGTTCCGCTCTCGAGCAGGAACAAAAAGGCTCCCCATGACAACATCAAGATCGCCCACGGCTGGAACCGACGGGCAAAAGAAGACATCGCCAAAAGGAATCCCCCCGCGCCGAGCACCATGAGTCCGTTGATTCGGAACAAAGAAAGGGCAACCAGGAACGGCAGCCACAGGGCAAATGACCCCCAGCAAGCCCACAACAAGTTGGCTCGCCAAGACCTCAGGCGCAGATCCTGGAAAAAGAAAGATTGCGAGCGTGAAACACCTGGCGAGGGACCCGTCAAAGCCAGCAAAACATTTTGCAACAAAAAGCGCAGCAGATTTTTTTCTTCGTTGGTTCCCAGCCAGCGCAGACGCCGTTTTTCAAAAAGCCGCAAAACCGTCAAAGACAAAAGGCCCATCGAACCAGCCATCAAAACCAGCAAACCAAAAAACAAAATCCACATCATAGGGACCTCACCGTGACATCGTAGCGAACTGTTTTTCCAGAGAACGAATGAGTCGGTCGAATCAAAGGCGGGGCTTCCAAGGGTCTTTTGATCACCAGACGACCTGAAAAAATCCCCACTAATTTTTCAACGATCGCACCCGCATCCTCGTCTTTTCCGACCAATCCACGAAACAACAACATCTCTTGACGAGGAAGTGCCGATTTCTTTTTCGACGGATACATCGGATCAAAATAGACCGCATCGAATTTGGACAGAAAATCTGCCGTCACCAAGGCCGATGCCTCTGACCACAAAAAGTTCAAGGTCCGCAGTTCGGGGCGAGAGGTTTTCCTCTTTGCTTCCGACAGGAGAAAAGCCAACAGAGGATGTCTTTCGACCGCCGTGACTTCAAATCCCAGTTGCGACAGAAAAACCGCATCCTGAGCGAGCCCCGCGGACAAATCGAGAACTCGCCGGACCCCTTGACGCGAGCCCACCGCCCGAGCAAGAAGCTCTTGTTTTCCCTTGATGGCCTTCCGATGGTAGTCGGGACCGGCGGCATCGAAGTCGATCACAAGCTTGCGTCCCTCGGCATCCTCGAGTCGAAGACAGGCCTCTTTGTCGAGAGTCAGTCGATAGTCGGTCTCTGTCGAAACCAAATCCAGGCCGAACGCGGACGCACGCTGTTTGATTTCACCGAAGTCCTGGGACTCCTCCGCGTGAAATCCGATCTTCATGAACCCATCCGCCACAGAGCCTCGAGGACCCACAAAAGAATCAATGCATGAAAATAGAATTCGCCTTGTTTTCGGACGGCCTCGACGGCAGAACCCGCAGGCGACTTGAGGGCTCGCAAGGCTTTCACGAACCGGGTCGAGAACGCCACCAGCAGAAAAAGAAAGAGCCAGAACCAAAAAGGTGCCTGGTCCAAATAATGATAACCGACGAATCCGAAAAGGCCGACGATCCACCACAGTTGAATCAATCGCACCGAACGGTCAAACCCCAGACGGCCGACCAGAGTCCGGGACGAGCCGGTTCTTCCCTCGGCGACAAGTTGGCTCAAGGATCTCATGTGCATCGGGAACAACACCAACCATCCCCACAGGCATCCCAAAGCAATGCCCTGCAGATCGAAACCTTCCGTGAGCGCGGTCTGATAGCCAACCACCAGCAAAGGTCCCGCCAGCAAGAACAGCGCGAAAGATCCGATCCAGACGTCTTTGAAACTTTCTGAACGACGATAGAAAGCCCATGACCCGATCAAAACGGCAGGCAGGAACATCATCAAAGTGAACGGCACGGCGAAAAAAAGCGGGACCGCGAACAGAGCCGCGATTACCAGGCAAAGAGTGGACACTCCCTGCAGCGTCGAAGCCGTCAACCAGCCGTTCTG
Source organism: Pseudobdellovibrionaceae bacterium (assembly GCA_019637895.1). Taxonomy (GTDB): domain Bacteria; phylum Bdellovibrionota; class Bdellovibrionia; order Bdellovibrionales; family Bdellovibrionaceae; genus JAHBUV01. Next base: position 22,945 of record JAHBUU010000018.1, on the reverse strand, counting down.
AATCGCACGGCTCCCCCGATCCGGAAGGATGCGATCGACACCGGACAGATGATCCTGAACATCGTTTGCGAACAACAAAGACGCAAACAAGAACAACATCCCAAGCGTCGCCAACCAGGGCAGATCCGGATGCACCAACAACCCTTGACTGTCGGACAGGCAAAGGACCAAAAACATCGGAATCAGAATCTGCAGAAAAGCCCGTGGCCGCAAAGCCTTGAGCCAAATCACCGGCCAGGACGGTTTCGAAAGCTCTTTGAGTGGAACGATCCGGAAAGTCACCGTCTCTTGGGCCGTCCGAATGTTCAGCGACTTCAGAGGCAAGGCTCGGCTGTCGTCAGAGAAAGTGCCCCAAAGATACTTCATGAAATCCGGATGCTGTCGATCCAGGGTCACCAATTCCTTCACTGAGGTTTCCTACGCCAGTAAAGAAGATCCGTGAGAGGTTCGAGATCCTTCACAAGCCCGCGCTGAGATTCCGCGAGCATCGACGGCAGACGTTCAAGGTGGTGCTTGTACAAACGAATGAGTTCCTCGTTCGCGGCATCGAAGGCCTTCACCGCCGTCTCGAAGGCTTGCTCTCCGCCGAGAGTCGCTTTGAATTCGGCGAGATCGCGGCTCTTCACCAGGCGATCGATTTCTGCACGGCTTTTGCCACGGGTGACGAAAGCACCGAAAGAATTCAGATAGCCGGATTTCAAATCACCCAGGATGGCCTTGCCTTCGTCATTCCGAACGTCGTAATCAAGCAAATCATCCCCGCGCTGAAAGAGCTGACCAAGGATAGTCCCCATTTCCTCGAGGGATTCATGCAGGGCTTTGTCATGATTTTCGAGAGCGATGAAAGGTGCACGCAAACACCACTTGAAAAGCGATGCCGTCTTCAAGTTGTGAATGCGATCCAGTTGTTCCAGAGTCACAAAGAAGTCACCGACGACGGAATCCTGCAGCCATTCGCCTTCAAGAAGCTCCGAGATGGCCTCGGCCGTTCGTTGAACGAGATGGATATTGCCATGACCGGATAGGTTCACCATGACCCGCGCCAAGAGGTAATCACCGGCGAGCACCGCATATTCCGGCGTGTACTTGGTCCAGGCCGCGGGCTTTCCCCGGCGCAGAACCGAACGATCGATCAAATCGTCATGCAGCAAAGAGGCGTTATGAATGAACTCGACCGTCTGCGAAAGGAGCTGTTCCGTTTTTCCGGGCAATCCCAGGTGGGAGTTGATCATGCGAATGAGTTTGGCGCGAAAGCCTTTCCCACCCGCGAACAGATCGTCGTAAAGACTGTTCAGCTTGGGCAGATAGGCCGGAAAATCGTGCGAGTCATAGATTTTCAGATCGGAACCTGAAGACGCCAAAAGAGTATCCTTGTCTATAGAGCCGGTGCTGGCCAATTTCCGCAGTTCTACGCTTGATGTCAAGGCGTGTCTCATCGTACAAGATGTCTATGTCACAGGTGTTTCAGACCCAATTCACTTTGCGTTTCCGTGAGGCCGATCCCGCCCAAATGATGTTTTTTGGGAATATCCTGGGGCTTGCCCATGATGCCTACGAAGAGTTCATCGTCGCAGTGGGTTATCCCTGGAAGGAATGGTTCCGCAAAGGCGACGAGATCGTCCCGATCCGTCATGCGGAATCGGATTTTTTGATCCCCTTCAAACCGGGTGAAAGCTACGAAATCGCCGTGACGGTCCCACAAATTCGCGAGACCTCATTTCAAACTAAATACGTCTTTTCCCGAAACGGGAAAACCCATGCCATTGTGAATCTGGTTCACGCGGTGATCGATTCCGCGACCATGCAAAAAAAGGCAGTACCGACCTTGATGCGAGAGCGGCTTGAAAAATTCCTCGAGGTCCAATCATGAGCGAACCAAAAACCTTGGTCATGAAATTAGATGGCAAAGAATGGTGGCGTGAAGGCGTCCAGTTCCAATGTCAGGGTTCGGGCAAATGCTGCACTTCACACGGAGAATATGGTTTTGTTTATATGACGCCAAAGGATCGCCAAAACATGGCGAAGTCCTTGGGGATCACAACCTCCGAGTTCACTAAAAAGTATTGCGAGAAAGTCGACGGCGTCTGGCGTTTGAAAGAACGCGCCGACAACCCCGATTGTATTTTCCTGAAAAACGGCAATCGTTGCGGAGTCTATGAAGGCCGTCCCATGCAGTGCCGGACGTGGCCCTTCTGGCCCGAAGTTCTAAGCCCCAAGGCTTGGGCGAAAGATGTCGTTAAATTCTGTCCTGGTGTCGGCAAAGGTCGCATCTGGAGCGGAGACGAAATCGAAAAGCTGATCCGCGAACAGGTCGAGTGGGATCAAGAGATCGGGAAGTAGTCCCTTTTACACTTTCTTTTTCAACCAGTCGTAAAGGTCTTCCACTTCCCTTTTTGGATCGAAGACGATCAATGAAAGGTCTCCTCCGGTTGCAGGGGACCAGGCGGCGACATAGGCCTTCTTGGGGCACAGACTCAGACAGCTCGAGGTCATGACTCGGATGTCTTTGCCATGGCCCTCGTCTTTCAGTCGGGACTTGAACTGTTTTTTAAGGTCTTCGGCGAAGTCCTTGCCCACACCGCTGCCATCGTCGCGGCGACCGCATTTTTCACAAATAAAGAAAGCGCCTTTTTTCCAAGGACTTTTGACGATTTCCATGGTGACCTTTCCCGCCTTTTCTCGAAGCCGTTCCTGGAGATCACCCTCACGCACTTTGCCCAGCTCCGTGCGAGGAATCTCACTCACCTGAGAGATCTCATGAATTCGCTCGAAAGGCAGCACGCGGCGATCATATTCTTCGCGAAGCTCCGAGCTTTTCTCGAGAGGAACAGTAGGCTCCGTGATCAAAACAATTCGGTGTCCCGCTCGCGGATCGGGACAGGCCATCAGGTGATAGCCGGATGACGAGATCCCTTTTTCGACAAGACCCTTCAAGAAAATTTCTCGAAGAGCTTCGACACTGACGGACTCCCCGTTGATTTTGACGAAGTCGCGATCACGCCCTTCAATCAACCATCGTCCGTTTTCGAAACGAACCCGGTCTTGAGTTTGATACCAGCCCAAAGAGTCCCCAAGAACTTCCCATTTCGACTGGCCGTTTTTCCATTTCAAAGTTCCGGTCGCAAGACCGGGGGCTTTCACTCGTAAAAGCCCGTTCGCATCGAGGGTACCCTCGACACCAGGGAACGGAAGCATCCCCTCACCCTCCGCTGTTCGCCCCGCGATCATCGCTGCCGTTTCCGTCATGCCGAAAGTGGCCACCAAGGGCCAACCCAACAGACGGGCTTCTTTCTCGACGGCCGGGACCAAGGCTCCGGCACCGACAAAAACCAATCGCACCGTTGATGGGGCCCGAACCTTCGCGACCACGAGGTCATGGATTTGAGCGGGAACCAGGGACAAGATACTCACGGATTCTTTTTCGACAAACGGAATGAAGTTTTCGATTTTCCAAGGCGGCATCGAAACGACTCGCCCACCAGAAAGAAAAGCTCTGGCCTGCAAACCCAAACCGCCGACATGGAAATCCGGCAGGGACTGCGCGTACACGTCCTCGGCATTCAACTGAAAAGCCGTCACCACGGCTTGTGCCGCCGCCAAGAACGATTTTTTAGCAATGAAAACGAGTTTGACCGCCCGCCAGGATTCGGCCGAGGTTCCAGAACTGGTCACGACCAAATGGGCTTTCAGATTCTTTTCCCGAAGGCAGGTCTCGGCCTGCTCTTGCAAAAAGGCCAAATCTTCGGCCGGCCACCGCGGGTTCAAAAGGATATGATTCTCCTCGGACGACCAGTCGATCAGAGCGTGCGCCATGGCACCTCCCTAAACAACTCGTCGAACCCGATCCCATGCCCCTCGGGCATGGCCATCCAAGGACCCTCGACAGGAAATCGAGCGGCGAAGGATTCTTCGGCATAACAGTCCAAGGTCAGAAATCCGGATTCCAAAATTTTGAATCGAGAGTCCTTTTGCAATTCGTGAGCAATCGCCATCCCATGAGCCACTCCGACCGGATGATCCATGCTCGAGGTGAGCGTCACGGCCATCCCTCGACGAGCGGCCCATTCCGCCAGCTCTTCGACATTTTGACGAGCGGGTTTCAAAATCAGAACATCGGCCGCAAGCTCCTCGTCCCGATTCACTTTGGACAACTCATGATCCAGAGCCAAGGGCCATCTTTTTCGCAGCTCGCTCCAGCGGTCCTTCTGATAGGGACAAGGATCTTCGGCATAATCGATCCGTTCATCCAGAGACTCGGGAAATGCCGCAAGAAAACGCTCTAAAAAATCGACTGAGCCTGAATTGAAATCCAGACGAAATCGAAAAGAAAACTTTGAAGCGATCTTCTGGATCAAACCGATCTCGGCAGCGACATCGGCTCCACACTTCACTTTGATCATCGAGAAACCTTCGATGTCCCATCGTCGCAGATCATCGTCTGAAACCCGCAAAGGATCCGTCACCAAGGCGTTGTTTTTGATCCAGGTCTTGGAACCCAACCGAGCGTTTCGTGATCGAGCCTGGGCATCTCGGTTGGCCAACAACAAAGACCGTGCAGCCAGAGCTGTTGGACGGCTTGTGCGCAAGGACTCTAGATGCACCGACAGCGGTTCATCGCCCAGTTCCGGCCACGGAAAAAGATCGGCATAACCGATTCCATGATCGCTCTCCAGTTGCAGCAGAACCCCTTCGCGACTTTTGGAATCCGTTTTGGAGTTCAAAGCCGATCGGGGTTGAAGCTGATAAGGAGAGATCGAAATTTTCATCCGCGCCAAAGCCCGAATGACAGAAGTAAACCGAACAGCAGATGCACTCCGGCCGCCATTCCGAGGAAACGGTTATAGGCAGGACCCGGAGGAGTTTGATGAATCTTCTTTGCCAGGATCAAAGCCAGAGGCAACGCCAGGAAAGGCAGCCACACCGCCCAGGCGAAACCCAACGGCCACCAATAGATGTTCATCAAAAAAGGCACCAACAACAAGGCCGTGATTTCCCAACGAGAAAAGGTTTCTCCGAAACGAACGGCCAAGGTTTTCTTTCCGACTTTGGCATCACCGGCGCGGTCTCGAAGATTATTCACAGCGATCAACACCGTTGCATGAAATCCGATCTGCAGCCCCAACCACAGAGCTTCAAACGCAAAATGCCCGGTGTGGATGAAGAACATCCCAACCACCGCGATGATTCCAAAAAAGAGGATTACAAAAAGATCACCCAGTCCCAGGTAAGCCAGAGGAAAAGGTCCCGCCGTATAAGAATAGCCCATTAGGACCGAAGCGATTCCGATCGCTACGATCACCCAACCGCCCTTCAGCACCAAAGGCACGCCAAAAGCCACGGCGATCAAAAAGCAAAGAGTCGCTAGCCACATCACATGACCGGACTTCATCACTCCGGCGGCTGTGATCCGACGTGGTCCGATGCGCTCTTCGGTGTCAGCACCTTTGACGAAATCCACCGAGTCGTTCACCAGATTGGTTCCGATCTGAATAAAAAAGGCCGCCATCAAAGCATAGAAAAAAGCCCAACCGTCAACGGCAGGACCCATCGCAAAAGCCAGCGCCGTCGCGGCCACACAGGGCACCAAAGCGGCCGTCAAAGTTTTCGGACGAAATGCGAGCAGGATCTCTTTTACCAAAGTCATAGGATCTATCTGCCACGAGAACCGAGGATGGGCTATTGCGAAAATGCCGGAGGATAAGAAACTCCCTCAAGAGCCATAAAAGCTTCATCGGGCACCTCGAACGGGGCTGAAATCCGGAACAAAGAGGCCCTCAGGAGGTGTCCGGAAATAAAAAAAGCCTGAAACAACTGTTTCAGGCTTTTTCTCGGAATCATCCGTGCAGAATTTTTAGCGGCGAACCCGTTCCGTCGATTCACGCATCAGAGCTTCGATATTGAGTTTTCCGCCAGTCAGAACCGACCCACGCAAAGACGGCATCGGAGTGACCGTCGAAAGGATCGCGTTGCGAACGCGGTCCGCTTTCATCTGTGGATTCATCGACCAGAACAAAGCCGCCGCACCAGCCACGACCGGAGTCGCCATCGAAGTGCCATCCAGATTCATGTAACGATCACCGGTCACCGTGGACAGGATCGCCGTTCCTGGAGCCGCCAGGTGAACCAGCTTCGCTCCGTAGTTCGAGAACCCAGCCAGATCACCACGGGGATTGCTCGCAGCAACGGTCAGCATATTCGGGAGGTTGTAAGAGGCCGGTGTCGCCTTCATCGGATTGCGATCCACATCCATGCGATCGTTTCCAGCCGCAACCACGGTCAAACGTCCGCGAGCTGCCGCATCCGCGAACACTTCACGCAGGATCTGAGAATCAGGATCGCCCTCTTCTTCGGGACCGCCCCATGAGTTGCTGGTGATCCAGGCGCCCATTTCGATCGCATACTTCATCGCCTTCACGGCATCGGCCGTGGTTCCCTCTCCTTTTTCAGAGATGAAACGAAGAGGCATGATGGTGATGTTCGGAGCCACACCGCGAATGCCGACGCCATTGTCGGCCTGAGCACCGATCACGCCCGCACAGTGCGTACCATGTCCAGGATTTCCAAAGACGCTGGTCCGATCCCAAGGCAGGTTATCGTTATCCGCGAAATCCCAACCCATGAAATCATCCACGTAGCCGTTGCCATCGTCGTCAATCCCGTTGTTCGCCAAAGCTCCGGCTTCGCCAGGGTTCATCCAGATATTGGCGTTCAAATCGGGATGATTGTAGTCCACACCGGTGTCGATGACGGCCACGATCACACGCTTGTCACCGCGAAGCTGAGGAGCCACTCGATCCAAACCCGTGTCCTGGATCATCCATTGTTTACCGATCATCGGATCCGGACCGTTGCCAGTGACGACTCGTTTGAAGGCCGGATCACGAGGCGCGATCTCGGACCGTGGCGCCGTCTGGAAATTTCTGTTTCCATAAGGACGAATGCGTTTGTTCGGCTCAACCCAACGAGTGCCTGGAAGTTTTCCAACCGCCGCACCTTCTTGACGAGTCAAAGACTCGGTCGCCGTGTGAACCAGATACCAGGAATTGAATCGCAGATCCTCGACACGCATGACGTTCATGCCGCTTTGGCGCAGGTACTGTTGCACCTGAGCAGCGGGAACACGTCCGCTCAATTTCACCAACCATTCGGCGGCTTGAGCTTGAGAAAAAATAAAACTGCTGAAGACGAGAAGCGCGATCGCGCGGAATTGAATTTTCATGACCCCTCCTGAAAAATTCATGGTCATGAGTCCCTCATGATTTTTTCCGAGTTGCAATAAGATTCGCTGAGTTGAAAGTGACCGATTTACCGAATTTTGGAAATGTCTCGCCAGAGGTTTTCCATATTGATCCGACCAGACGTGCTCACTCGATTTCTCAAGATGGGCGTGGGCGTGACGCTCTCCAGAAGAGCGCGTTTCAATTGCTGAGCTGTGAGTGACGGAGATTCTCCCCACATTCGACTAAGAGCTCCAACAACATGAGGAACAGCGACTGAGCTTCCATCAAAACGCGCAAAGCCGCCACCGGGCACCGTCGAAAGGATGCCGATTCCAGGTGCTGCTAAGTCCACGGACTTCAAACCGAAATTGGAAAAATTCGCGCGATGTCCACCAGGCCCTGAGGCCGCAACGACCACCATGTTCCCTAACCGATAAGACGCCGGAACCGAACTGCCAGGAGACTCATCCAGATCGATACTGCCATTTCCCGCCGCCACCACGACGAGTGTGCCTGCTCGCTCGGCCTCGACAAAGACATCACGCAAAGCTCGAGACGCCGTCACTCCGGCTTCGTCACCACCCCATGAGATATTTAAAATTTTAGCTCCTTGCTTGAGAGCGTACTGCACCGCGCGGATGGCCGCAGAGGTCGTCCCATATCCATTGGTGTCAATAAAGCGAAGAATCATCACGGATGAGCCCGGCGACACGCCTCGGATCCCAATGCCGTTGTTCGCCTGGGCCGCGATGATTCCCGTCAAATGAGTTCCATGTCCCTCATTCGCCCAACTCAATTCGTCCGATGGTTTATTGTCATTGTCGACGAAGTCCCAGCCAATCACATCATCGATGAAACCGTTGCCATCATCATCGATGCCGTTGGTTTCTTTGGGGTGCCCTCTGGAATCAAGACCGCTTTCGCCAGGATTTTTCCACAGAGCCGATCGCAGCTCAGGATGTGTTTCATCGACGCCCGTATCTAGAACGGCCACCAAGGCGCCAGGTCCCTCAGGAACCTGCAAGGCCCGAATGTCCTCAAGCCCCCACTGCTGCGAAAGCGAAGGGTCGCCACCCGCCATCGAACGCACACGCAACGGCAAGAATTTAAGATTCGGCTCTCCCTGCAGCGAGGGACAATGCGCACGCAGCTCTTCGAGGGAAATATCATGGGGGAACCGCGCCAGCTCCCATCCATTCACCCCAAGATCCTCAGGAGGAGAAAGCAACGGCAAGGTATCCAGACACTCGGCAGGCCGACGCTGCAACAGCCACTCGGACGCCGCCACCGAAGAGATTGGAGTCAAAAAAGCAAAAGCAAGAAAGAGGAAAAACCCATCCTTGGTCATCCGATCCTCCACCCAGATCGTCCACGACGACCTTAGAAGGACCAAGAAAAGATATCTTCATGGATCTCTGAGATCAGAGACTTTGTTCAGAAGGAGCTTTCAGACGAACGGCAACGTCCATCCCGATGCTTTGTCCTTTGATGGACAAGGTGGGATTGGAGATCACACGCTGTTGAAGTTTCGCAAAGATCGGCTCGCGAATGGCGAGATGGTTATCCTGCAAAACGCACTGACGGCCGATGCGATCGTTCACGTTCAAGATGATCGGAGCCTTGAGGTTCGCGGTCATTTGAGTGGGATCCTCAGGGATCGTCACGATCGTGAAGAAGCGGGCTTTGTCAGCAGAAGGAAGCTTCAGGGATTCAAGATCACCCTTGGTCAGGTTCACCTTGTAGTTTTCGGCGAACAGCTCGGGCTCGAGAACAGGGAATGCAATCGCACCCACCTCGCAGCTTTGCAGCCAGGCGAAGATTTCGTCGCTTGGATCATCCAAAAGAACGAAATTTCTGAGGTCAGAGAATCCCAAAAGACCTTCGGAAAAGGTCAATACGTCTTCGCGCTGGAATTCCACACGGCCGAATCTCGAAGTTTCAATAATCACTTCGCCCCCCGTCGGATCAAGTCCGGGCAATAGAGTACGCACACCTTATTTTAGACCCCCCAGTCCAAAAATGAGGTGAATCTCTTTTCTAAATCTGGACTTAAATCGAGGTCGGTGCAAAGAGTTTCCCCGAGGCATGACGCCCCAAGGCTATTCCCGGAGAGGCCCAAGGGGCCTTGGAAAGGCGATTATTCGGGTTTCAGGAGTTTCGAAACAGAGCGAGTCTTCTCGGAGGAGACATTCACCGACTGTTGGTTCTGATCCTGGATGGCCAGGTAAACTTCTTCACGGTGGATTTTCGTGTCTTTCGGAGCTTCGATTCCTAGGCGGACTTGCTTGCCCTTGATCTGCACGACGCGAATTTTGATGTGATCGTCGATAGCGATGCTTTCGCCTAACTTCCTTGTAAGAACCAGCATTGGACCGTACTCCTTCGTTCCCAGGCTCAAAAAATCATCTTGATGCAGGGCCTATCGGCTGTTTTTGAGCGGAACTGTAGGTAGCTGGCCTATTTTAGAAAGTCAAGAAGGGTAGGTCCGATCAGTTTACCCGAAGTCTCCAAGGTCGCCCGGAGGGTCGAGTCGGTCTTCGTGATATCGCTCACGGTTTGGAAAACGTCCGCGTCCTCAAGCTGAGAAGCTGCCGTTTTATTGTCCACGATCGCCTTTTGCAGCGTATCGGTGGTGTTATTGACCGCCATGATGCGGGAACCGACCTCGGATCGGCTCAGAATCACCTGATTGAGGGCCTGATCCAAAGTGTCCAAAGCTTCTTGGATGCCGGCCTTGTCATCGGTCCGCATAGAAATTTCAAGACCCTTGATGACACTGAAGACATTAATCCCCACATCTTGGTCAACGGGGTCCCGATCCCCGATGCGCTCGGCCCGCCCGTAGCTGGCGGGCCCCCTCGTCATCAAGGCGTTTTCTTCCTTTACCGCCATCTGCTGGCGCATGACGGCCTCTTGCTCACGGTTTTCCTGAAGCTGCTCAACCGTGCGCGGAGCGGCTTCGCGAGGACGATCAATGCCGTCTCCGGAAAAGCCTTTCCCCAAGAAGACCCTCGATCCCGGCATGTTCATGGGAACGAAAGACTCCTTGTGAGTCTGAATCCTCATATCACCATCATCGCCGTGATAAATCCCGTCTTGTCCGAAGGGCTGAGTCTGCGTCTTGAAGCCCGAGAAAATGAAGCGTTCGCCAAGCTTGCGGTTCCCGATTTGAACGGCTTGATTGTAGATCTGTTCGACCTCGGCCGCCGTGACCAAGCGGGTCTGAGCCGAAGCCCCCGCATCCGAAGACTGGCCGACCGCCAGCTCTTTCGCCCGCATCAGGATTTCGCTGAGTTCACCCAAAGACTGATCCGTGAACTCCAGGAAAGATTTCAGCTGATTGATGTTTTTAACGAACTGCTGGTTCCCACGCTCTTCCGTGCGCTGCCCAAGGACACGGGCCGCCGCCAGAGGATCGTCAGAAGGTTTGGTGATGCGTTTTTGCGTCGCCGCCTGATTCTGCAATTCGGCCATTTCAGAACGGTTCTTCTGAACGTTGGCCTGAACCTGGTTGAATTGCATCTTATCCGCGATCCGCATCTTCGTTTATCCCCTTAGAGACGTTTCAAGTTAATCACTGTTTCGAGCATCTCATCCGCCGTGCGAATCAATCTCGCCGAAGCGTCGTAAGCCCGCTGGAACTCGATCATCTTCGTCGTCTCTTCATCCAGGGAAACGCCAGAGATGCTTTCCCGAATATTCGACAACTGAGAAACAATGTTTTTCTGCGCTTCGAAGGTTTTCACCGATCTTTGCGCGATGGTTCCGATCTGTCCGACCTGACTGTTGTAAAAATCGTCGAATGTCGAGGCTCCGCCATCCATGACCTTCTGATACTGAAGGGCCGAGACGATGTTCGCGACCATATTGTCGCCCGGAGCATTCGGTCTCGAGGCGGCGGCAATCCGTCCGACGTCATTGAAGATCGTCGCGTTCAAGGAGATCGCGTCAGAAGCCCCTGTCACTTGCTTGGGCATTTCAAAGAACAAGACGCCCTGACGGCCGTAACGATCGAAACCTTCGATATGGGCCTTGTTGACCTCTTCGGCCATTTTGTAGGCCATTTGGTCCACCGACGACACGAGATCTTCGATCACCTTGTCCCGGACATCCAAGGCCCCACCGATCCGACCACCCACGAACTGATTCGTGACATTGTGAAGGGTGCCGTTTTCGCCCGCGCGGAAGTAAATTTCAACACGGTCACGAGAAGCACTCTCGGCCGCTTTCAATTCATTGAAGGAGCCACCCGAAACGAGGATCGCCGTGCGACCGGCAGTCACCGTGACCGCACCCTCTTTGCCTTCGGCCCAAGTGATATCGACTCGCTCGCCCAACTGTTTGAGGAGCAAATCTCGACGGTCACGTTCGTCGTTCGCGTGCGCGCCTTGGTTTTCAACGATCTGGATCTTCTCGTTCAACGAGGAGATCTCTTTCGACATCTGGTTGATTTCTTCGACCGAGGTTTTGAGCTGGTTATCGACGTCGTGCTGAATATCGCGAAGTTGCGTATTCACCCGTTTGAAGTCGTTCGTCATCGCGACGGCGGCTTCGCGAACCATCGTTCTGGAAGCCAGACTCTCGGGATTGTTCGACAGCTCCCGGAAGGCGTTGAAAAAATCGGTGACGTATTGATTCAGACCTTTGTTGATCTGCTCATTGTAAACCTGCTCGACCCGACCCAACGTATCGGCCCGGGCTTCCGTGGAACCGAGGTTGGTGTTCTCACGCTGGATCTGCTTTTCCAACCAAGGATTGTTCGTTCGGCTGACCTGACTGGCTCTGGCCCCCATCCCGATCTGGATGCGGCCTTCGGTGATCGGCACCGCGGTCTGAAGCTCGACCCGCTGGCGGCTGTAACCTTCGGTGGATTTGTTGGCGATGTTGTGCCCAACCACCTGCAAACCGGTGCCGCTGTTCGAGAGCGAGCGTTTTCCGATGTCCAGCATCGACGAGATTTTCGACATTCTGTCCTCTCGTGCTTCCGCTCATCCTTATGAGCGAAAGCGTTATTCGTCACGCTTCCTTGCTGACGAAGTTCCCGGTGGTTTCAGGTCCCAGTTTATAGTTCCCTTTTTTCTCGTAGGTTTTCTTGCCCGCGAGAGTTCCTTTGATTTCATTCATGGCGCCGCTCAAAGTTTTCAAGGCGCTGTTTGCGTACTCTTCGTTTCCTTTGTTGAGATCCGCGATCCGACGAAGCAAGGTGTCCAAAGTTCCGTGCAAGACTCGAAGTCGATCTGCATCCGGACCACCGAGGCGTCGGGCGATCTCGAGCAGACGCGGGCTCTGGGGATCGGCACCCACGCTGGCGGCCGCCTCTTCGGCTCGCTTCAAGCGGAGCTGGTCAGCCAAGCGCACCTTCATGATCAAGGTGTCCTTCAAGGCGTTGTTTTCATCAAGGCCCTGCAGGTCCGCCGAAATCAACAGATCACGCTCTTTGCGCACGACTTCGAGAAGCTGACGATAAAGCGTCGTCAACTCCTCCAAGTTCGTCACGAGATTCTGAATGATCTGCGCTTGCGCGGCGTCCATGCGCGCTCCCGTATCCCTTTAAGGGAAATTAGTTCGTTGTCTCCAAGTGCTCATCAACCATGCGATCTGCGATCGCGCGGGCATCCACTTTGTATTTCCCGGCATCGATGAGAGCGCGGAACTTTTCGACTTTCGCCATATCCACATCCGGAGCGGCGGTCGCGAGTTCTTTGATTCGCTTCGCTTCTTGCGCGCGATCGGACAGTTGAACGTTCGTCGCTTCGGCGCCAAGAGTGGAAAGTCCGCCGGAAGTGGAAAGCGCATCCTTCGCGGCTTTCGTTCCGTCGAGTTTATCCTGCTTCAAGCCGTCAACCAGATTCAGGTTCTGACCGACTTTGTTGTGCGTGATCTTCATCCGAGCCTCCGTGGATCATGGACCGAAAAAGGTCTGATCCTGCCTATCAGTGTATCACAGTGGAACATTCTCACAAAATCATTCTGAGACGGTCGAGGCCTCGTCAGCCGCGTCCGTCTTGGGTTCCCCGCCCAGGGTCCAGAAGAAAGACTTCGCCTCGGGGCTCAGAAGTCCTATCTTTTCACCAGCTTGGAAAGAGTGTCCCAGATTGAGACGCTCGGCCTGCCCACGAAAAGAAATCCGGCTCTTCAGGCCGTTTTCATGGCCAATCTCCAAGACCTGGCTCCCGTCGGCCAGCTCCTGTTTCCCCAGTAAGGAACCCGACCAAGGTGCGACCAGCTCCTGAGGTTTCCCCAGGGACTCGGACCCCTTCAGATCAAAGCGATAAGCGATGTCGTTTTCAGAGGCGGCGGGGACTTTGCGCAAACCCGTGTAGTTTGACTTTTCATTGAGGGGCAAAGGACCCACCGGCTTTTGCTCGGGCGCCTTGAGACCAAGCTGGGCTCCGTACTTTTCGACCAGATTATTGTAAATCACGTCCGCGAAACCAACGCCACCCCGATCGCTCCATCCTTGCAGATATTCCTGATCCAGTTCTTCGCGAAAGATTTTTTCCATCTGATTCTGCTTGATGAAACCGCTCTCGTTCACGCTGGAACGCATGGACTTCATCATCTCTCGCATGAAAAGTTTTTCGTAGGCCTTCGAGACGTCGCGAAGTTTGGTTTCCGCCGATTGCGGAGCGACCGGCGCATATCGCGGTCCCGTGGCTCTGAATGATGACCCGCCGGAGTTAGACATGGAACCTCCGGCATGTTTTAGAAAATAAAAAGGGGAGTTGAGTTAGAGTATCAGCGCGCATCCTACGCTTGAGTCTCTTGAACGTCGGCCGAGGAATTCCCATCCTAGGTTTGCCCCGCTGACCTTTTGCCTCTGTTTCCTGCGAGAAACGTTTAGCTGTTGACCCTCCATGGTTCCCGATCTCTTCCCCACCCTCCCCGAGCCGCAAGCCCATCCATGAACTCGCGACCAAAAAACTAGAAACGATGTTGCACAATTCCATTTTACTCAGGTCTGTCTCATTACGAAACAGCGAACTCATAAAATCTCCAGCTCTCCGTGCAAAGCGCCTGCTGCTTTGATCGACTGGAGAATCGTCATCAGGTCTTTCGGAGTGACTCCGAGCTTATTAAGCGATTGAACGAGGTCTCCCACGCTGACGCCCGAGTCGAGCACGGCAACTTTTTCCCCGTCCCCGGACTTTTTCTGGTCCCCGACTTTGACCGAGAGATTGCCATGAGAGATCGCAACACGAGAGATTTTGACTCTCTCACCGATGACCACCGTGCCGGTTCTTTCGTTGATGATAACGACGGCACGAGTGTCCGGATTGATGTTGATGTTCTCGATGGTCGCCAGCAACTCCACGCCGCGATTCTCATAGGCGAAGGGAGTCACGATATCGATGGTGCCCGCGTCTTTTGCCGAAGCATACTGACCACCCAACTCTTTGTTGATCGTCAGAACCGAGCGTGCCGCCGTCGTGAAATCCGGATTGTGCAAGGTCAGACGGAACATCTTGCGACTGGCAAAGTCCGCTTGGATGTCTTTTTCGATGATTCCGCCATTCGGAACCCGTCCCACCGTCGTAATGCGGCTTTTATCGTCACCACCGAGAGAAATCGACCCTTGAGCAACAGCAAAAACCTGTTCGTTGGCCGCGCGCAAAGGAGTCTGCAGCAGCGTTCCCCCTTCCAGATTCGCAGCATCACCCAGGGCGCTCACAGTGACGTCGATCGGGTTTCCAGCCTTTGCAAAGGCTGGCAGAGTCGCGGTCACGATAACGGCCGCGACGTTCTTGCTTTGAACGTCTTTCGTGTCGAGTTTGACACCTAATTTGTCGAGCATACGGCCGACGCTTTTCGAGGTGAATTCGTTCTTGCCGTCACCTGTGCCCTTGAGACCGACCACGATCCCGTAACCGATCAACTGGTTCTCGCGAACACCACGAATGCTCGAGATGTCCTTCAAACGGGCGGCCTCAGCTGGAACCGCCGCAAGCCAAGCCGCCAAGATCAAAAGCATCAAGAAGCCGAACCCGATGGAACGACGGATTTCAGAGAGAGTTGCTGTTTTCATTTCCCTGCTTCTTTCTGACGCTCACGACGTCAAACTGCGGATCGAGTATTTTCGTCGAACTGATCCCTTGATCGTCGTAGTCTTCGGGGCGAATGAGCCCAGTGACGATCACTTTGTATTCACGCTTTCCGATCATGAAAGGCTGAGCCCCACGGATGCGGTAATTTCCGTCCTGAAGTTTCTCGGTGATTCTTGTGGTGACGATTTCGATGTCGGACAGATCCTGCTTGTCATCGGCGGCTTTTTTCTCGGCCGGTTTCGCGGCTGCGGTTTCCGCCGCTGGCGCTCGATCCCCCGTCCCTTCGGTCGAAGCCATGCGCTGCTGCAGATCGGCCTTTTGCTGATCCTCGAGCTGCTGCAAAAGTTTTTTGATCACGGAAACTTTCGTTTCGACCTGCTTCAGAGCGGCTCCGTCGAGACGGATGTTCAGGATGTCGCCTTCCCGTCGGGTTTTGTTCTGAACGAACAGATAGGAGGTCTGCCCTTCATTGACCCACATGGAACCCGCTTGGCTGTGCAGCTCGGACTCTTCTTCCATTCGAGAGCGAGTCATCCGTTGGTACTGACGCGTCGACGGGACACCCATTTGCGGGCTGTCCGAATAGCGCGTGGCCTGCGGTTCCGGAAGACTTGGATTGTCCTGCGGAGTCTCGCCCAGCCAACCTTGAAACGTCGCGCAGCCCGAGAGCATCCCAGCGGTCAGACCGACGAAGAGTAAGTTTCCCCAAGTTTTTTTCACTGCAACCTCACTTCCCCGGAGCCAACGACTTGGCCGGAGAGCACTTTTCCTGACTCGACATTTTTAATTCGAACGATATCCCCGAAACGGCCCGGCTGTTCAGCAACAGCACTGACGCTGACCTCATAATCCGCGTCACCCAAGAAGAGCTTGACGGTTTGACCGCGCTTCACGAGTTCCTCTTTTTTGATGTCGGAAGGAAACAGAATCTGTCCTGCGCTCATCGTTCTGGCGGCGGCGACATCCTTGAGATCTTCTAATTTGAGAGGCGTTTCCCGCCCATGACTGACGTCGACTTCAAGCATTTCAACGTCCGAAGAAGTCAGCGTTTGCCCCAGGGTGACTGATCGTTTCAGGACCGCAGCCATGCGACTGACTCGCATTTTGACGGGAATCCAGGCCGTTTCCTTTTCACTGGAAACCGGAACCAGCAAACTGCCCGAGATCTTGACCGCACTCTCGTCGATTTTCCAATTTGAGCCCAAACGCACTCGCGAATCCTGAACAGATTGAATCTCGAAGCGGCACTCGCCGCATTGACTCTGCAGACGGTTCAGGATCTTGCGACGGAATTCAGTCGACGAATAGCCAGAGACCTTTTTGAGCACAATTCGGGAAGGAATCGTGAACAAGGATTGCTTGCCCTGATCCTCCGACAACTTCCAATCACGCACGCTGGCCCGCAGATTGTCTTCGGATGTCCAGTTCGTCGTACGCAGTCGGCGAAGAACGCTTTCGTCGGCGTTTTTCACTTCGACAAGATCGTCCCATGTGTAGGTCGCACGATCCGAGACCTCGATCTCGCGCTCGAAACGGATCTCCGGCCGGGCTTGGACCGACACAGAGAACAAGAAAATGAAAAGAAGCGAAAGCGATTTCATCAAATTTGTTATCTCAAGTTATTGATGGACTGAAGCATCTGATCCGAAGCCTGGATCACTTTGCTGTTCGTTTCATAGGCGCGCTGAGCGGTGATCATATTCACCATCTCGTCCACGATATTCACGTTACTGGACTCAAGCTGCCCCTGGGCAATGTAACCCGTGCCGTTGGTTCCTGGACGAACCGTCACCGGCTGGCCGCTGGAAGGGCTCTGGTTGAAAAGGTTTTTCCCCATGGCACGAAGACCCGCCGGATTGACGAAGGTCACGACATCGATCTGTCCGACCACGGTTCCCGGATCGTTCAGACCTTGAATGACTGTGACTTCTCCGGACGGAGAAACCTGAATTCCGGCTGCTGTCGGAGGAATCGTGATTTCAGGCTGCAGGAAGTTTCCGTTTTTATCGACCACACGGCCTTGAGCATCTTTCTTAAAAGCCCCATCGCGGGTGTAAGCCACCTGACCATCCGGGGTTAGAACCTGGAAGAAGCCCGAACCTTCGATTTGCAAATCCAAGGGCTGCTTGGTCATCACCATGCTGCCATCGGCAAAGTCGCGCTGAACGGCAGCGGTCTTCACGCCAAGTCCGGTCTGCACTCCGTTCGGAGAATAGGAATTGAATCCCGTCGCCGAGCCCGGCTCTCTGACGGTGTGATACATCAGGTCTTCGAATTCCGCTCGGGACTTCTTGAAGCCGTTGGTGTTCACGTTCGCGATATTGTTCGCGATGGTGTCCATGTTCGTTTGCTGGGCGGCCATCCCCGTCGCGGCCGTGTTCAAACTCTTAAGCATTCTGCTCTCCCATCCTCTCCATCCTGGAAAGGGTTAGTGACTTAAAACGATCAGAATCCCGTTTTTCCGATGACGTTGACGACCTTGTCAGCCATCTGATCATAAGTGCTGATCGCCTTCTGCGTGCTCTCGAACACGCGGTTGGCGGTGATCATGTCCGTCATTTCCTTCACGATGTTGACGTTGCTCATCTCAAGAAATCCTTGCTTGAGACTGGGTCTGGCCACATTCGTGACTTCGGCATTCATGTTTTGCTTGAAGCCGTACATGGAATTTCCAACTTTGATCAGCGCATCCGGATCCGCAACTTCGACCACAGACAACTGACCCAGGTTCTCTTGACCCTGGAAAACCTCGCCACCGTCGCCGAGCTGAACTTGCGAGGAATCCGTAAAGGTGAAAACTCGGTTCTCTGGATCTTCACCACCGGCACCGGCTCGGAGCACGGGGAATCCCTCTTTGGTGACCAGACGGCCGTTTCCATCCATCGTGAAATTCCCAGCGCGAGTCAGACGAACCCCTTGCGGAGTCATGACTTCGAAGAAACCTTTTCCATCGATGGCGATATCGAATTTGTTACCGGTGGGACGCAGACTGCCTTGGGAATGATCGGTGAACGTCCCCTTCAGGTCCACGTAGCTTTTGTCCCCGCCTTGCATGTCGTAAAAGCTCTCGATCGAAGCCGGAACACGGGGGACATTCATCACCTGCTGCTCTTTTTCATTGGCGGTCAGGTATTCCTGAAAGGTCACGTCATCGCGCTTGAAGCCCGGCGTATTCACGTTCGCAATATTATTCGCGATGGTATCGAGCTTCTGCGTCTGAGCGATGGCTCCGCTGAGCGCCGTATAGACACCTTTTAACGACATACTCCCCTCCCACATGGAAGGAACAGCAAGGCCAATGCCACCGCGACTCTCGAGACCTTGGTCCAGAACCCATCCTCGCAGGTCCCCATCAAAAGGAATTGAACGGCCTTTCATTCCCGGACCCGACCTTGGTCCCGGGATCAAAAACGCCAAGAGCTAAGCAGAGGCCGTCAAAAAACCGTGGTCCGGATCACGAGGCGTGTCTCGACAGAAGGGTCTGCTTTCGCGAAGATGATGACATGTTCCTGAAACGTCTCGTGGGCCTCGGCCTCGCGCTTTCTCTGGCGACTCCCGCTCTCGGTGCTCCGTCTCCGAAGGCGGCGCCGTTGTCGGCCTCGCCGGATGCAAAAGAACTCCGCGCCAGACTGAAGGAGCTCACGCAGAAGAATCCAAAGAAAGAAAGCGACCTGCTCGTTTTCGATTTGCCGGTGACCTACAACAAAAAGGTCAGCAAATGGATCAACTACTTCCAGACTCGAGGACAGACCTGGTTCCGTGAATGGCTCGAACGCTCCACGCGCTACATGCCCTTCATTCAAAAAGAACTCAAAGAGGCGGGACTGCCGACGGATCTGGCTTACATGGTCATGATCGAAAGCGGCTTTTCCTTTCAGGCAACGAGCATCGCCTCGGCAGTGGGCCCTTGGCAGTTCATCGAACCAACCGGCGTCCGTTATGGTTTGACCCGGAGCTGGTGGCTGGATGAGCGTCGCGATCTGATGAAAAGCACCCGGGCCGCGATTCGTTATCTCAAGGATCTGCACAAAGAGTTCGGCTCTTGGTACCTGGTCGCTGCCAGCTACAACATGGGTGAAAACGGTCTTCGCGGGCGGATCAAAAAATACAAAACCAAGGACTACTGGCAACTGGTTCGAGCGGGTGCTTTGCCTGCGGAAACCCAAGAGTATGTTCCTAAAATCCTGGCTGCGATGCTGATCTCGAAGGCCCCGAATATGTACGGCTTCCGGGACCTGGAACGTCGGGATTCCTATGAGTACGAAATCATCAGCGTCCCTGGCGGCACGGATCTGAACGATCTTGCCGACCATATCGGTGTGACGCGAAAAGCTTTGAAAGATTTGAACGCCGAGCTCGTTCTCGGCTACATTCCCCGCCAAGTGGAGAAACATATGATCCGTCTTCCGCGAGGTGCGGGAACGGTCGTAGCCAGTTATGTCCAAAACCAACGGGACAAGTGACGTCCTTTTCGAAAATCTGGTGGTCCAAAAATTCGGAGGCGCCACCCTCGCCGACCCGCGCTTGGTTCGTGCGGCGGCGGAACGAGTTTACGATCAATCGAAAAAGGGGCCGCTGATCGTCGTCGTCAGCGCCATGGGCACAACGACAAACTCACTGATCGAGCTTGCCACCCAGGTCAGTCGCAGGCCCGCCCGCCGCGAGCTGGATATGCTGTTGTCCGTCGGTGAGCGAATCAGCATGTCCCTGATGTCGATGGCTCTGCAGGATCTGGGGGCTTCCGCCATCAGTTTCACAGGAAGTCAGGCTGGGATTTTGACCGATGACGATCACTTCAATGCGAAAATCATCGACGTCAAAGCCCATCGGGTTCAGGACGCCTTGAAGGCTGGCAAAATCGTGATCCTGGCGGGCTTTCAAGGTGTGTCTCCGGTCACCAAGGAAATCACCACTCTTGGCCGAGGTGGCAGCGATGTCACAGCCGTCGCACTGGCCGCTGCTTTCGGGGCCAAACGTTGCGAGATCCTGAAAGAAGTGCCAGCAATTCTGACAGGTGATCCACGCGTGATTCCCGAGACCAGGCCCTTGAGTGCTTTGGATTACGAAGAGCTTTTGGAAATGACGTTCTGGGGCGCCAAGGTCCTGCATCATCGCTCGGTGGAACTCGCCCGCGCCCGCCAAGTGAATTTGTACATCGGTCCCGCCATCGACGAAGATGCGCCGGGAACCCTTGTTGAAAAAGGAGCCGCCGTGTTTGAAACACTTCGCCCTCTGTCGCTGAATAGCCATGAGTCCGTTCTTGAAATCGAGTTGCTCGAAGGCTCTCCGGATGAATCCCTGAAAGCCTTCCGTGATGAGCTGACTCAATTGCAAATCGCAGCACCGCAGCTTCTGTCCTGGAGTGGCAAGTCCGGCCACAACCGAATTTTGGTGACGGCTCCGCAAGAAACCCTCAAGGCCATCCGAGAAGCCATGTCGAAAGCCAGCGCTCCACGGGTGGTCGGCGGAGATCTCTGCTCAGTGACGATGACCTGCTCGGGCGGCGTCGGAACGGAGCTCTCGACTCAAATCCTCGAAGTCCTCAAAGGCAAAGGCATCATCCCCAAAGAGCTCCGCATCGGCCCCTGCAGCGTCTCTGTCTTTTTGGAGAGTGCTCAACGCACCGAAGCTCTGCGATCCCTGCATCCCTTGATCCCATAATAAGGGCAGATCTCGCAGTTTACGCAAACAAGACCTGACACCCCTTGCCCCCATCGAATAGGATGAGCGACATGATTCATTCTTTTCTTCAAATTTTATTGTGGGGGGCCTTGGCCATGTCGTCTCAAGATTTCTATTCTTTCTCTGTCAAAAAATCCGACGGCGGCGAACAGTCGATGGCCGACTTCAAAGGGAAAGCGGTCATCGTTGTCAACGTGGCCAGCAAATGCGGTTTCACTCCTCAGTACGAAGGACTTGAAGCCCTCTATGAAAAATACAAAGACCAGGGCCTGATGATCGTCGGCTTTCCATCGAATCAATTCGGCTCACAAGAGCCAGGATCTAACGAAGAAATTCAAAGCTTCTGCAAACTCAACTACGGCGTCACCTTCCCGGTGATGGGCAAGGTCGACGTCAACGGCGACAAAGCCGAGCCTCTGTACAAATGGCTCAAGTCCTCGGCCCCCGGTCTGTTGGGAACGGAAGCGATCAAATGGAACTTTACGAAATTCCTGATCGGCAAAGACGGCAAGATCATCGACCGCTACGCACCGACCACAAAACCCGAGGATATGGATAAAGATATCCAAAAGGCCCTCAAATAGAATTTAAGCCGGAAGGGCTTCTTGAACAGGGACGTTGTGAGCCTTCCTTCACAGCTCCTTCAAGAGACCTTCACTGTTTCTTTTTTAGAACTGGGTTATATTAAGAACATACAGGAGCTGATCAGAAATCACCGATTTCTTCTTTCAGTGACTTGTAAGAAACGCATCGGTTCCCCCGGTGCGTTTCGCATTTTAAACCTTCGTTTTTTTGGTTTTCGATTGTCAGTGCTTGAACGCTTCGGTTTGGGTTCGGAGAGAGGGGCTTTCCCTTGGCGGGGACACGCCCCTCCTGGGCTCTACTGTGGGGATTCCCGTCGTGGCCACAGAGGTCCCCGCCAAGGGAAAGCCCCTCTCTCCGAACCCAAACCGAAGGTCAGGACTGAAATCGGAAAGCGTGTGGAAAAGACTGTGGAGAAGGCGAGACGGACCGTTATTGGTCACAAACCTTCTTGAGGGACGACAGGATTCTCCGACGATAGACCCCGCTCTTTTATCGCGAGTTTTTCTTGGACATCTCACATGATCGTTTTTTATGCGGCGAGGGCGCGAATGACTGCGGAGACTGTTGAGAGTTCGGGGTTAAATTCCTTTTTGGGATCCAAAAGATCATAGAGAGTTCTGCGTCCGATCCCGGCTTTTTTTGCGAGTTTGGATTTATTGGCAGTCATTAAATGTGAAACGAGGACATCGCGAAATGCACCGAGATCACCTGTTTTAATACACTCAAGAAGAGTTTCTGCGACCAGCGAGTGGTCTTTCAGTTCTTTACTTGTGAACGGGACGTAAGCCTTCAAGGACTTCGTCCCGGATTTTTTTCGCCTTTTTGATGTCTTTGTCTTGGCCATTCTTATTCCCCCCGAAGAGAGCGACGACAACCGTTCTTCCCCACATAAACGAATAGAGACGATTTCCATTTTTCCATCTCAACTCGATCAACCCATCAAACCGCTTACAATCCCCAAGGTGCCCCACGGCCAACATATCCAAACGAGCCCGAATAATGACCCTAGTTTGAGGAGGCAGACATTCAAACCAATCATCAAATTCCGCAGTCGTTAAGACCTCGAACAAGACAATCTCATCTCAGTGTGCATTAAACCGCACAAAAAGTCAATTCAGGAAAAACTCCAGGAAACACCAATGAACAGCACGTCCTGACACCCCTTGCACATAAGGCACCACCCCCAAACCCACCACAAGCCGATTTGAAAGGACCCAGCCCAACGATCCATTCGCAGCTTTTTGGCCTACTTTTTTAAAATTTCGCGGACTTCAAATTTTCTTTTCGGCCGAGGGCCGCTATGGCTTCGGGGGACATCCGGGAAGCGTGACGCGTTTTTCAGAAAGCCCAAAAAAACTCTGAAAAGAAAAATCCTCTGCCTGAGAAACAAAAAACCAAAAGGAGACAGCCAAT
>JAHBUU010000179.1 GCA_019637895.1 Pseudobdellovibrionaceae bacterium | reverse complement strand
ATGATCAATCTGACCAAGATCTACGAAGCCCACATGGGCTGGCAGGATATGCTTGGCACTTTGAACTCGCAATACGATGCGACCTATTCCTTTTATAAGGATCTCGTGGACGAAATCCGCAACTCGAAGTGGAAACTCTCGTCACCGCTGCGCCTTGAGCTGGTCGATCCCCTCTTCGGCGTCAAAGCCAACGGGCTTCCTGACGACAAAGCCTATATGTACTATCTCAAGCCTCACTTCACCGAAAACCAGGCATCTGAAACCGCTGCCATCATTGGACAAGACATTCAGAAGAAGCTGGATGACGGAACCTATGTCGCGAACTACTTTGCGATCTATGACCTTCGTGTTCTGAAAGACGTCGCACAAAAACTGTCCTCGAACGATCCGCTCGTTCAAGGTCAGGGTGTGGCGGCTCTGAATAAAGCCACCGACCGCATGAACACCGATCCCTTCTCTTTCACGATCGAAATGATCAATGAGATCCGAAGACTCTTGGCCGAACTCGGCGAGGGCGCTCGTCCTCTGATGAAACCAGGCCAAGGATTCTTCGCACGCTACGAGCGTTGGTCTGACGCCGCCAGCACCCTGAAACACACCAAGTTCCCCCATGTTTCGGGGTCCTTCCAGTCACCGACTCCGACGGACTACATGGCGGTTCAAGCGGTCTGCGGACCGGACCTGTCAAAGGGCGAATCGATGACAACCGTCGCATTCGGTGGTGCCGCTCGCTTTACACCTCCTCGGATCGTTTCACAAACGCCGACGAACTGGGTTTGTGAAGGACTCGGCGATCTGAGCGCCGACATGATCTTCAGCTACCCTTTCCAAAGCGCCAAAACGACCGAAGAGGGCGTCGTCGGATTCCTCAAGAACAACATTCGCCCCGAGATTCTGGGGACCACTGATTCTTCGGGATTCATCAAGTGGTGGGAAAACAATGTCGAAGAACAGATTCGCGCCAAATACAAAGAGTTCAGCCGCAGTTACGAAGAGATCGTGAAAAACCTGATCACTCAGCTTCATGCGACCAAGGACTCCAGTTTCAACATGGGTCCGGCACCGAACGGAATCGTGCAGTCGATCCGTCAACAGTTGCGCCTGGATCTGTTGGTATTGGGTGAGTTGCTGAAAGACCAGTATCAAATTCAGAAAAAACAGCCTCTTCCGATTCAATATTTCAACTCGAAGGAAGAGCCAGCTCCAATCAAGCCTCCAGAGATTCCACGACCTGTCATGGCGGGTGGCGCGAGATACTATAAGCCGACTCTTCGCCTGACTCTTTTGCAGGCCTTGAAAAATGGATCGAACGCTCCAGGAGCCGTAGACGCTCAGCCGACGCAAACTTCGATCTTTGAATACGATCGATTGGCGCCTCTCCTTTATGGCCAGCCGGTCGCAACCACTTTGCCGACTCCTCGTGGTCACGCACTCCAGCTTCAGAAAGAGATCGAATTTGAATTCGAAACCCTTCTGTGGATGCTCCGACGTATCAAAGTGGCACGGATCGACGGGCAGGATCGCATCACCTCGAATGAACTCGAGAATGCGGACCTCGAAGAGCAAGTTCAAAAGATCACATCGAAGGCGGAAGCTTTCGGTAAGCTCCTGGGTGTCGGCGAGTCTCAAGATGGTGCAATCGTCACCCTGCCGACAAAAGAAGTCCGCGATGTTGCGATCAACGCCCTTGAGGACATCATGGCCTTGGCCAACGAAGTCCATATGTACGGCGCCATCGCCAATGCCGTCAGCTGGGACAAGATCAGAAATGTTGAGGCCGCCAGCGATACGCAGAAGGAATTCAACAGCAAAGTCCAAAAGCAAGTTCAACAGTTGGGCGGTAGCATGACCCGGATGGGAGGGCCGCGCTAAGACCGACCGGCATGCCTTTTGGAATAATGGACATTGTTAAAATTAAACCCAAGGAATTCGATTTGAGTCACGGGTGTGACACAGAACGGGCCCCTTGAACAAAGATTAGACAGTTAGAACATAAGGAGTATCGAACATGAAAAGCAAACTGATCCTCGGAATGATCGCGACCACCCTGATCGCCACGACAGCCTTCGCCGGTCCCGCCGCTCGCGGTGTGAACGTTGCGAACATCAAGGCGGAAATGTCCAAATATACGGACACCGTCGTGAAGAGCTACCTCTTCGGAAAAGGTCGCACCAGCGCCAACGGTCTTGCCAGCCAGGCAGCCAAGATCGCCGGTGATAAAGCTTTTGATAAGTTCGAACTCCGCGCCGACGAAAAATCTGCGGTAACAACGGCACTGACCGTCAGCTCGAAAGAAGGTCGCTCGGACTCTCTGGTTGAAAAACGTTTGGAAAACCTCGCTGCCCTCATCGGTGCTCGTAAGGTTGGACAATCTTTGAAAGAGCGTTCTGAAACCGACGCACAAGCCGAAGGACAATCTTTGATCGACGCTTCCAGCGCCTTGATGAAGACCTTGGCAAACTCGATCTACAAAGGGACCAAGACAACGTCCCAGCGCTTGTCCAAAGAAGAGATGACCGATTCCTCGAAAGCCCTCGAGAAACTCGAGAACATCTCCGAGTCCATCGTTCGTATGGATAAGTCCGAGCGTGACATGTACACCGCTGTCGAAGTCAAACGCGACGAATTGCTCCAGACCGGAAAATTCTCTGGTGAAGAAGCTCTCGTTGAAGCGGTCATGACCGTGAAAGCCGTCGATAAAACGAAGGCGATGGAAATCGTTCGCAAGTTGAAAGACTGCGTCTAAGACCCCAAGACCCCTTGTCTCTCCTTATGCAATGCGGATCCCATTCGGGGTCCGCATTTTTTATTGGGAAACCAGCAAATCGATCCGTCTGTTTTTTGCTTTGTTTTCGGCAGTGGTGTTCGGAACCAAGGGACGCTGATCCGCATAGGAAATGGCGGCAAGCCTTGCTGGATCCACCGCTTGATGATTGATCAGATAGCGAACGACGCTCGTAGCCCTGAGGCTTGCAAGTTCCCAGTTGCTGGCAATCTCGGCTGTTTTCACCGGTGTATCATCGGTATGCCCTTCGACCATGACCCGCATATCTGACTTTGCCAGGATATCCCCGACCATATTCAAGGCATCGACTGCGGATTTTTTCAGCTTCGGCGATCCCGATGGAAAAAAAGATTCTGCGGCAAAAGAGATCCGCGCCCCCGAGGCATCGTATCGAACCTCGATTCCGTACTTTTTTCTTTCTTCGTCGTTCATCCGTCGACGGATCTGGCGCTCGAGATAATCTTTCACCTCGGCAGGCCCTCCCCTTTTGGGGAACTGGTCAAAGGGATTCAAGATATCACCGAAAATCGAATCACCGGCGCTCTGCCCACGGCCACCCTGACCCACGACGGTCAGTTTCATCTCCGCCCGAATGGATTCTTCGAACGTCTTTTCTTTTTCTTCGTTTTTCGTGGAGGTCGCATACATCACAACAAAGAAGGCAAAAAGAAGCGTGATGAAGTCCGCATAGGAAACGAGCCAGCGCTCGTGATTTTCATGCTCTTCATGCTTCTTTTTTTTCGCGCTCATGCAGGGCTACTTTGCTCCAGCGAGGCCTTCAGTTTTCGTTCGATGATCAAAGGATTCAGGTCAGAACCGACCAGCAGGGCTCCTTCAAGAAGGATCCGCCGCTCCCGTGCTTGCTGGAGAACCTTCTTTTTCAGTTTGTTCGCGATCGGCAAAAACAGGAGGTTGGAAAAACCGACCCCGTAGACCGTGGCCACAAAGGCCACCGCGATCCCGGCTCCCAGCTTACTCGTATCCGAAAGATTTCCCATCACATGAATCAGGCCAAGAACCGCGCCGATGATCCCGATCGTCGGCGCGAATCCGCCGGCATCGTTCCAAATTTTGACGGCGGCCAAGAGCTCTTCCTCTTCGCGATCGATCTCAGCTTCTCCGATTTCACGGATCATCTGCGGGTCAATTCCATCCATGGCATTTCGAACCACCCGGCCGACAAAAGGATCCGACAGTCTCGCTTTTTCAAGGGAAAGCAGGTTTTCCTTGCGCACCAATCGAGCGCAATCGACGATCTCGGTCATCGAACGATGAAGGGCGCTTTTGTCTTCGGATCGAAAGGCACTCTTGAAAAGCTGGATTCCTTTTTTCAAATCTTTTTCGGGGCTTGAAACCATCACAGCACCGATGGTTCCCCCCAAGACGATCAGGGCAGCGGTGAACTGCATGAGCGAGCTCATGTGCCCACCCTCGATGACGTTTCCAAGAAGAATCGCCCCAAAACCAACGACTAAGCCAAGCCACGATGCTTTATCCATGTGATTCATTGTGCCACACCCTCCTCTTCAGGCCACTGTCCATGACCCGGTCTGGACTTTCAGACGGCCCTCTTTTATCGTGTCTCAGTGGAATGGCTTTTCTCTCTGGACTATCAGATCTTTCATTGGGTCAACTCGACTTTGACCCATCCCGTGCTCGACGCCTTTTTCCCTGCGATCACGGACCTTCACAAGACGACCGCGTTTAAGTGGATTTTCCCGCTGCTCGTCCTCGTTGTTTTGTGGAGATCCTATGCTTCGAAAGCCATCATCGTTTTCATCGGGGCTCTCTTATGTTTGGGTCTCTCGGATGGTTTCGGGAGTCAGGTCCTGAAGAACGGTTTCGAGCGGCCTCGTCCCTTCAATACTCCGAACCTGGTGGTCCATCAAAAGTCTCCGGCTGGTGGCTACAGCTTCCCCTCGAACCACTCGATCAATACTTTCGCTCTGGCCGCTTATTTGTCTTTTTTTATTCCGTTCCTTCGGCCCCTGCTCTTTGGAATCGCCGTCTTGGTCGCCTATAGTCGGGTGTATAATGGTGTCCATTTTCCATCCGACGTGATCGCCGGAGGACTGCTGGGATTCATCATCGGATCCTTGCTGGCCCGGCTGATCTTTTGGTCACTGTCCTATCGTCAAAGGAATCCCGCATGAAAATCGTCGTCACCGGAGCCAATGGCTTTCTGGGAAGCTGGGTGACCAAGGCGCTCGTCGCAGAAAAGCACGAAGTTTACGCGTTGGTTCGCCCTCGCTCGGATCTGTCGGATCTCGAAGGCATCGATGTTCGCTTCGTCCATGGCGATGTCACCGATCCTGCTTCCTTAGCCAAAGCCTTTGAAGGAGCCGACACGGTTTTCCATCTTGCCGGAGTGGTCGCCTACAAAAAGTCGCAAAGATCCCTGATGGAAAAGGTCAATGTTGAGGGCACGAGAAACGTCGTCGAAGCCTGTCGCAAAGCCAAAATCCGACGACTCGTTCATCTCTCGTCCGTCACCGCCATCGGCGCGGGCTCAGGCCCTGATGAAATTCTGAACGAAAACTCTCCCTTTAACCTGGCCGCCTATGACCTTGGCTAT
>JAHBUU010000178.1 GCA_019637895.1 Pseudobdellovibrionaceae bacterium | reverse complement strand
ACCCGTCAAGGGAACCTCAACTGAAAACTTCCGTTCGCCTGAAAAACGGCGGTGAGATCCCGGTGGCCGATCCGCGCGCCACGCGGGCTTTGATCTCGCTGATGGATATGTACGCTGTCTTGGGCGGAGCGGCTTCGCACTACGGCGGCCCTGCGGCCCTTGCGGAACTGATGTCGGCGCTTCATGGCTATATGTTTGAAGAAGCGCGAAAAACCTCGGTTCCCTGGCATGAGCTGTTCAATTTCGTGAATGACGCCGGTCACTGCGAGAACGGTCTCTATGCTCTCAAAGCAAACTACGAGATGGCGGGTCTCAAGCTCGAGGACCTGAAAAAATTCCGCTCCATGGAATCCCACCTGACCGGTCACGGTGAGGCCCACTTGTTCCCCGAAGGCGTGATGATTTCGAACGGTCCTTTGGGATCGGCGTTTCCTCAGTCTCAGGGATTGGCAATGGGCGATGCTCTGGCCGGAAAGAATCGCGTCACCGTTACCGTTCTTTCCGACGGCGGCAGTATGGAAGGCGAGGCCAAAGAGGCCTTTGCCGCAATTCCGGGATTGGCGGCGGCGGGCCGGATGGCTCCATTCGTGCTGATCGTCTCTGATAACAACACCAAGCTCACTGGTCGGATCGACAAAGACAGTTTTGCGATGGAACCGACCTTCCGCTCTTTGGAGACTTTGGGTTGGAAGCGGATCGTGCTGGAAAATGGTCACGATCTGCAAAAATGTTTCGACACCATCCATGATGCCGTCGAAATGGCGAAAAAGAATCCGAAAACCCCGATCGTCATCCATGCAAAAACGATCAAGGGAATCGGAACGAAAAAAACCGCCGAATCCTCTTCGGGAGGCCACGGATTTCCTCTGAAATCGCCCACGGAACTGTCTGAATTTTTGAAAGAGATTTACTCGGGCGACAATTACCCGGCCCAGTTCGAATCCTGGATCACTGACCTCAAAAATTGGGAAACCGAAATCAAGGCGTCGGCGAAAAAAGACTCTGGCGAAAAAATCCAAAAGGGCGTTGCGTCCGCATTGATCCGTGCGCGCAAAGAAGGCCTGCCTGTCGTTTCTGTCACTTCTGATTTGCCGGGTTCCACG
The DNA here is from genome assembly GCA_019637895.1 of Pseudobdellovibrionaceae bacterium. Classification (GTDB taxonomy): domain Bacteria; phylum Bdellovibrionota; class Bdellovibrionia; order Bdellovibrionales; family Bdellovibrionaceae; genus JAHBUV01. Next base: position 4,278 of record JAHBUU010000178.1, on the reverse strand, counting down.
GGCGTTGCGGATTTCCGCAAAGAATTCGCCTCTGAATCGCTGGATGTCGGTGTTGCAGAAAGCAATATGATCTCGGCGGCGGCGGGTTTGTCGAAAGCCGGTTTCATTCCGGTCGTCGATACCTTCGCGCAGTTTGGTGTCACCAAAGGAGCCTTGCCTTTGACGATGTCTTCGCTCAGCGAGGCGCCAGTGATCGCCGTTTTGTCTCATACGGGTTTTCAGGATGCGGCGGACGGAGCCTCTCACCAAGCACTGAGTTATCTGGCCATGGTGGGATCGATTCCGCATGTCGACTGTTATGCTCTGACCTGCAGCGAAGAGGCGGATGCCTTGGTTTATCAGGCGGTCACTCATTTTGCGAAAGAACGCTTGGCCGGAAGAACTCCGAACAGCGTGGTCTTTTTCTTGGGACGTGAAAACTTCCCGAAAGCCTTTGCCGAAGGAGCGCGCTACGAACTGGGTCACTCGCAGATCGTGAAGGACACCTCTGCGGCCCACGGAACATCCGTTTGCTTGGTGGCCGCTGGATCATTGATCCCGCAGGCCATGGAAGCCGCCGAAACCTTGGGAAAAAAAGGCATCGGCGCGATCGTCGTGAATCCCGCTGTTTTGAATCAGTTCGATAAAAAATTCTGGAATGAGGTTCTCAAGAAAACCGATGGCCGTCTGGTGACTGTCGAAGATCATCAGCTTCTTCATGGCTACGGAGCGTCGTTGGCGCACCATCTCATTCTGTCCGGAGTTTCACTTCGTTTGCGAAGTCTGGGCGTGCTGGGGCAGTTTGGGCAGAGTGCCTACAATGCCATTGACTTGTATCGTAAACATCGGTTGGATGCGTCCTCGATCGTGGAGGCAGCGACCTCCTTGGTCTAAGGGCGAGGGGAATGAGAACTCTGTTTGGGCTAATATCTTCAGTGATATTCATGACTTCTGTGGCGTCGGCCACGGTTGTGCCTGCATCGGTGTCCCTCAGCTGCGAGACTCCTTGGCCAACGGCTTCGACTTTTGCTGAAACTTTGGAAGATCGCGTTCGCATGACCTTGGTTTTCCATTACGGTTCCGGGCGAATTCCGCTCAAGGTCGACTCCTTGGCTCCTGACGACTATGTCGCTTTGGAATCCAATATCTCTTTGCTTCGCCAGCTGGATCGCAAACTTGTTTTTGAGTGGAGCCGGTCCAACTGTGTGTCCGGAGCCGAAGGGCTTTTCCGTTGTTTTCAGGGCAATCACATTAAGCCCGAGGAGTCGACAGGCCTGCAGTTGAACTCGGTGGCCTTCTTTACCTCTCGGACCACAGAACAGAATCTGTCCATGATCCGCGAAAGATACAGCGTGGATTTGTGGATTGGAGTCAAAGAGACGGTTCTGCGAGTCAGTATTCCTTATGATCTCAAGGATTGCTCGTTCAAACCGCAGTCTGGTGATGATGGCTTTGGCCGATTCTTGGCCCGTCCATCTCAATAGTTTTTAGTCTAAATCCGGTTCAGGGCGAGTGTTCCACATTTCCTCGGAGTTTTTCCGAATCTCGTTGATCCAGAACATGAACTCTTGAGGGCCGATGGCTCCGTCCATCTGACTTAGTTTCAGTGCCAAGGGCAGGCTGTCGTTTCGCAAGAAACCCAGTTTTCGGCGTTGGCCCTTTTTCTCGTAAGAGGAAATTCGAGAAAGTGCTGGAATCAATTCGAGGCATTTCACAAAGACGGCCATCTCGACTTTGAACATCCCCAGTTCGTCTTTCATAAAGGCGTTCCAGCGCGGGCTGCTTTCGATCGTCGATGGTTCGTTGGCAGCTTCGGGATCACGAGCCTTCATGAAGGCATACAGGAATCCGGCGAACAGCTCCAGAGGCGAGCCCAGATCGATTCCGATTCGTGGGATTTCCAGCAAAAGATTTTCGAACAAAAGGGATTCGTCGGGATTTGAATACAGTTCGTCCAAGGCGGGAACAGTCTGATGCAGGATTCCCAGGTCAAAAAGTTCTGCCCATGCGCGACCAGGCTCTTTGAGTCGCAGGATCTTGAGGTACTCTTCGCGGCGTCTTGGGAGGGCGGATTTCAAAAGTTCTGCTGCGGTCTCGGTCATGGCCCGGCGAAGGCTTGGCTCGAGGCTGAAGTTCAATTTATGGGACAGCCGGAGCGCGCGGAGAATCCGGATCGGATCCTCAATGAAGCGCTCTTTCGGGTCTCCGATCATCCGAATGGTTCGGCAGGAAATGTCTTTCTTGCCTTCGACGTAATCGATGAGGCTGTTATTGATCGGGTCATAAAAGAGGGCATTGATGGTGAAGTCCCGGCGAAGGGCGTCCTCTTCGACCGTTCCGAAGTAGTTATCTCCGACGACAGGATTGTCCTCGTTGGCGGACTCTTCGGCGGTGATGTTCCGACGGAAAGTCGCGACCTCGAACTGCTGCTCACCGCGCTTGACGAGCACGAGACGGAATCGTTTCCCAATGACATAGCTTCCGGGGACCTTGCGTTTGACCTCGTTGGGAAGCGCATTGGTGGCGATGTCGAAATCTTTCGGATGAATACCGGCCAAGAGATCGCGAACGCAGCCTCCGACCAAAAAAGATTCGTATCCTGCGGTTTGCAGGATGTGAACGATCCTCCTCGCGGAAGGGTCGATCCAGTCTTCATGAAGCATGGGTTGGGGCGTCTTAGGTCGTTGCAATCTGATCTCGTTATAACCGATGAGAGGGGGATTGGGTACGCTGAGTCGAGAAATCGCCGCATGGCGACGCTTCCTTGCCTATAGCTTTAGACGGAAGGCCTGCGGCTGCCCGGGCCGTCCGTTGATTTGGAGCGAGAACAGGTGCTCGCCCGCGAAATAGGTCCGGGTCGTGACCTTTCGTACCTTGTGAGTGCCTTCGAAAACCCAGGATTCCTTGGGGGCCAAGACTTTCTTGCGGCCCTTAAAGACCTTCGGGGTGAGCTGGCCGTTCGCTTTGCGGTGATGGATGACATAGTCCACCAAGACGGAAACTTTCTGATTCGTCGGATTTGAAATCTGCACTGTAAAATTGAGGGCCTCGCCGACTCGCAGGTTTTTCGGAGAGAGATGGACGGGGCCGACCTTCAGCTTTGCGCCGCTTGAAAAGCCATGCAGTTTCAAGGCCTGAGGGTGTCCCGTCTTCACCAAAGTGCGGGAAGCATGTCGGATGATCCACTGAAGGCCCGTGTGATCGGGATCTTTTTCCTGCCAAGTCTGCAAACGCTCGAGCACCCACTCTGGATGAGTTTTGGAGTGATCGTTGAGATGATTCGCCACGGATTTGCGAACGTATTCACTCTCGTCTTTTTTCAGAACTTCGAGCAGGGAGGCGGTCTTGTCGGGATCTTGTTGAAACAGAGAAAGCCTTGATCCCCAAGGAAGAAGAGGGCGCGTTCCCTCGGAAACCAACCGCCGAACATGGGGATCCGGATCCTTCGCCCACGATTTCAGAAGGCGAAGACTGGCGCGCTCGTGTGTTTCAAGAAAAGGGCGAATATCGAATTCTGCCGTGAACCGTTTGGTCATTTCCTTCAGCGCATTCATCGACAGTTCGAAATGCTCGAGTCCTTCTCGGGCGACCAGCGAACTGAGTGGCCACACAAGAAATCCACTGAGTCCGATTCGGTCCTCATCGGACTCGGCGAGAGCCCGGATCAGAATGTCGACTTTGGTCGGGAAATCCTGTGGAAGAACCTGACTCAGGCGTTCGGAGAGCAGATTCATTCGGCCTTTGAGTTCGAGAGGACTCAGTTGATTTTCAAGATCCTTCAGGAAGAAGGCCGAGGGAAAATCGGGCCAAGCCCGCTTCAAAGCCTTTGAGATCTTCTTGGAGTTTTCAAAAGAGTACAGGTTCTTGAAGGGTTCCATCGGAGCGTTTTAATGCGAGTGGTTCCGACTGTCACGAGAAGCAGATGCGTCGTATCGGGACCCCGTTCGTGAGAAGTCTTTTTTCACTCGTGCTTTCAGGGGAAAGCGGGCATTCTGGGGCTGTTTTTCGGAGCGAGGCTCCGAGGAGGTTCCTGATGAACAAGGCTGTTCGACGTTTAGAGTGGACGGTGTCGTCCTTTATGATCCTGAATCCGCTCGCCGCCATTGTCGGAATGATCTGGCTTGCCCATGCGGGGCTTCTTGGCAATCCGGCCATTTGGATCTTTGGATTCATTTACGCCATCGGTGCAAATCTTGGGATCACCGCTGGTTATCATCGCCTGATGTCCCATCGCAGTTACGAGGCCCATCCGTTGGTGGAATGGTTCTTTTTGTTGATGGGAGCCTCGGCCTTTGAGGG
>JAHBUU010000177.1 GCA_019637895.1 Pseudobdellovibrionaceae bacterium | reverse complement strand
CTCAGGTTCTCAAGGAAATCGGTGAGGGCCGGCGCGCGAAAGTCTTGATGATGTCGGCTTATGCTGGGGACGAAGATGTGGAAAAGGCGGCCAAGGGCTTGGCCGATCTGTTTCTTTTGAAACCCTTTGATGATATCTTCGAGGTCGTTCAACGTGCCGAGGAGCTGCTCAAGTGAGAATCATCGCCGGACGATGGAAAGGCCATCCGCTCGTCGCTTTCAAAGCGGATCATATCCGTCCAACCACGGATCGGGTGAAAGAGTGCCTGTTCAACGTCATTCAGTTTGAAATCGAAGACGCGCAGATCGCGGATCTTTTTTGCGGAACCGGAAATTTGGGGCTCGAAGCCTTGAGCCGTGGTGCCGGTCACGTGGTTTTCGTTGAAAAGAACCCGAAGTCCATCCAGATCACCAAAGCGAATCTGGAAAAACTCAAAGCGGAAAAAAGCGAATACGAAGTTCGTTCCCAGGATGTTCTGAAATTTCTGAAGGGCTACGAGGGCGAACCTTTTGATTTTATCTTCGCGGATCCGCCTTTTACCGAGGCGATGGCCCATGATGTGATGTTGGCGGCGGATCTGAGCGCGGCCTTCGGAGCAGGGACGACCCTGATGATCGAATCCGCCCGTCGTGAAAGAATCGACGATGAATACACGACCTTGATTCGTTCGGACCGCCGAGAATTCGGAGACAAGATTCTGTCGTTTTATAGAAAGAAGGAAGCATGATCTCTTTCCTATTGGCTTTTCTGACTTTGGGAAGCGCGTTCGCTATGCCGCAAGCGCCCGTGGCCGGAACTTACGAAGCAAAGATTCAGATCCGACGCAGTTGGATCCGCTGGGTGGATCAGCGGGCCTTCATCGAAAATGATGTGGTTTGCGAGAAAACTCTGGAGCTCCGGCTTTATGATGTCAGGAATATGCCTCATCTACGAAGCACCGAAAAGAACCTCGAGCTGAGCTGCAAATCTTCGTTGGACGGTCAGCCGCTCGAAGTCAATGTCACCGGAAAAGCGGAATGGTTGAGACCTCGTGACTTTGCGGGCTGGATCGAAGGCGAACGGGATTTGTTAAGAGTCTATTTCAATCTGTGGGTGTCCGAGTCCTTCGATCGCGAAAAAGCGCCATTTCTGCAAGAAATTTCGGGTCAAGAAGTGCTCAGCGAGGACCTTTTGTCGAAGAGCCTGATTTTCAGGGTTTCCCCGCCGGATTTGGTGGGCCTCACCTGCGGCCAAGGTGGCTGCCGTGCGACGGGCCTTCCGATCGTTTTTCGAGCGAGCATCGAGTTGAAAAAAAGCCTTTCTTTCGAGTGAAAAACGGACCATAAAGAGCCATGCGCAGAGTGGCCGTTTATCCAGGCAGTTTCGATCCGATCACCGTGGGTCACGTGGACATCATCACCCGTATTTCGCGGGTCTTCGATGAGGTGATCGTTCTTGTCGCCCAGTCCTCACAGAAAAGCTCGCTGTTTCCCGCCGAAGAGCGAAAAACTCTGATCGAAAAGACCCTCTCGCACATTCCGAATATGCGGGTGGATATCTTTGGTGGTCTCACGGTCGATTACATGCGGAAAAACAACGCCCATGTGATCGTGCGTGGACTTCGTGCTGTGGTGGATTTCGAATACGAAATGACCATGTCGAGTGTGAACCAAAAGTTGGCACCCGATATCGAAACGATGCTGGTCTTTGCCCGGCCCGAGTTTTACTACATCAGCTCTCGTGGCGTGAAAGAGGTCGCCCTCAACGGCGGCGCTTTGCAGGGACTCGTTCCTGACAACGTGATCGAACCTTTGAAACAGAAACTCGCCTCCATTCCCAAAAACTAAGCCCGAAAGGACGACGAATGCTCTCAAAACGCGCTCAAAGTTTGAAAGCTTCTCCGACACTTGCTCTGGTGGCCAAGGCCAAAGAGCTGCAGTCGAAAGGGCATGACGTCATCTCTCTGACCGTGGGTGAACCCGATTGGGCAACGCTGCAGGTGGCGGCCGAGGCGGGGATCGCGGCGATTCGCGAAGGGGACACCAAGTACACGGCGGCCTCTGGCACCATCGAACTCCGCAAAGCCATTGCGGGAAAAATCAAAAACGATATCGGGACCGAGTACGGACCGAACGAGATCATGGTGGGACCGGGTGCGAAGTTCGTGATCTTCTCGGCCTTGCAGATGATCTGCGATCCGGGCGACGAGATCATTCTGCACACGCCTTACTGGGTCAGTTACCCGACCATGATCGAACTGGCGGGTGGTGTTCCCAAGATCGTCGAATGTGGACCACAAGAGGGTTATAAAATCACAGCGGCCCAGCTCGAGAAAGCCATCGGACCGAAAACCAAAGGTTTTCTGTTCTGCTCTCCGAGCAACCCCACCGGCATGATGTACACTCGCGAAGAGCTGACGGCTTTGGCCGAAGTTTTCCGCCGCCATCCTCAGCTCGTGATTTTGTCGGATGATATCTACAATACGCTGGTGTTCGATGAAACCAAGCTGGCTCCGCATCTGCTGCAGGTTGCACCCGAACTGAAAGACCGATTGGTCGCGGTGAATGGAGCTTCAAAGTCCTTCGCGATGACGGGCTGGCGCATGGGTTGGGCGGCGGGTCCGACGAAATTGATCAAAGCCATGGGTGATTATCAGAGCCAGGCGACCGGAGCCCCGAGCTCGATCGCACAGCGAGCCAGCCTCGCAGCAATTCGTCATGGCGAACCGGAAGTGGCCGAGACGGTGAAGACCCTGGTGCGCCGGAAAAATGCGGGAATGGCTGTCCTGCGCGCGGTGAAGGGCTTTGAGGTGATGGAACCTCAGGGCGCTTTCTATTTCTGGGTGAATCTGCGTGGGCTTTTGGGGCGAACCCATGAAAGCCGCAAGGTGGATTCCGATTCCGTTTTCTGCGACATCTTGTTGAACGAGTACTTCGTTGCGACGGTGCCTGGGGCCGAGTGCGGAAGCCCCGGTTTTATGCGCTTGAGCTTTGCCTGTTCGGAAGAGTCTTTCGCTGCGGCCATCGAGCGGATGAAGACGATGATCGCAAAATTCAAATAAGAATCAGCGGCAGGAACTGCCCTGGATGAACTTCTTTAATCCTGGAGCGAACGACTCGGAGGCGACCGAAACCGAGAGCTTTTGCTTTTCGTCGTCCGACTTGATGGACTGAACGATCTGGCCCGTGGCCGGGTCCCGCTTCATGATCGCCATCGAATGAACGCCAGCGATATAGGGGACATTCTTTTCGGACATGGCAAAAATAGGTCCGCCCGAGGCGCCGGTGAAGGTGTCGGCCTTCAAAGCAAGAATCTTCGGATCCGTCGATGGTGCGACTTTTTCGGCTCCCATGTCGGCCGTTAAAAAATCTCCGTTTTTCAAATCACTGTTGAATCCGGCTGCGATGAACTTGGTTCCGACAGGAAAGGCTTCGGAGCTGCGTCTGGCGAACGGAACAAAACCCAGCTCTTTGCCGGGCGAGCTGGACAGTTTGAGAAACGCATAATCGTCCGAAGGCTTCGTGGTTGCCCCAGTTTTCGTCGTTGCGATTGAATGACCTCTGCCGAGAGCATCAATGAATTGAACGGCTCTCAGTCGTTTGCGAGGAGCGCCTTTAGATGATGAATCTTTTTGATCGACGACGCAGTGGCGAGCGGACAGCAGATGGCAGTCGCTGACCAGGGTGGCGGTGCAACTGAATTGTGTGACATCGACGACGTTTCCGTTGTCATCCAGGATTTCCCATTCGGTCAGCAGTCGTCCGACGGTTCTGAAGGGATAGGCACGGCGATCGACTTCGACCCGGTCATCTTTGCCGTAGATCGCGGCTTCTTTGTAGCCGGTGCCGTAGCTGTAAGCCGTTCCGATTTCCGTGGCGGCAAGCAGGTCCCTGGCAAAAGTGGTTTCCTTTTTCAAAGGCGTTTTGTCACAGAGATCACCCCGTGAAGCCTGGGAAAAATTCCATGGGCTCACAAAGAGGACGGCGATGCCGATCATGAGCATATGGGGTTTGATTCGCGCCATGCTTCTTTATCGGAGTTCGACAGGGGAAAGTCTCCTTGTCCTTGGTCCAGTTTCTCTCGGGGATCGATTTGTGGAGGTCCGCTCTCTTGAGGCAGAGGGCCGGGGATCTTACAATGAAGGAAGGCGACTCTTTTCCAAGGATGGCATATGAGTTTTTGGGTCCTCGTTCAGGTCTTGGTGAATATCACTTTATTCGCCGCCTTCGGTGTTTTGTGGGTTCGTTTGCACAGACCCGCCAAGGACGATCCGCGCCTTTCAAAAGGGCTGCAGCTTCTGCAAAGCAAGATTGCCGTTCTTGAAGACCTTTCCGACCGCACGGAACATCAGGTGTCGCAGTTGACGGCTTTGCTGGAAACGAAATGTCGCGAGATTCAGGAAAAAATCGTCGCCGCCGATCGACAAATTTCATTGATCGACCAGAGCGCACAAAAAAGTCTCGAAGTCGCAAAGATTTTCCAGGACCGGATTCCGCACACTGAAATCGTCGAAAGACAAAATACGATCAAGTACGTGAAGGCCGCTCGCCTGGCGCATCGGGGCGCTTCGATTGACGACATCGTCAAAGAAGTGGAGCTGTCCCGAGCCGAGATCGAGTTCATCGCAAAAGTGAATCGTGAGCGCCTGCAGTTCTCGGAAGAGGATCTGCCAGAATGGGCCCGCGAGGAGGCAGCTCAGGGACCAACCTCGGTGGCCAGAGCCTCCGAATTAAAATTCTCCTTGCCGCGAGAAAACTTCGAAGCCGCTTTCACCACTCCAGCGATCCCAGCTCAACCGGCAACGGCGGCCCCATCCGTTCAGACCGCACCCGTGCAAGCGGCTCCGGTCGCTCCAGCTCAGGCAGCAAAGCCGGTCACGCCATCGGGACAAGGTTTCATGGAGTTCGACCTGAGCGGCGGAACCCAAACCGCAGCACCGAAAGCACAACCCCAAACCGTTCGCGCCCAGACAACCTCGGGAAAATCCGTCGAGATTCGCCCCGTCGCTTTCCCAAAAATCGAGTCCCCACGCTGATGAAAACGGTGATCCCAACCCTCAAAGTCGGCGATCACCTGCAAGCCGAAATCATCGAATGCCTCTCCTCAACCGAACTCATCTGCTCATTCGAAGGAGACCTGCTCAGAGTCCAAAACCTCTCAGCCAACTCCCTCAAACCAGGCCAACAAATCCATCTCAGAGTCCTCTCAACGAACCCATTGAAATTCGGAACAACAACAAAACAAAGAACTCTGTCCCGCCACGCCTAAAAAAGAGCGTGAACCCTCCAAGAACATCATCGTCAATCCGGTCAAATGGGCAGGGGTTCCAGGCTTGAGAATGGGGATCGGCGAAGCCAATCTGGATGCGAGTTTTGGATTGGCGCGAACTTGCGAATGCAAGTGA
>JAHBUU010000176.1 GCA_019637895.1 Pseudobdellovibrionaceae bacterium | reverse complement strand
GCCTCTGTATCACGCTCTTTGCGTGCTGGGCGGAAACTTTCCCGTTCTTTTGTGGAACAAAATGGAAACGGACCTGAAGGCCATGGGGCTGCCGGAAGAAAGCACCCGCCTTTATATTCAACGTGTTTCTGAAAATTATCTGAAGATGGGTCCACGGGCTTTGACCGGTCCGCTGGTTCGGAAAGATGAATCCACCATTCAGAAAAACCTAGCGGCTCTTTCCCTGGATCCTTGGGAAAAAGTCTACCGCGCTTTTCGAGAGGCCACAGATGAACATTCTTGATTTTCAAGCCAAGAAACAAAAGAACGAAAAGATCACGATGCTGACTTGTTACGACTACAGCTTCGCTCGAATCATCGACGACTCTCCGGTGGATGCCATTCTCGTCGGCGACTCCGCAGCCATGGTGATGCACGGTCATTCCACCACGCTCAACATCGACATAGACACGATGGCTTTTCACACGGAGGCCGTCGTTCGTGGGGCTCCCCGCAAACTCGTCATCGCTGATCTGCCCTTTCTTTCTTATCGCAAAGACCTTGCCTCCAATGTCGAAGCGGCAGGACGACTGATGAAAGCCGGTGCCCAAGCTCTGAAGTTGGAAGGTGCAGTTGGCAATCTGGAACTCGTCCATCATCTCGTCCAATCCGGAATTCCGATCATGGGACACTTGGGACTGACTCCGCAATCCATTCACCAGCTTGGCGGATTCAAAGTCCAAGGCCGCGAAGACCGGGCCGCCAGTCTGCTGAAAGAGCACGCTCAGCAACTGCAAGAGGCCGGTTGTTTCAGTTTGGTATTGGAATGCGTTCCTTCCAGCGTCGCTGCTTCCATTGCGAAATCCCTGTCCATTCCGGTGATCGGAATCGGTGCCGGCTCCCAAGTCGACGGCCAAGTCCTGGTTCTGCAGGATATGCTGGGAATGAACCCCGGCTTCAAACCAAAGTTTCTTCGCACCTACATGAATGCGTTTGAGACTTTGAAGTCCGCCTTTACGGATTATCACCAAAGCGTCGTTTCAGGCGATTTTCCGAATGAAAAGGAAAGCTACTCATGATCAAGGTCCTTCGAACGGTCGAAGAATTCAAAACCTGGAGAGCCACGCAAAGTGGAAGCCTTGGCTTTGTCCCCACGATGGGAGCTCTGCATGAGGGGCATCGGGCCTTGCTGGACGTTTCAGTCAAAGAAAACGACCGCACGGTGCTGAGCCTGTTCGTCAACCCGACTCAATTCAACGACCCCAAGGACTTCGAAAAATATCCGATCACCTGGGATGAGGACCTTGCTCTGGCGGAAAAGGCCGGAGTCGATGCGGTCTTTGCTCCGACCAAGAATGATCTGTATCCGGACGACTACACTTATCGCCTGAGTGAAACTGAATTCAGTCGCCTTCTTTGCGGGGCTCATCGTCCCGGACATTTCGACGGTGTTTTGACTGTTGTCATGAAGCTCTTTCAAATCGTCCGACCAACGAAAGCCTACTTTGGCGAGAAAGACGGTCAGCAGCTTCAGTTGATTCAAGGAATGGTGAAAGCTTTCTTCATGGATCTGGTGATTGTCCCTGTCCCGACAGTTCGAGAGATCGACGGTCTTGCCATGAGTTCCAGGAATCACAGGCTTTCTGCCCAGGAACGATCTCTCGCGCCTGAAATTTACCAGGCCCTTCGTGAATCCCTCTCAGCCGAGACAGCAGCCCAGAGACTGACCGAGAAGGGTTTTCGTGTGGACTATGTCGAGGACAGAAAAGGCCGCCGATACGCCGCCGCCTTCCTTGGGGAAACTCGTCTGATCGACAATGTGGAGTTGAATTATGGCCGGTAAAAAAATCTTGATGATGATGACGGGATCCATCGCGGCTTATAAGGCCTGCCATATGATTTCTCGACTGGTGCAAGCCGGCCACCAAGTTCAGGTGGCCGCCAGTCCATCGGCCTTGCAGTTTGTTGGAAACGCGACCCTCGAAGGTCTCAGCGGGCGCCCGGTGGTGTCTGATCTGTGGGAGCGAGAGCGCGCCATGGATCACATTCACCTGATTCGCGAGGCGGATTTGATTTTGGTTGCACCAGGGACCGCTCATTTCATCAATCGCATTGCAGGTGGAATAGGTGATGATCTGTTGACGACCTTGTTTCTGGCTCACGATTTCAAAAAGCCTTTTTTGATCGCGCCGGCCATGAATACGACCATGTATCTGCATCCGGTCACTCAGGCTTCGCTCAAAAAGATCAAAGACATGGGTCTTCGCATTCTGGAAACAGCCTCGGGTGTTTTGGCCTGTGGTGAAACTGGGTTCGGAAAACTGCTGGACCCGGATCTGATCCTGCAAGAAGTTCTCGAGGCCCTGGGGACAGAACCCGCAACGACGGCTCGGCCCGTGACAACCGCCAGCTCTCTTTCTCCGATCAAGGTTTTGATCACGTCCGGAGGAACGAAAGAACCTTTGGATGACGTGCGTGTGCTCACAAACTCGAGCACCGGTCGATCGGGAGCCGAGCTTTCAAACCAGCTCTCGGATCTGGGTTTCGATGTCACTTTGCTCCGAGCCAAGGAAGCCGTGATCCCGACATCTGCTGATGTCGTTCAGAAAACTTATGTCACGCACTCGGATCTGAAAGAGCTTTTGCAAACAGAGATTCAAAAAGGCAGCTACAGTCACGTGATCCACATGGCCGCGGTCAGCGATTATCAAGTGGATAAAGTCTTGCTGGATGGGCAAGAGACCAAGGCGTCGAAAGTTCCCTCTGGTCGCCAGATGACGATTCAGATGAAGCCTGCGGAAAAAATTCTGCCTTTGCTGAAAACCTGGACCACGCAACCGCTCAAGGTCGCAGCTTTCAAACTCACGAGCCATGCCAGCTCCGAGGAGCGTCGTCAGGCCATGAGCAAACTTTTCCCCGCAGCGGATGTCGTGATCTCGAACGATCTTTCGGAAATTTCAGAGGGAAAACATCCCTATCTGGCAAAAACCTCGGCGGCAGAGACTCCGCTGGCTGGCCTTTCCGAATTGTCCGCCTGGTTCTCGAACTGGATTTTGAACAAGGAGACCCTATGATTCTCGCCCTTGATGTGGGAAATACTCAAATGTACGGAGGCGTTTTCGAAGGTGATCGCATGCGCGCCAGCTTTCGTCGAAACTCCATGCAAGGATCGTCTTCGGACGAGATCGGGATTTTTCTGCGATCCGTCCTTCGCGAAAACAATATCGATCCGGCCTCGATCAAGCATATCGCTCTTTGTTCGGTGGTTCCCGATGTGGTTTATTCCCTGCGCGGAGCCTGCCGTAAGTATTTCGACAAAGAACCTTTCTTGCTCCAGGCGGGCGTCAAAACGGGATTGAAGATCAAGTACCGTAATCCTTCGGATGTCGGAGCTGATCGGATCTCGAATGCCATCGCGGGCGCCCATCTGTATCCCAATAAGAATCTCATCATCGTGGACCTGGGAACGGCCACGACCTTTGATGTGGTCTCAGTAGATCGCGAATATCTGGGTGGCGCCATCATCGCAGGCATGAAGCTCTGCATGCAGTCTCTGGAAACCAAGACCGCAAAGCTTCCTTCGGTTGAAATCATCAGTCCCTCGGAAGCTTTGGGGCGCTCGACTGTTGAAAGCATTCAGGCGGGATTGTACTACGGCCATATCGGCCAGATCCGCGAGCTTTGCGATCGCCTAACCAAAGAATGCTTTGGTAAAAACCGGCCCATGATCGTCGGGACCGGCGGTTTCGCCTCGCTCTTTGAAAGGGAAAAAATCTTCGACGTGATCTTGCCGGATCTCGTTTTGAAGGGTCTTTTGATCTCGCTCCAAATGAACACGGAACATGAAGGCAGGGCCGTATGAATCTGACTCTTTTGAAATGCAAAATCCACCGCGCCACGGTCACCGAAGCGAACCTCGATTACGAAGGCTCGATTTCGATCTGCCCCGATTTGATCAAAGCATCGGGTTTGCTCTTGCATGAACGGGTCGAGATTTACAATTGCAACAATGGGGCAAGGTTTGCGACCTATGTGATCAAGGGCCGGAAAGGCGAAATCTGTTTGAACGGAGCCGCCGCCCGCCATGTTCAGAAAAAAGACCTGGTGATCATCTGCGCCTATGCCGGAATGTCACCAGAGGAAGCGGCCAAGCACGTTCCTCAAGTCGTTTTTGTGGACGAGAAAAACCGCATGAAAGAACTGCGTGTAGAGAGCCGGAAGAACAATCGGAGATAACGCTTTTGGATCTCTCTTCGACCGAGCTGACTGAAAGAACTTTGCATGGATGGCCCATTTCCTACCGAGTGGTGGGAAATGGCCGTCGAAAGATTCTGTTCTTTCACGGGTTTCCCGGATCGAGCGTCCAAGTGGACCTTTTTCGCAAGCACTGCCCGGAGTTCGATTTGCAGGTTCTTTGCCTGGATCGACCCGGATACAATGGAACCGAAGCCCGAGGTGGCGATCACTTCGATGAAACCTGTCAGGTCGTCGAGCGAGTCCTGCAAGAGCTAGAATGGTCCGAGTTTGAAATCTTCGCGGTCAGCGGAGGAACGCCGTTTGCTTTTTCTTGCTTGCAACGAGTCCCCGAAAAAGTGCAGCGCCTCACGATCCTGTGTGGGCTCGGGCCTGTGACCAGGGACGAATTCCAAGGGTCTTTCTCGAAAAAATCGATCTTTCTTTTGCGACTGCTGCCCCTTCTCCCCGGCACGATCCTCAAAAGATTCTTGGAAAAGGTTGCAAACGCCCAGGGTGAAAAAAGGCCGCCATTTTTTGATTGGTTGATGCCCACCTCCAAGGCCGATCAAAACTCTTTGAGGGGAGCCGAAATGAAGAGCGCTCTGAGACTCGGACTCCTTGAGGCCGTTCGTCAGGACTCGAGAGGCCCGCTGCTGGATGCCGCCGCTTTCGTGAAACCATGGCCTGCCGAGAGAGGAAGCTATCAGGGCCCCATTTCTCTCTGGCACGGAGAAGAGGATCGCATGATCCCGACGGCCGTCGCCAAAGTCATGCAAAAGCGGCTCGATCCTTGTTCGCTTCACCTTGTTCCAGGTGAGGGACACTACAGCCTGCCGCTTCGAAAAATGGGGCAAATCTTGAGGGAAACCTTATAAAGGATCTGGCAAGAAACCCGAGCAGGTTAGATTAAGCTCAGTGCCGCTATCTCTGCAGCTTTCCATCCAAGTGCAGAAGGTAAAGCCCCTCCACCTTGTCCCTAGCCCAAGGAGTCCGTCTCAGGAACTTGAGACTGGATTTGATGCTGGGATCGCTTTTGAAACAGTTGATGCTGACCTTGCCGGCCAGGAAATCCCAACCGTAGGTTTCCACCAGAACGGTCAGAAGCTTTTCAAGTGTCACGCCCTCGAAAGGGTCTTTGGTGTTTTTCAATGTCACAGGCTTTCCGTTCGGAACCATTCGATGGCATCAAGAGCAGCCTTTGGTTTATAAGCCTTTGCCTGCTCGAACCATTTCACTTCCTGCCAGCCGAAAACCTTTGAGGGGGCTTCCGGTCCCTTCAGG
>JAHBUU010000175.1 GCA_019637895.1 Pseudobdellovibrionaceae bacterium | reverse complement strand
GGCCCCCACGCCAAACGGGAAGGGGGCGAGAGTCGCCATTTACCAGCCGAGAATATAAGCAAACATCAAAGGCGCCACAATCGAAGCATCACTCTCGATGATGAACGAAGGCGTCTCGCCACTGAGCTTGCCCCAAGTGATTTTCTCGTTCGGAACCGCACCGGAGTACGAACCGAAGGAAGTGGTCGAATCGGAGATCTGGCAGAAGTAGTCCCACAGAGGAACATCGGTCTGACCCATGTCCTGATGGAGCATCGGCACCACGCAGATCGGGAAGTCACCGGCGATACCGCCTGCGATTTGGAAGAAGCCGATTTTCGAAGTCTTGGTCGCGCTCATGTACCATTCAGCGAAGGACTTCATGTACTCGATCCCGGTGCGGACCGTGTGAACGTTCTTGATATCTCCGGTCATGACGTGGCTGGCGAAGATGTTCCCCAAAGTGGAGTCTTCCCAACCTGGAACAACCATCGGAAGGTTCTTCTCGGCGGCAGCCAAGAGCCAGGAGTCTTTCGGATCAATTTGGTAGTGCTGCTTCAGTTTGCCCGAGAGGAGGATCTTGTACATGAACTCGTGCGGGAAGAAAGCCTGGCCCGACTGATCAGCCTTGGTCCACTCTTCCAGAACGGCCGCTTCGATCCGGCGGATGGCTTCTTCTTCGGGAATGCAGGTATCGGTGACGCGGTTGAGGTGGCGCTCAAGGAGCTTCACTTCGTCTTCTTTGGTCAAATCACGATAGTTCGGAACGCGAACATAGTGATCATGGGCAACGAGGTTGAAAACGTCTTCCTCAAGGTTCGCTCCCGTGCAGGAGATCGCATGGACTTTGCCCTGACGGATCATCTCGGCCAAAGAAAGACCGATTTCCGCCGTGGACATGGCACCTGCCAAAGTCACGAGCATTTTTCCACCTTTATCCATGTGGGCTTTGTAAGCTTGAGCCGCATCTTTCATGGCTGCCGCGTTGAAGTGACGGTAGTGGTGGTCAATAAACTTGGAAATCGACATGGGGCCTCCTGTTGAAGCCCTCGTTTCTAGGCCACCCCCGCAGGAAAATCAATCACTCACTGAGCCCCTGAAAAGCGGCCGGTTTTGACTCCCATTTCCCTCGGAAACAGCTCTTTCCATGGTTTCATCGCCGATGACATCCCGCGAGGCGGCCCCCAGGCTTGGCCCTCCCAAAGAGAAACGCATCTCCGAGGCTTCTTCGAAAAGACGTTTTTTTCTTGAGAAGACAATCGAGCAAACCGATCAACAAAGATCGTTAAAAAACGAGGAAAGGACCCAGTGGAAAGACCAGTCCCAACCGGCAAGGAAAAGTTTTTTCGCTTCGAGGAACTCTTTTTCTCGACGACCGATTCACAGGGTGTGATCCGGTTCGGAAACGACATTTTCGTTCAAATCAGCGCCTACCCTCGCGAAACGATGATCGGCGCCCCTCACAGTCTGATCCGGCACCCCGGTGTCCCTCGGTCCGTCTTCAAGGTCTTTTGGTCCTTCCTGAAAAGCAACCGCGCCGTCGGTGCCTATGTTTGCAATATGGCCGCGGATGGAGCGCATTACTGGGTCTTTGCCGTCGCCTTTCCCATCCAAGACGGCTATCTGTCGATCCGCCTTCGACCGTCTTCTCCTTTGCTCGCCAAAGTGAAAGACATCTACGCTGAAGTGCTCAAAAAGGAGGCACAGGCAGGAATGGAAGGCGGCGAAAGCCTGCTGTCCGAGATTCTGGTTCAAAACGGCTTTGCCGACTATGAGGCGTTGATGACCGAAGCCCTGCGCCTGGAACTCCAAGCCAGGGATGAGCAGCTGATGAAAAGTCGCAAAGAGGCCTCTCAAGACGAGATGTCTTCGGATGACCGGGTCGGCCGTATCCGTTCTTTGACCCAACAAGGGTCCGACATCTTTCAGGGTATTTTCCAGATGGTTCGGGACTTCCAGGAATCCAAAGATGTCTTTTCGCAAAAAACCGCCGATATGATTCGCCGGTTCCAAGGGATCCGATTTCTGTCGATCAATATGACGGCCTCTGCTGAAAAGCTCGGATCATCAGCGACCACTCTTTCCGTCATCTCCGGAGAATTTCAGCGCATGTCCGGCGAGATCGAAAAACAGCTCCGCATGTTCTTGGAGGTGACCTCGGAAATCGCGCTCGACATGCAGAAAACGAGCTTCACCATTTCCTCTCTCAAATTCCAAATGGACATGGTGGCTTTCTTCGTCCAGGAGTCGCTGGAAAAAATCGCTCGCCAGGATCAAACGACCGATGCTTTTCACGATATGGAAAGCAACCGCTTGGCTTTCGAAGAACTGAGCGAAGAATCCATCCGGGACGTTCTGGAAAATCTGTCTCGCCTTCGCAAAAAACTGGGGCATTTCGTGCAAGCCCTCGGCGAAATTGAAACCTTCGCTTCGGGGCTCGAGGTTGTCCGACAGATGGGAAATATCGAGTCCGCCCGTTCCCAGGAACTTCAGCAGGCTTTTGAAAACCAGATCTCGGAACTCAAAGAGTTCACCGGTTTTCTCAAGGACTCCTCATCCCAGCTTCGGCACTCCACCCAAGCCCTCAATGAATCCGCCGCGCAGATCGAAAAGACCATTCCCTCGGGCGGAACATTGTTGAAGCAAATTTTCGAACAGGCCATGAAGTAATCCCCTACTGCAAGGACTCCGCAAAAGCACGAGCATGATCCGTCGGGCCTTCTTTCGAAAGCACGAAGGGATTCATCAAGGTCAGCCGCAAAAGCACCATCTCGTCGGTATCCAAAGTCAGGCCGTGTTTCGCACAGCCACCTTCGATCAAGGCGCCGAAATGATCACGATTCAAGGTCGTCTTCGAGATCCAGTAACGACCCGCTGCCTGGCAACGCTCATAGAGGCTCAGGTTCAGTCGGTTGACATCGGACAAGCGGGTTTCTTTGCCCAAGACGGCGAAACACAAAAGATTCGTATCCAGGCCCTCCGGAAAAAAGACATGAAGCCCAGCCTCGATCAAGGCCTCACGGAATTCCAATTTCGTCGAAACGGCCCGGCTCAAAATCCGCGCATAACCATCCGAACCCTCGAAGGCTTTCAGAGAGGCATAGGTCGCAACGGCCCCGGCGGCGGACCGCGAACCCTCGATCGTGAAATTTCCCAAGTTCTTTCGATCGCTCACGATGTAAGGACCGGTGAAGGATTTGACGAAATAGTCTTCCTCGTCCCGGCAGATGAAAGCTCCAGAGGCATAGGGAACATATCCAAGCTTGTGAGGATCCAAAGTCACCGAGTCCGCCTCTTTCATGGCCGTGAGATCACGCAGGACTCCGACGTCGATCGAACCTGCCGCCTCACCACGGATGACCGAGCGGAAAAAACCGCCGTAGGCCGCATCCAAATGCAACCAGATCCGCAGGCCATGTTCGCGTTCCAGCTCATCGAGTGTCGTGACAATGGCCTGAATGGGGTCCACGGTCCCCAACTCTGTCGTCCCCACGATCGCGACCACTCCCAACAGCGGAATATTTTCGAGACGGCACTGCTCAATTTGCAACTGCAGATCCGCCACCGACATTCGACCTTTGTCATCGAGTTTCACATAACGGACATTCGGTTCTCCGAGTCCCAAGTAGTGCATGGCCTTTGGCCACGAATAGTGCTTGCTCGCAGAGACCAGCAACACCGGCGGTTTCAGATCAAAGCCCAGATGTTCGCGAATGGTTCGCAGATTTTCGATCGGGTTTTCATGCAGCAGAAGTCTGCGAAAATCCACCTCGGGCAAATCCTGGGACCGACGATGGAACTCGTCCCAACCCATGGCCGACGCACGAAAGACGTCTTTTTCGCCAGTGGCAATCGCGGCGGCCAGCCACTTCGACAGACGCTCGCGCGCCCGGAACAGAAACTCGAAGTTCGCAACCGTTCCACCCGAAGTGAAATGCCCGACTCCTTCGGAGTAGCCGATCATCGTGCACAGAGCTTCGATGGCCTGCTTTTCGATCTCGGTTCCCACCGTGGAGGCTTCGACCGAAATGTTGTTCGGGTTGTGCAAAAGCGTGATCATGTGGCCGAGCAAAGCCGGCATGCTGATTTCGGAAAACATATGTCCGATATAGCGTGGGGAAAATTTGGGAATCTCATCTTCGAAGCGGCGCGAGATTTCGCGGATGACATCGCTCGTAAACTGCTGCTGACGTTTGAACTCGGGAAGCTCACGATCGCGATCCGTGATCAAACCGCCGTCCTCACCGCTCACTCGTTTTCGCCACTGCGTCCAGCTCTGCAAAAAGTCGGAGATCTGTCCTGTCAGCCACTCTTCGTTCTCGGCAGAGGGACCGAGGAAAAAACTTTTTACGGCCACTTCGTTCGGATCGCAGGCGGAATCTGTCCGTCGCATGCTCATTTCTCCAGTCAAAAATAGAAGGATTTTATACCATCCCTCGAGTCCGCCTTATGACACCCATCATGCTTTCGGCGGGGCGTCCTCAATATGACGCCTTTTTCAAGACTCTGTCTCGAAAAAGAGTGAAAAGCTGCGGCCGGACCTTGACGAAATCTCAAATGGGTTCATTTTAGAAGTAGGAAAGGAGGAACGATGAAGCGATCCAAAGAAGCCATCTTACTCTTTCTGCGATGGGTGCTTCCGCCACCGATAACGACGACCGCCTCTCAGCGATAAGCCATTTCGAAATCATCATAAAGGAAGGAGAAAATCTTATGATGAGAGAGCAGGTTTCCGTCCAATACCGAGGGTTTCATCCCTCTGAGTTCACTGAGTCCCAAATCGATGCCTTGATCAAGGAGATCCAAGCAGAGGCGCCTCACGGTGCCACTCTGAAAGCGGTCTTCTCGCGAAAGGATTTTTATGTCAGAGGAGTGATCTCTGTGCAGTCCTCCTCCGGGCGCTTCTTCGCCGTGGCATCCGGTCGAAGGCTCACTGAAGTGACAGGTCAAATCGCGCAAAAGATGCGCCGTCAGCTCCACCGATGGAAGTCTGAACGCATCCGCAGAAATCGCCGTCGCATCGAAGCCAGCCGCTTCGATTGGAAACGGGACGGAACCCACCACAAAAACGACGTCGCCTGACGTCCCTCCCATTGTCGCCGGTCGGTCTCCGACCGGCGCTCTTTCTTCTTGCGCTTGCTTTAACCCGGTTTCTTTTCTGGCTTTGGGCGGGGGCCGCCTGGCTGTCTCAGACACTTGCCCTGTCATGAATTTGCGTTCGCAAATTCACGCCAGTTCAAAACTCGCATCCAGGCGGCCCCCGCCCAAAGCCAGAAAAGAAACCTGGAAACCTTGCCCCAGTTGAAAGCGCCGGTTCTTTGTTGTTTTTGAAATTTCGGATTGTCTTTACTAAATCGCTCGTCGTCTTGTGTCGACTCACAGATGCGTCCAATGTCAGACGCTCCTAAATATCTTCCGTAAAACCGTCAGGACTCGATGCTCGAAATTTGAAATCTTCGCAGGGACGGAATCTCTAGGTTTTCGAGTGGGGTCTGCCAGCGGAGGCTCGGGCAAGCTGGATGCGAGTTTTGGATTGGCGCGAGCTTGCGAACGCAAGCGAG
>JAHBUU010000174.1 GCA_019637895.1 Pseudobdellovibrionaceae bacterium | reverse complement strand
AGGTTCAAGCCAAGGTAAAAGTGCATTCTGAAGCGAGTAGGGTTCTCGCGATTCAATGGCGAGTTCGATCTCTCGAACTCGAGCCTCGTTGCCATACTTCAAACTTCCATTGGCGCAATAGAGTCGATACAGCTCGGCAAAGGCATTGCGGGCCTGAATGTAACTTGCGGCCAGAACGGCCGGCAGCTTCTTTTTGTTTGCAGTTCGTCTGAAAGACAGCTGAGTCGAGGAGAGCGAATTTCTGGCTCTCGACGTTCTGATCGTTCGTGGAAACGCGGAGATACAGGAACACTTTCGATCGCTGGCCCAAGGCCATTTTGAAGAGCCGACTATTGAACTATGGGCCGATCAGAACTTTGTTCAGTTGCTTAAGGCTAACAAGCCCCTGCTTGTGGGCTTTCACGGCTTCGCTTCGCATAGTAAGGGTCAAGTCGGTTAGCCCTCCGGCAACACCGATCACTAAACCCAGCTTCACGATTCCTAAAACGATTCGACTGATTAGATTCATAAAAATTCCTTTCGATAATGTTGAAAAATTGAGACGACGACGACGCATTTTCCCAATGGAAAAGTGCCCGCCGAGTGCCCAGGCGATGCCCGGTCACATCGTTAAAAGTTGTTATTTGCTGTTACGTTTAAGAAATCCGAGTGAGCTAACTCACTGAATCCTTTTGTTTTTGATTTTGAGGACTTAGCCTCAATTGGGAACTATTCGTGGTCTAAGAATGGCGGATTCGTCGGAACCCGCAAGTTTTCAAAGACTTAACCCGCGACTCAGCCTCCACTCAGTCAATCCCGCTTGAGTACAAGCGGGATCCCCAATGAAATCTGAATTTAACGGACTGGATCGCCAGAGAACAGGTCCACCACCTTTGCCATGATTTCAGGCTCAGGTAGCACCTTCAGAGCTTCAGTTGCTCCCGTCACCTCAATCCCTGCCATGCGAATATATCGCTGCATGGTTTTGAGGTCCTTCCATCCGCAGATTTTTTGAATCTGGATGGGTGGGACGCCGTTTCGGATGAGCTGGGTCGCAAAGCACGCTCTCAAGGCGTGAAAGCGCACCGAGGGCAACCCAAGCCCTATACAGAACTTTCGAAGCTCCCTTGCTTGCATTCCCTTCTTCCACAACGCGTGTCGCGGAAGGACGCTACTCCTATCACCCGCCAAGAGCTTAATCTCCGCAAGGAGTGCTCGAAGCTCTGTCGATATAGGAACCGTTCGCCAATAACCAGCCTTGGTGCTTTTAATTTCATCAAAGCGGTTGTTGTAGGACTTGCTCACAGTCAGGCAACTGTTCTCCCAATCAATATCAGTCCAAAGAAGCGCATACAGCTCGCCACTGCGCATACCCGTGAGAAGCGCAAGCGCCCAATGGTGATACCAAGGGTGTTGCATATCTCTCGCGGATTGAAGCAGCTTTCGGATTTCAGCAAGGGTCAAAATCTCCGGTCGTTTTTCTTCCGGTTTACCAAGCTGAATGCCGAAGGTTGGTGGGCGGTCCATGTCGCGGATCAGTCTTCGCTCAATGCCGTATGTGAAAATACGACCGAGCAAATTCTTAATCAGCTTGATGTAACCATACGTCCGGCCACTTGCTTTCAGCTGAAAGAGCAACTCCTTCACATCAAGCGACGTGATACTGGACGCGGGCCTTGGGAGCCAAGAGGCGGTGTATTTGTAAGCCACTGCCACATAGTCTTTTCGAGTTGTCGCGGATAGCTTTTCATCCAAGTTCTTTTCCCAAGACTCCAACACTGCTCGCCAAGACGAACCTTGCGATTCCTTTACGAGGACACTGCGTTCACAAACTCTTAGAAGTTTCGACTCTTCCTTTTTCGCTTCGTGCTCAGCTTGGAATCCAAACATTGCCTTTTGCACACGGATCGAAGGATCGTTTGAGCTTCTTACACTCACCGAAACTTTCCATAGAGTTGCTCCATTTTTTCCAACATACGATGTTACTGCCATAATTAAAGCCTTTCTAATATGCAGGCTTCAAAAGGCTCTCGACATCGCTTCGAAGAAAGCGCAGTCGGCTGCCGAGATGGTACGCTTTTAATCGACCATTCCAGACCAAGTTACGAACTTGACCGACTGACGTGCGGAGCAGGAACGCGGCCTCTTTCGAGGTCAGCCATTTTAACTTATCAAAGAACGTGGCATCCGAATGAGATTCAGATGCGTGAATGGGTTTATTCATAGCACTTCCGTTGGAAAGAAGCACGGGCCCTGGGTGGTAAGATGCTTCGCGTTTTGGGAGTGCCGCCATTGTGGTGGTAGGGCAAGGGCCTCGATAGAGGCTCCTAACCTAGAAAGAAATGCGTCGATTTTTGGCTCTCAAAATGACGGAAGGTGACGCAAACGTATGATTTTCAGAAGATTTTTAGTTTCGTATGGTGTAACTTATAAGTAACAATGGCGCGCGGTCGGTGGAAACTCTCAGTGGAGCAACGGGCGGAAGAAGCCTTTTCGGTTTTGATCCAGAAGAACCGTCCTACACGCACGTTTTCAAAAGAGACGCTCCAAGAAAATTTACGCAACACTGATGTCGCGCTTTATTTCCTCAAGCTCTGTTTGGAATGGGACGATTCCAAGAATCTAAAAGTGTTCAGATCGGGATTGCTCTTTGTCATCAAAGCTAAAGGCGCGACAGCGGTTTCAAATTCCACGGGTGTCAGTCGCATAACACTCTACCGGATGCTTTCGCCAAAAGGAAATCCACGTCTCAGCAGCCTACTTGCACTCCTGCGGGAACTAAATTTTCACCTTTGGGTTGTCGATGATGATTTTATCCAAAGACGCGAGAAGGTCATTCGTCCGAAGGATCAGAAGCCAATTTCAAGATCGTAGTTGTCACAATTCCTGTTAAAGAAATGTCGCGTTTTTCAAAATAGATTTGTGTGGTTTCAGTGGTTCGTTTTGTTTCGCTTTTTTTGAAGATCATTTTTTGCAATTTTAGGCCGGGGCAAGATAGAGGGTTGGTGCCAAACCTCGGGCCGGGCAAGA
Organism: Pseudobdellovibrionaceae bacterium; assembly: GCA_019637895.1. Classification (GTDB taxonomy): domain Bacteria; phylum Bdellovibrionota; class Bdellovibrionia; order Bdellovibrionales; family Bdellovibrionaceae; genus JAHBUV01. The sequence goes on along the minus strand of JAHBUU010000174.1, from coordinate 2,555 downwards.
TAGGGCGTGGATATCCACGACCCCATTTGCCCGTTGGTGACTGCGTCCCCAAACCCCTTTGAAAAGGCCTTGGCGGGCCTATGAAGCGCCGTAGAAGTGGATCGCCAGGCGAACCACAGCAAAGGCCAGTGGAATGAGCCAAGAGATGATTTTACGAAGCTCCAAAGAGCCATTCAAAATGGACGTTGAGGTCGATGGTCAGAACGTTTGATTTTTGGTTCATAGGCTGAACCTCCCTTCGCCCTAACGCGCAGGCGGTGGTGAGGGAGGGGCAGACTGGGAACTACTGCGTTAAAGGCCATGCTAAGGCACTCACTTGGCTGGACCAGTCATCTTAGACGAAGAGCCGCATTTATTGACCTGTCGCGTTTCACATGATTTACTTGAAGGGCAGTTTATTATCAATTTGATAGAGTTTTCGGTGGGTTAAATGGCGAGCGCGGACCAAATAAAAGCCTTGATCAGGAGTCATGCCGACGGCGATGATTCGCGCTTTTATTCCGTTGCTATGCAAATGGCAGCGCAGGCCGCACGGCAAGGACACTCTCGACTTGCAGAGGAGCTGAGGTCTCTCATTGATGAAGCCAAAGAAAAGGGCTTCGAACGGCCAAAGTCCAACACAGTTCAGATCAATCAGCCCCGAGGGGAACTCGCTGGGCTCCTGTCAGTCGCCTATCCGAAAGAGCAACTCGCTTCTCTCATTCTTCCTGAAGAAACGCGCCACCGCCTTGGAAGAATTGTTCTTGAACAGCGTCAGAAATCCAAACTTGTTCAGCATGGCCTGACTCCTCGTCGGAAGGTTCTTCTTTTTGGGCCTCCCGGCACCGGCAAGACATTCACCGCATCGGCATTGGCAGGGGAACTTCACCTCCCTCTCTACACGATCTTACTTGATGGACTGATCACAAAGTATATGGGTGAGACTGCGGCGAAATTGCGGTTGGTATTTGAAAGCATCGACCGCATCCGTGGTGTTTATTTTTTCGATGAATTCGATGCCATCGGGTCACATCGCACCAGCACCAATGACGTCGGCGAGATCCGACGGGTGCTTAATTCTTTTCTTCAATTTCTTGAACAGAGTAATTCTGAGAGTGTAATTCTGGCCGCCACCAACAATGCGGAACTTCTTGATAAGGCTCTCTTTAGACGATTCGATGATGTTGTTGAATATCATTTGCCCGATAAGGCTTTAGCCATCGAAACCTTCAAGAGTCGCCTCACTTCCGTTGGTGTTAAGTTTCTCGACTACGATTTGTTGGCCGAGAAAAGCCAGGGACTTAGCTTCGCAGAAATATGCAAGGCGAGCGAAGACGCGATTAAACAAGTTGTATTGGGTGATGGGTCAAGGAAATTGGACACGGAAATTGTGGTGAAGAGTCTTGAAGAACGATTCGCCTCTAAGCGATAAAAGCACAGAGGTGAAAATTGCCCCCGTATCGAAATCAACTTCCTCATCTTCTAGTAACAGGAACTGCTGAGCCGGAAGACTATACTTCGCCAAACCAAGCACCTCGTCCTAAATTCCCAGAACGCACTCGTGCTGAACATGCAGATCATCTTCTTGGGCAAATGAGACAAACGGAAAGGAATGCAAAAGAAAGACGTGTAGCCTTGCCCATTGGAGCACCCGCACCGGAAGGAATTTATTTGGAGTTTGAAGGACAGGCCGGATTTGACCTGAAAATCCAGAGCCTAGACCTTCCCTCTCAGGGCATCGAGTTGCTTTCGGTCAAGGAAGTTTCGGAGAACGACCAACCTAAAACAGTTGCCTCAGTATTCGTGCCTAATGAGAAGGTTGCGGCCTTCATCAAAAAAATTGAGCAGTATCGTGATGAAGATACGAAGGGTGGTTCACCTAAAAACGCACCCCTGGTAAATGGAATCGAAAATGTTCGCTTGGCCGTAGTTCGCTCTCTTTGGACGGATTTGGATGATGCGCTCCCTGCTGAAGGTGAAAACATCTGGTGGGAAGTCTGGCTAAGAGCCACGCCAGATGCCATTCCTCGCTTCAGCAACTTTGCTCAAGCTAGGGATATATCCATCAGCAGGCGGCATCTTATATTCCCCGATCGTCACGTCGTGCTTGCTTATACGACAGCCCAAGCTCTTGCTACATCGATTGATTCCCTGGGATTTATCGCCGAACTTCGGCGGGCCAAAGAGACAACAGCCGACTTTCTTCAAATGCCTAACCGAGAGCAGCAGCAATGGGCAGACGCTTTACGAGGACTAACTGACGCTCCAGATGCAGCGTTGAGCCCTGTGGTTTGTATTTTGGATACGGGGGTCAATAAGCAGCACCCGCTGATTGATCCATTCCTGCATCCCGAAAAACTTCTCACATGTGACCCCTCATGGAACACAAACGATCATAATGGTCATGGTACTCAAATGACCGGTCTCGCACTTTACGGAGACCTCAATACCGCGCTTTTGAGTACAACCCGCATTTCGGTCCCATGCGAAGTTGAATCGGTAAAAATCCTTCCACCAACTGGCGCGAACCACCCTGATTTGTACGGCAACATAACCGAAGAAGCAGTCAACCGTGC
>JAHBUU010000173.1 GCA_019637895.1 Pseudobdellovibrionaceae bacterium | reverse complement strand
TGGAGGCTCGCCAGATTTCCGACTGGGTATAGAGGGAAACAATCAAGCTGGCATCAAAGGCCGCCGGGAAACGCACACCATCCCTCTGCAGATGGATCTCGTTACGATTGGGAATCCAGCCATTGAAACTGGAATCGGCGATGATCTTGGTGCCAGCATTGGTTCCACGGAAGAGCTGATGGGACGACATCCATTGGCGGACCAGATTCGTATAGTAATAGGCCATGAGCTGTTCCGTATAAGAACGGTTCGGATCATAGTAGTGTCGATAGCCTTTCGACGTCGGCAGTCGTTCGGTGGAGTTGGTCACAACTTGGAAATCGGCGTTTTGCAAATAGCCGCTGCCGTCCAGATCTTCGATGCTCACGGCATTCGATTGATAGCCACCCAGATTGTCTGCGGTCACCGCTTTTTTCGCTGTGCTAACGGCGTTTTTCTTGAACAGACAAGCGCCCGAAGTTTTGGTCATACACTGTTCCGTCGACAAGAAGGCCGCTTCGCTCATCGACTCCAGAGCTTTTAAATTGGGAGCGCAGTTTTGATAGGCCGGCAAGATGGCGGCAACGACAATCCACGGCAAAAGGAATTTCAAACGATCAGTTCTCATCGAACCCTCCGTCTACGGTCGTCAGGTACTGACGTCGCAGATACTGGGCGAGGGATCGGAGATCCAGCGTATTGCCATTCTTGAAATCGCTTGAAAGATTCTGACGTTTGAAGGCGCTCGCGGTGAGGGCCGTTTCGATATTCGCAGGCGTATAGCTGATATTGTTTTTCTTGAAGAAGCTGATCACCAAGGCGGCAGCTCCCGAGACGAGTGGGGCTGCATAGCTGGTGCCTGAACCGCTTTTATAAGACCCGCTTCTTTCGGGGAAATAGACACCATTTGAGCCAGGGGCGGCGATTTCAACATAGGTCGAACTGTAATTTGAGAACGAGCTTCGTGTGCCGGAATAGGCATCGATGGATCCGACGCTCATCATTCCGCTGATCGCAGAACTATAAAGGGCGGGGATGATGGTGTTTTCGGTGTTGGAAATCAAAACGTTCCCGTTGCCCGAGGCAACTGCGATGAAGGCTCCGTTCGTCACGGCGGCTTGCAGAGCGGACTGAAGAGCCGAGTTTGGATAAGGTCCTTCCATCGAGATGTTGATGACGTCGACCCCTCGGGAAGAGGCTTCCTGGATGGCCATTGTCATCTGGCCAACGGTCGATTGCCCCGTGGCATCGATCACCTTAAGAGACATAATTTTGAGATTGTGACCCATGACTCCGGTGATGCCGACGCCGTTGTTGGCCTGGGCGGCAAGGATTCCCGAAACAGCCGTGCCATGTCCGAAATCGTCTTCGACCGTGCCATCCGTCGTGACATAGTTGACCCCGTTTTTACCGCTACCATCGGACCACAGCATGTTTTTGAGGTCGGGGTGATTTCGAGCCAGCCCGGAATCGATCACGGCCACCAGAACATCGGCTCGGGCTCCTCGTTGTGGATCGTTGAAAAAGTCAAACGTGTCGGATCCGCCGATATTGATGAAGTTCGCTTGTGAGGACAGGTAAGGATCATTTGGGGCCGCGCTGACGGTGAGTTCACCATCGTGGGAAATGCCGATCACGCAAGGGTCGGTCTCGGCCCAGGCCGCAAGCTGGGTCATGTCCAGATCCTGCGGAAGAGACCACGGATAGACTTGCGCCGCCAGATTCAGGCGGGTAGAGCGATCCACCGAGGCACTCAAGGGGCCAGGATGGGTGTCCGCGCATTCGTTATTCAGAACGATGAGGAGAGGCTCTGTCGCTGCCACCGAGAAGGACGAGAGCTTTCCGAGGCCGGATGGGATTTCTTCATCCGTGGGTCTGATGATTTGAACCTTGCCGCTCGCAAATGGCTGGGCTGCGGCTTCGAGAGCCGAGGCAAAACCTTGTTCATTTTCGAGGGTGGGGTGAGCCGAAGAGGCGGCTGGTGTACGAGTGGGGGCCTCGAGGTTCTGTACGGGGCGCTGACAGTTCTGAAAGAACAAAAGACCACATGCCGTGGCAAAAATAAAAAGTCCCGATGACCGGGCTGATGGCTTTTGTTGCGGCATATCCCCTCTGAAATCTCTTCGGGAAAAGCAGGACAAAAATCGAGACATTTCTGACCGATCTCGCGGCTTTTCTGAGTTAGGTCAGAAAGAAACAGATCAGGACCAAAGTCTTCTTGAGAGCGCCCTCAAGCGTCCCGAAAGGAGACATGGATGACGTCAAAAAACCCCTTTTTCCTTATTCTTTTCATGATCCTCGGCTCTTGTTTGCTGTCGCCGACGGCGTCTTTCGTGGATGACAACGAGGGCGGGCACTTTTTGGATCGGTTGTCCGTTCGGCAAAAGATCGAGATGACCGTTCTGAACGGAATCAGAAATGCGGAACGACAAGCCGACGAGACAGCTCGCGAACGAATTCTGAAGCAGACATTGGCTCAGGTTGAAAAGCTCAGGGCCTCCGCGCCGAAACAGAGCAAGAAAACGGAAAAGGAAATCAAAGGCCAGATCAAGCTGGTCGAAAAGTCGCTGAAGCAGGTTCGGACAAAGACCGCCGCCCTTTGATCGAAGAAACTGCCTGGGCTATCGGCTCAGATGGCCAAACGACTGTTCTGTTCAACTTTCATTTTAATTCGATAAGCCCGATCGATCAGTTGGTCTCCGATTTCGTCGATGCTTTTCAAGCAGTCGCGAAGGGTGGTCTTGAACTTATTGAGATCTTCGAGCAGACCCTGACAATAATCATACGTTCGCGATCTTGTTTGGCAAAGACCTGGAGCCGTCGCTGGATTCCGACGGCTAGTTTCCTTTCGAAAACAGAGCACGGTACATCGAAAGATAAGCTCTTCTTCGGGTTTCCGATTCGTCGAGCGGATAACCGTAAGCGGAACCGTCCATCAGCATATGAGAAGCTTCAAAGGCGATCGTCGTGGCCAACGGGAAATCCTGGCGAGTGAATTCGTTCCCAGGATACTGCAGAAAGCCGTCATGAGCGGCGGACAGAAACTGGTAGTCCTGGTTTACTTTCAACAAAGTGTTCATGACCAGGCGATCATTCTCTATGATGCCTCGACCTTTGATGACGCCGACGACGTTCAGGACGGGGATTCGTCGATCTTCCTCTGTCAGAAGAGACATCATCCGATCGTGGATTTGACGAACTTCAGCCGTCGTCATGCTTTCCAGGGCTTTCGGATACAATGCGACCTCGTCCGCCGAAGCCAAATCTCCTGACATCGGCAAGTAGGGAGCGAGCCATTTCAGAATGCGGCCCGTGAAAGTGTTTTCCATCACATCGGCGAAATAAACGCCGGTATTCATTCCCGACATGTTCAGGATTCCGCGAACGCGTCCCCAACCGGCAGGTCGAGAGCCGTCGGCCAGACGGTTTTCCGCTTCCACCTCGGACCAAGCCATCATCATTTCCGCCACACCTTTACAAAGTCCGGTCAGGACGACGTCGTTTCCAGAGGCGAGTGTCTCGCGGATCTGCGGCTTGATGAGATCCACATTTTCTCTGACGCCGACGAGAGCTTTTCTCTGCAACATGATCGAAGGCAGACCGGTTGACATGATTTCTTTTGCGAAGTCGCGGACCCAGTGAGCGGTTTTCTCGTCATGTCGGCTCAAATCGGATTCCCAGCCGAGTCCCATCGCGACGAGAGCGACCATGTTTCGGGATTCGATACTTCTCGGACTCTGCATGCTTCTCGCGAACTCTTGTCGAGCCGTTTGATTTTCTGGACGCGAATCGATCCAGGCTTGATAGACCTCTCCGGAGAAGCCGATGCCGTATTTCAAAGTCAGTTCTTCATTCAAGGCAAAATCATAACGGGCGATCGGGTGTTTCCGCAGAAAGTCTTTCGCACCGATTTCCTGTCGCGGCCAGCGTGCGCCGAGGCGGACCTGGGAAAGAAGTTCTTGATCACGAACACTCAGCTGTAGATCACCGATGAAGTTCTTTTGGCCCGCGGTCCAACTGATCGTGAAAGGGTGGCGGAGGCTGTTTGACAGAACCCACCGCGCTTTTCGCAGTGAACGGACTTTCGCGCAGGACATTCTTGTCTCAAGAGCAGACAGCGTGCGTTCATAGAAGACGCTTTCGTCCCAGACGACGATCAGAGGATTGAGATTGGCTCGCTCGAAACAAACGGGAAACTGATTAAAGATCTTGGAACCGGTCGCGCTTTCGGAAACAGAGGGGCTCAAGGCGCTTGCCACGACCAAAAGACCGACGGCTTTCCCGAGGGCTTTTTTGCTCCGGCTTCGGCGAGTTCGTTTCTTCCGGAAAGGATAAGTCATCTGTTCCCATGAGCTGTCCGGAATCTTTTCCCCAATGATACCCACAGTTCTCACGCGGCGGTCTTCCGGATAGAAGAAGGTCCCGAAGACCTGGTCCCAAACGGAAAGGACCTTTCCGAAATTCGTGGAAGACTCTTTGACGACCGTGGAGTGATGCCAGCGATGAAGCTGGGCCGTATTGAAGAAGCGATTGAGAAGGCCCGCTTCGAAATCCACATTGGCGTGCTCCAGGAGTCCCGTGACGGCATTGATCAGCAGGAACAGAGTCATCAGCTCGGGGCTGACTCCGAAGAGAGCAAGTGGCATGAAGTAGACGAAAAGGCTCAAAAAGAGGTCCAACGGATGGAAGCGGCCAGCGTTATTCCAATAGACTTTGTCGACGACGTGATGGACAGCATGGAATTTCCAGAAAAGAGGAATCCGGTGGGCCCAGCGATGCACCCAATAGAAAAAGAACTCGCAAACCAGCAGGGCTAAAACCAGTTGAAGCAGCAAAGGGGCGGACGAAGGCCAAAGGGCCGAAAGGTCGGAACGGAGATGCTGACTCAAAAAGAGTCCGACAAGAACGGAAAGAACGATTTCGGTGATGTTGCTGATGATCGGAAGCAGGATATTCGTGAACAGGGTGTCCGACCAAAAGCTGGAGGACTTTCGATTCCAATCTTTTCGATAGGGAATGATCTTTTCAGCGACAAGGATCGTTCCCACGGCCAGAAACGAAATCAAGACGACGGGGACCATGAGGAGCTCTTGTGACACGAACCCCTTCAGAGCAAAAAAGAGGGCGATCGTTCCTCCAAGCATCGTGGGATAGAACAGCTTGCGAAAAAGGGTGGCGGCAGAGCGAGTCTTCATGCTGATGGAAGCTGCAAGGATATTGCCCGGACGTAGAGGCATAGGGGCGCTTCCCGGTGTCAAAGACGTTGACAGGAGACGAGGATGGCCCGGCGTTAGGGATTCACAGAGGTAAAGACCCACCCTTTGGGAGCGGAATCAAAAATGTCAGGAGCCGGTCAGAACTTTTACATCTGACGGGCGCGTTTTTCGACGGCGAGTGCGGCTTCGCGCACGGTTTCCGACAGGGTCGGGTGGGCGTGGAAGCTGCGGGCGAGGTCTTCGCTGGAGCCGCCGAATTCCATGGTCACGACGACTTCGTGAATCAGCTCAGAGGCGCGAGGACCGACGATGTGAGCACCGAGGATGCGATCGGTTTTCGCATCGGCGATGATCTTTGCGAAGCCTTCGGTGAAGCCCATGGCGCGGGCGCGGCC
>JAHBUU010000172.1 GCA_019637895.1 Pseudobdellovibrionaceae bacterium | reverse complement strand
GTTTGACGACGGAAGTGGCGAGGATATTCCTCCACCACCGCCGATTGAGTACGACGATCTGCCGCCACCACCACCGCCTCCAGAAGCGTTCGAGCCGGATGACTTCCCGCCGCCACCGGATTTTGGTGATTTCCCACCGCCTCCACCCCCAATGGATGGCGGGTACTGAGTCTCGCTCTTAATAGCAGCTTGTGAAACTCATGGTGAATCGAACACTCATGTCTTTGGCCACGTAGTGATAGGTCGCGCCGCTACAGGCATAATAGTCAGGTTGTTCGGAGAGAAGGTACCAGTCACGACTGGTGATCAGGGCTTGGAAGTCCTTTGCCAGGGCATAGTCGCTGTTCAGCGCCTTCCACAGGTTGCTGGCGTCTTTGGTCATTTCGGCGAGAGCTGCTTTGCCTTTGATTTGGCCATGAAACTTGATGCGGCTCCGCGGGTTTTGCGAGCGCTCGAACAGTTTTGTGATGTCGGCTTTCTTGGTGTTGCCACCGACAGAGGGGTAGTCCCCGAACTGTCGAGTTTTCCCAGAGACGACCTCCAAGAGAAAATCCACCGGGGCGGCCATGGCCGTTGAGGAGGAAACCAGGATCAAGCAAATCATGAACTTGCGAAGCATCGAAAAATCCTTTGTGAAGGTGATGATCGAGTCTCGCCAGATGCAGAAGGCATGCCCAAAGAGGCCGTGTTTACAGAGTGTGATGAGGCGCTTATTGGCCTTCCAACCTCAGTGTTTGGGCTGAGCTGTCTGACTTTTTTGCAAGGATGAAAAAACGAAAAAGGTTACTTCAGGCGCATCAGCTCGTCGTCGGTGAGGCCGGTCATCTTTTTGATTTCGCGGATCACGAGGAACAAAATGACTCCGAGAAAAATCATGCTCGGCACGAGGATGACGAGCATTGACCATTTGGTCATTTCGGCGATCTGCTGATTGATCAGCACTTCTTGGTCGCCCTGGGAAATGCCCAGAGGCATCGGCAGAAAGATTTTCGAAGCCAGAATGAAGTTCAGCGCCGCACTCAGAAAGAACGAAGCCGCGAGCCATTTGGTCGAGGTGCGGATCAGCTGTTCGAAATCGCTTTGGCGATTCTTGGCATCAATTCGTTCGCGCATCAGATCCAGATGGAACACATTGGGATTCAAAAAGACCGTGTGGATGGCTGGTCGTTTCGTCCATGCCGAGACAAAGACGAAAAGGCCGATCAGCAGCGGAAAGGCGGCTTCTTTGATGGCGAAACCGAGACCGGTCACGCCGATCAGTGCCAGCCCCCCGGTGACCAGAGTGTTGAGGAGACCCAGGATGGAAAAGGTATTTGGTTTTCCTCGTCGAATCAGATCCCAGGCGCCGTAACCCAAGGGAAAAGCCAAGGCGAGGAGCAGGGCCCCCCAAGCACCGAGCGGCGCCGTGGCCTTGTTCAAAATGATCACGGGGACAAAGATGTTACAGGCAAGACTGAGGAGTGTGTTTTCCTGGCGTTCAGGACGAGCTTCCATGGACATGCTCAGATCCTGGGGGAGCGGCGGGGAAAAAGCAAGGAACGAGAGAGGGCTTTTAAAATGAAAAAGCGGTCTCTTCCGAAGGGAAGAGACCGCTTAAAGAGATTCTTATTTGATCTGCAGGCAGTTCAGAGACGCATCAAAAGAACTGCGGCCGTTCCGTCCCGAAACGAAGACATGGTACTGGTCCTTCGGAGTTCCATAGGGAACTTGAATGATCAGCTTGTAAGCCTCGCTGGCGTCGGAGGATTGGACTTCGCCGAAATGGGCGGAATCCATCGATGAGTAACGGGTAAAGCGGATCAGGCCGACTTGTCCTTTGCTGGAACCCAAGCCTTCGAAGCCGCCACCGATCAGCAAGCCACCGGTGCGAGTGCGATAGAGATAAAATTTTTGGGCCCAGGCACCCAGGGCGCGCGAGCTTTTCATCACGGAGCAGTTGTAAACATTTGTTGCTTCGGCGGTGCTGAGGAGTGAGCCATAGGCCGAGGCCTGAGCACTGGTGGCCATCAAGCTGGAAAGAGCGAGGGTGGCCATGGCTGAGAGGACAGAGACTTTCATAGGTTTTCCTTTTCAAAGCAGCGAAAGGCTGCCTCGATCTGTTATTTAATGCGGCGCATAAAATAACAAGACAAAGGGCCTCCGTCAATGCCCCTAGAAAGCTTTCCTGGTCTTTATAAGTCCTGTAAAAACAGATAGTTAAGTTCTTGCTTCCGAAGACGCGATTTGCTTTCGGACTTGCAGGTTCCAAAGCTGCGCATACAAGGCCCCCTTCTCAAGGAGCTCCTGATGGGTGCCGCTCTCGGCAAGCAGGCCATCGGCCACCACATAGATCCGGTCCGCATGGGTCACGGTGGACAGTCGGTGAGCGATGATGATCGTGGTGCGGCCTTTCGAGATCTCCTGCAGTGATTTTTGGATGAGGGCCTCTGTCTCGTTGTCGACCGCCGAAGTGGCTTCGTCGAGAATCAACAGAGGCGGATTTTTGAGGATGACTCTGGCGATGGAGATCCTTTGGCGCTGACCTCCCGAGAGTTTTTGGCCGCGTTCACCGATGACGGTATCGAGACCGAGTGGGAGTTTGTTGATGAATTCGTCGGCGTAGGCTTGTTCGGCCGCTTTCATGATCTGCTCGCGGCTCGCCCCCGGAGATCCGTAGGCGATGTTTTCCAGAATCGTGCCGTGAAACAAAAATGTGTCCTGACTGACGAGGCCGATTTCCTTGCGCAGATCCTGCGGATTGAAACCACGCACATCTTCGCCATCGATGGTGATGCTTCCTTGGGTCGTTTCGTAAAAACGCAGCAGAAGTTTGGTGATCGTGCTTTTGCCCGAGCCGGTGGGGCCGACGATGGCGACGGTTTTTCCTGCGGGAATGTGCAAATTGATTTTCTTGAGGATCGGGATCCCATTCGCGTACGCAAAATCGACATCCTTGAAGGCCACTTCCATCCGCGAGGGCCGTGGTTTTCGGGCCAGAGGTTTTTCCAGATTCACGGGCACGGCCAGAAGGTCCAAAACGCGATCGGCCGAGGCCATGGCTCGTTCGAACAGGTCGACGGTATTCGCCAGGCTGGTCAGTGGCCACAAAAGTCGTTGAGTCAGAAAGACGAGCACGCCATAAGAGCCCACGTTCAGATCCCCACGCAAGGTCATCAAGCCGCCGATGATGAAAGTGGCCAGGAAACCCATCAGGACCGCCATGCGAATCAAAGGGTTGAAGCGTGATGAAATCTCGATGGCGCGACGGTTGGACTCCAGATAGACGCGGCTGTCGCGAGTGATGTGCTCGGCCTCGCGCTCTTCGGCGGCAAAACTGCGAATCGTCGCGATGCCGCTGATGTTGTTGGCGAGCCTGGCGCCGATGAGCCCGGCCTTTTCGCGGACATCCAGGTATAAAGGGGCGGCGTATTTCTGAAAGTAAAAGGCACCGCCCAGGATGATCGGCATCGGAAGAAAGGCGAACACGGCGATCTTTGGTGCCAGCACGAAAAACACGGTGCCGATCAGCAAGACGGCGGTGAAAACCTGGATCAAGCTGTTCATGCCTTCGTTCAAAAATCGTTCAAGCTGGTTGATATCGTCATTCAGTGTGGACACCAGAGCACCCGTGCTGCGGTCCTCGAAGTAGGCCATGTCCAGGCGTTGCAAGTGAGCATACGCATCGATTCGGAATTCGTGTTGCAGAGACTGCGCAAGCCCCCGCCATTTCACCAGGTAGAGGTATTCAAACAGGGATTCGAAGGCCCAGATGGCCAGCGTGATGACCCCCAGAAGGACGAGCTGCTGAATCGGGGTTTCCACACCCCAACTGGCCAGGAAGGACTTTTCCTTGTTGACGACCACGTCGATGGCGACACCGATCAGGATCTCGGGCGCGATGTCGAAAAGCTTGTTCAGGAACGAGAAAAGGCTCCCCCAGTAAAAATCCCGGCGATGATTTTGGCTGTAGCGAAACAGGCGGAGGAACGAGTGAAAAGAGCTATTTCGTTGTGTCATGGAACCTACTTGGGGAAAGGGGTTCTTCTAGCAAATTCCCCGGCCTCTGGGAACTTTCCTTTCATCTCGAGTTTTGCGGCCCCCGAGATGAAAATGAAGGCGAAAACTGACGCGCCGCCTTGATGTCTTCAGGAATCTTTTGAAGTACAAATTGTGGCGATTCATCAATTCGAAGGGGGAGAAATGCAACAGAAGCCTCATTTCATGAACTTTACCGTCGACCACATGACGATGCTGTTCCATCCGAAACTTTATACCATTGCGTATGTTGTTTTCCGGGTGATCTTCGGCGCCAGTCCCGATGATATCCTTTATGAAAAACGCCGTCCGGGAAAAAACGGAGAGAAAGACACTTCGATGACTTTCGCCACTCGGGTGGGCACCTGGGAAGCCAAGGAAAAAGACCCTCTGCCGACGATCTTTGCGCTGGTTCAGCCATCGGAGCCGGTGGGGCAGCCGTCCCATGTTCGCACGATGCTTGATGGTCATGATCAGACCACTCATTTGCAGCACGTGGCTTTGCGCACGCCGGACCTGATCTCGTTCCATCGCCATTGCATGGAGCGTGGAGTTCAGTTCGTGACACCAATTCTGAAAGACGACCATGAAAACCTGATTCAGGTTTTCTCGGGCGAATGGTTCCTGCCAGGCGGGAAATCATCCGGTTTCTTCTTTGAGTTCGTTCAGCGCGATCCGAGCAACGATGAACTTGCGGTCATTCAAAAGCAGAACAAACAGAGCTGGTTCCGCGACGAAACCTTCCTCGGTCTTTATGACGAGAAAGAGCGCGAGTATCAATCCGGCAAGGTTCGTCCGTTCCTGTCGGATGAGCTGTTCAACGCCATCATTTCCTATGTTGGCAGCAAACAGGTCTACGAAATCACCGAAGACGATCTGGCGCACATCGAAAAGATGATGCTCGAGATGACGGCTCAAACGAAAAAAGCCTAACTCGGTTCAAACGATCGAAAATAAAAAAAGCCCGCGTGTTTTGCACGTGGGCTTTTTTATGTCCGAGAGCCTTGTTCAAGGCCCGGCTGGTGATCAAAGTTTGCTGTTCGGTTTGCAGATCAAGGCGATGGTCGTCTTGTCGATGGTCAGGGATGATTGATTCAACTCATCCAGATAGATCATAACCGAGGCCTTTTTGCCCTTGAAGTTGGCCATGACGTCCTCGGTGGTGACCTTCACCACTTCGGAATGAACGAGCTGGCGTTGATTGCCGAAGACAGTCTGATAGACGCTCAGTTGATAGTTTCTAGTGGCCGCGATCTGTTGCATGAGAACCATCAGTTTTGAATCCTTGATCGGCGAATAACCCGAGTTCTGAATACAGATGACGGTTCCGAAATTTCCGCCCTCATGGGCCATCGCGAACGAGCCCGCGAAAAGAGCGAGCATCAGGACGATTGCTTTCATTTGAAAAACTCCTTATCGATTTTTTAAGAACGGCAGATCCTAAAAGACGCGAAGGGGACTGTCGAGGCCCCTTGTGAAGATTCCTCGGTCGGCAAAAGATTGAACAGTTCAAATGCGGAAACTGTATTTACGAAGTTGTGTGCCTGACCCGGTTTTCCCTCGTCTTCGGCCCTCGGCTTGGGGACCGGTTGCCCTCTCGGAGGACATCCGGGAAGCGTGACGCGTTTTTCCTTTGGGGAACGCCGACAGGCGATCCCAAA
>JAHBUU010000171.1 GCA_019637895.1 Pseudobdellovibrionaceae bacterium | reverse complement strand
AGGAAAGCTTCTGCATGATCTGCATCGGGTCCGAATAGTCGATTTCAAAACGGATGTGGCGTTTCTCGCCAGAAGGAGTTTGGATCGTCGTCACGCTCCAATCCTCGGTGGTCACGACCGGATCTCCCAAGTCATTACGAGCCGCCGCCGTCCACTCGGCCAGTGTCGGTGGCGCTTCACCGCCGGGTGCAATCATCGCAATTCCCAGACAACTCCCCGCTTCGCTGATGGCGCGGGAGAATTTTCGCGAAGCCATTTCCAAAGACAAGGACTCGACACCGGCCGCCTCGGGCTCCGCCTCCTCGGGATCGCTTTCCGAAGTCGCGACCTGAACGGAGGATCCCGCGCTTTCCACAGGCGTCGCCGCGATCACAGGCGCCGACGGAGTTCCTGAAAATTTCCAGACTCCCAAAGCGAACAGCAAAATCGCAATGCCCAAAAGAAAATGCCGGTTCATCAACCGGCATTTTGTCGAAGCATCATTTCGAGGTCAAGTCGCTCGCACTTTATTGAGCGGGCTTGATCAAGCCGATCTCAACCAAACGCTGATACAGGAATTGTCCAGCGGTGATATCGGCGTATTTCGCGCCTTCACCCACGCAGGAAGGCAGGCAAGACAGCATCGCCTCGGGACGAGGATGCATGAAGAACGGCATGCTGTAGCGGCTCTTATGACCGGACTCCGGAGAGTTCACGACTTGGTGAGTGGTGGACGGAATCACGTCGTTCGTCAATCGAGCCAGCATATCGCCCGCATCAACGATCAGGGTTCCGTTTTCAGCGTTCACATCCAGCCAACGTCCATCACGGTCTTTCAACTGCAGACCACCACCGGTCGCCGCAGGAAGAATCGTAATGAAGTTGATGTCTTCGTGAGGAGCGGCCCGCAGGCAACGTGGATCCACACCCTCTGCGATCGGAGGATAATGCAACAAACGGAAGACGGAACTGCCGTTGTGGATCATCTTCGCAAAGAAATCTTTTTCGACCTTCAACGGAGAAGTCAAAGCCTCCAGCATGGTCGCGCCAGCGATCTCGAGCTGATTAAACAGGCCAAGGAAAACCGTTTTGAACTCGGGGAACTCTTCGGGCCAGATATTGTCCGGCTGATGAGCGCGATCAGGATGACCAGCCGCCAGCTCACGACCCACATGCCAGAACTCTTTCAAGTCCATCACCGGGCTGTCTTTCGCGTGCTCTTTTCCAAACGGCGTATAACCGCGCTGACCGTCGCGAGCAGGAGGGATGTATTTGTTTTTCGCCTCTGCAGGAAGCTGAAACACTTTTTGAAGGATCTCATAACCGCGATCGAACAGCTTGGTGTCGACTCCGTGGTCCGTGAGAATGATGAATCCGTAGTCTTTGATTCCACTGAACAAGCCGTCGATGAACTGCTGACGCTGTTCCAGCGTGCCGCTAGTGTAAGCCGCAAGGCTCAGTGTGGGAACTTCACGCTTTTGAGTTTCTGGCTTGATCGCAATCGTTTCCATGGGACCCCTCCGATTTGTTCGTGGCCGCAGAATTAGTCGATGCCGCAAACTTGTGCAAGTTCAGGGCAGGAAATTCATCATTCATTTGAAGAATTTTAAAAATTTCAGCCTCGTTCTCGGCCAGCATCCGGAAATGCACGTCCCCGTCATAAAGGCGGAAGGCATGATTCACCCGCCGGTTAAAATCTTCATGCTGGGGATCGCCCCGATAAACCAAAGGACGGGGATCCTGCAGGATCGTCTGCTCAATCAGATCCTGAAGGCCCACAGATTCGCGATGGTCTCCGCGCCTCAATAAACGCTCCTGCCAGTCTTGCAACTCAGCCTCGGCGGACTCCGCCCAAACGACCTTCACGGCGGGCTTGATCGCTTTCCCCGCCCACCCTTCACGGGCCTCAGGGACGTTTTCAACTTCTGGCAGATAAGGTTTCAAATCTAAAATTGGAGTGCCATCCATCAGGTCCACTCCGGATAAAAACAAAACGCCATCTTCGATCGCCACGACCTCCACCAACGACAGACCAATCGGATTCGGTCGGTGCGGACTGCGAGTCGCAAAAACGCCGATGCTTTCGCCACCCAAGCGTGGAGGATGAACTTTCGGATGATAACGGGCCACGCGGTTTTCATGGAAAACCCAGATCAGCCAAACATGGCTAAAGCCCTCAAGACCCGCCAGCGCATGCTCGGGCTGCAAGTCCGCACGGAGCTCCAGACGGGCGGTTGCGGCTTTCACTAAGCCCGATTGGCGAGGAACGCCGAACTTGTCCTTATAACAAGACTTTAGGATTCCGATGGGCGTGAAACTGAACTCATTTGAATCCGAAGACAAATCATCTCCTCTTGATGAATCTGGGAATTGCGGCTTTTTTGCTCGACAAAGCCCGGCCCACCTCATATCAAGTGCTCGTTCTTGAAGCAAATTCCTTAAAAGGAGGGTCATGATGAAATCGATTCTATTGGCAGCCAGCCTGATCATGGGTGCAAGCTTTGCATTCGCAGGCGAATTGGATAACGACAGCGCTTACACCAACCGCCAGAGCCTGCAAGGCACGGTCGTGGTTCGCGTCGACACTGAAAACAACTCCGTCGCTTACATGAAAACAGCGAAGGTTCCAGGCTCTGAAAAAGAAGCCAAAGCCATGGCCAGCAATCAGAACTTCAGCAAACTGTCCGCAAACAACATGCGCAGCGAGCTGGATCAAGATGGCGGCGCTTCGAGCTGGTACTGGTATCCAGGTTACAACTACGGCTACAACTATCGTTATAGCTACGGTTACTACAATTCGAGCAACCTCTACTGGTACGGCAACACCTACAGACCCTGCTATAATTACACGTATGGTGGCTACAGCTACTATTACTACTCGTCATACAGCTACCGTTGGTGGTAAGAACTGACGCTACACGTTAAATCGAAAAGGCCGGCCGCAAAGCCGGTCTTTTTCATTTTTTGGGAGCGTCGATGAGTAAAATTTTCTCTCTTCTTCCTCTGGTCCTGGGCTTCTCTCTTTCTGCCCATGCGGGACCCTTCAAAAATCTGGAATCTCTTCGTCAAAATTTAGGATTCACCCGCCTAGAAGCGAATGCCGGGAAACGCACGGTTCGAGTCGCCGTTTTGGACAAAGGCTTTAGCGGCTATCAACGCCAGATCGGCAAGAGCCTGCCGACAAAAACGGTTTATATTCCGGGTCCTCTCCAAGCTCCTGCTGATCTGAAAACCGAACACGGCTTGCGCATGGCCCAGATCATGACCGGTCTTTATTCCAAGGACACAGGCCGCTCACAGGGCCTCGAGCTGTATTTGTACAACGTTTTCGGATTCACCAACTTCCAAGCCGCCGTTCAGGATTTGATCAACCGCAAGATCGACGTGGTTCTGTATTCGGAAGTATGGGAGTTCGGTGGCAACTTGGACGGCCGCGGTTTCATCAATGCGGAAATTTCGAAGGCCACCAGCCGTGGGATTCTCTGGGTCAACGCCGTCGGGAACTTCGCGCAAACGACCTACAATGGACCGATCCAAACCCTGAGCGAGAGCCGGGTCTATCTCCCCGACGAAAGCTTTCTGTTGCGGATCGAGTGCCATGTCGCCAAAGGAAAAACCTGTCCCGTTCGTGCGGTTCTCAGTTGGAACGACTTCAAAGACAACTCGAGCGAAGGAACCGATAAGGATCTGGATTTCGAACTCGTGAATTCCTTGTTCGACCGCATCGCCGTCAGTGAACTGCGCCAAACCAAAAAGCGCTTGGGCGACGACGCGGCTCCAGGTGCCTCGAACTATCCGCGTGAAACCATCGTTTCCGAAGTCAAAAGTGGCTTCAGCTATCTGAAAGTCAAAAACTACTCGAACAACTTCGGCGATCGAGATCGACTCCGCATCACCATCGACGGTGAAAATCTCAGTATTCCCTCTGGCGATCGTGCGGAAAACATCCTGGTTCCCGCCGATCACCCCGAAGTCATCGCTGTCGGTGCCTCTGACAGTGATCGCTCAGGAGTTTCACTGAGACTGCAACGCCCGGACGTTCTTGCTCCGTCCTCGATCATTCTGAATGACGGCAATGAATTCAGAGGAAGCTCGAACTCGGCTGCGATCACCGCTGCCGCCGCTGCTCTTCTGCGCCGCCAAGACGCGGGACTGACTCGCGAAGAGTTTCTTTCCCAATTGCGCCCGTATTCATGGTCGCAAGGGGGCTTGTCGCTGCAGTGGCTGCGTTTCGGTGCTGTCGATGGAACCTGTTTCCAAGAAGGACAGTGGGATGCAGCTCCGGCCTATGTTCGCCGCATTCTGGATCTCGGCGGCAAGCTGGTTCAGACCAATCAAGGCTGGCGGATCATGCTGCCTTATGATCCGGTTCAGCTGTCTCCGGAGCTGGCAAGATCGCGCGCGGACGATTTGATCGCCGCTACACCCGAGGGACTCGGTGTCTATTCGCGCTTCGGCGGAACCCCAGCCAAAGCCATCGAGGTCTTCCAACGGCCACTAGAAACAGGCCTTTGCATTCAACCCGTTCTTCAAAAGGGACGCCAGCTCGCGTTCTAAAGCTCGATTCCATTTTTTAAGATCAACCCGGACCACACCAGTCCGGGTTTTTTTATTTCTTTTTCTCGAGTAGAGAGGACGGATCAATATTCTCGTCGAGCTTTCGCTCAAGGTTTTTTCCAGTGTAGGCATTTTCAAGAGCTCCCCAGATCGCCTTGCCGGTTCGAATATCGGGATCGTCGAAATTGCCACCGAATTCGACCTTGGTGGCAATAGTGCCGTTCTTGTCTTTCAATAAAAGGTTCGCCGTTGCCGTCAAGAACTCGACCCCGAGATGCGAAAAGCTTTGGAACTGCTCACGCGTTCCCATGACTCGAACCTCATCAATGAACACCTTGCCGTAACCCTTGAGGCGGCGTTCTCTCGTCGCCGTTTCCGCGAACACACTGAGCTTTCCTTTTTCAAACGAGACCGGCACATAGGAAAGCAGAATGGGATTCAATTCCTTCAGGTCGAATTCTCTCATCTCGGCATCGAGATCCAGCTCTGGCGGAGATAGCAAGAAATTCGTTCGGCCTTCGATACGGATCGGTGTCTGTCCCTGCAACAAGGCTCGCAGAAAAACCGGCGTCGGTAAACGAGCCTGATTCTTGTCGAGGTTTTGAACATTCCTGACGACCGACCGGATCTCGGAAAGGAAAACGCGGCTCTTCAAACCAAAATCGATATTTGCGAACTCTAACCTGCTATTTGAAATGTCGAGCTCCGAAAGCTCGAAGGGAACCAGAGTCCAATACAACTCTCGCCAATCGAAAGGCTGCGCCGTCCCCAACTGATCTTTTTCAGGGTCCTTGCTGTCCAAAAAGACGACCGTCGCCCCATCGATGTGAATCCGGGTCAGCAGCCGACCGTTGAAAATTCCCCGCCAAGAGATTCCGATTTCAATGGTTCGCACCCGCAACAAAGGCGGGAATTCTGGATGAGACTTCTTTTCAAGGTACAAACCCTCGATACGGTACTTGCCTCGCCACAGGACCAAATCGAAATCTTCGATGTATCCGTAATAGCCGGGAACTTTATGCTCGAGTGACCAGTTGATTCCGTACTTGATGGCAAAAGGCAAAATCATGCGGATCAGAATCAGAACACCGATCAAGACCGTCAAAACAACCGCATTTCGAATGATCCATTTTCTTAGCCGCATCCACATCGTCAACGCTCGTTCCAGTTCTGAAGTTCATGG
>JAHBUU010000170.1 GCA_019637895.1 Pseudobdellovibrionaceae bacterium | reverse complement strand
AACTACGCGAACATGAGCGGCGACTGTCAGAGCACACTCCCCCTGTCCGAGATTTACAAAATCTACTTGCTCATCTGGAAAGAGGGGTTACAGAATCATGAGTGGAATTCTCGGCAGATGGTGAATCGCCTCTCGGTGGGGGAAAATACCTCCTGTCCCCTGTCGAGGAGCTGCGACGGAGGGATTCGCGTTCTGCAGCCCGACGGCGGTTATTACAGTTGCGGAGCGTTTGGGGACGATGGTTTATATCCCATCGATTTTGAGGCCGAGATCTTACATGGCGGGTTTGAAAGACCGCTCCAGAAAGAGGCTCGTTTGGATGCGTTGAAAATGGAATGTTACTCCTGTGAAATGTTCCAGGTTTGCAACGGCTGCCGAAAACACATTCATGATTTGAAAGCAACGGACCTTGTAGAAATCCACTGCAGTCAAATGAAAGAAATTTCCGCAGAGATACTTGCTTTGTCCGATGAGCGTCAGATTGAAATCAAGAACGACACTTACTTCCGATCAAGCGGTTTTGAGATTGACCGGCAAGGAGTTGAAATAGAGAGAGAGGTGGGCCCATGGCGATAGGAACAAAAGCGACTCTTACAAGTATTCGCGCCGAGCTGGCATTCACACCCCATAACCTACAGGACTTCGCAAGCGGCCTGATCAGCGCGGATGCGACAGATAAGGCGAGAGCCGGCAACACAATTTTGATGGCCGGAGAAAGTCCTGCCATCCCATTTCCGGCCGGCTCCGTTGGCAGCAAAATCAATCGGGCCGATATCGTGAACTTCGTGTCGGCTCTGACCAAAGCCGTGTCCGTCTTTACTTTTCAGTTCGACGAAGTTGGCTGTGGCGTCTCTTACACGAGAAGCAGCGTCTGGTCCGATCCCGCAAGTTCAACGAATAATTATACCTTCGCGCCAGCGACCGGGGCCGTGATTACCCAGGCGAATCTGGATCAGGCGAATATCGATATTCGCAATTTGGTCAACGCAAACCGGCTTGGGATCGCAGCCTCGTTCAGTTTCTGTCATTGCAGCTGCCACTCGTCTTGCCATGTCTCTCGAGGCCGAAGATAGATAAATGACAAGAAAGACGGAGCATCTTTTTTCCTTGATGTCGACTTCGTCCGAAGAATATTTAAATCACGTCGACCTGGCCCTCAATTTGGATCTCTTAAACGGGTGCAACCATCGTTGTCAGGGGTGCTTTGTCCGAACTCACAAGGCCCCCGAGGGCTGGGACAAGCTGATCGATCGGGCGCTCAATGTGGCCCAAGATTTTACACGGCGGGGCGTTCGGCTGAGAGAGGTCTTCCTAGGTCCGACGGATCTTTTGACGGCATCGAATACGCTTGAGTGCCTCAATCATCCAAATTTCCAAAAATTATTATCTTTGTCCACCGAAACCCGCCTCAAGGTCGCTGCGATTTTCGCGGACGGAAAGACCAAAGAGTTTCTAGAGATCTTCAAATCTCTGGATCAAGCAGGAAGCTACCCGCCTGGGTTGATGATCGAGTTCCTTATCCCGATCGACCCTGTCACGATTCTTTCGGCTCCAGAATCCTACATCGCAAAGCACCTCGAGGTTTTTGATTTTTTTGAATTTCAGACTTCAAAACAAATTGAATGGTGTTTCGTGATCAACATCAACACGAGTCAGACTCTGCGGACGAAGCTCGTCGAAATCGTTCAACTTGTCAAAGAGAGGCTCCGGACCGTCGTCGAGTTCAATCCAGGGTTTTTCCGTTTGGAAAAATCTGATTCGGTGAAGGCCCGTCTCGGCGAATGGCGAGACTTCTTAGAACGCTTGATTATTGAGCACCCCGACCTTCCCTTGAATTTGACCAATATGAATCCGCAGCATGGCGCTTCCAACACAATTGCGCTGAACTTTACGCCGAGGGGCGTTTATCTCAGTCCATTTATCTATGAACAGATTTTCGATTTCCACGAAAGTCTGTTGCTGGAGGACCTTTCCGCACCCGCTGTTGTCAATCGCCATATGGAACTTCAAGAGAAAGGTTTTCAGTATGCAACATCCACCGAGAATTGCGACGATTGCCTGATGCTCGCAAGCTGCGCGGGACGAAACGTTCTTAACTTCATGTCAACTAATGCGATCAAATCCTGCATTTTTCCGAAACAGTTCCGACGAGAGGGGGGGCACTTTCGGTGAACCTCAGCCTCAACCCCAGCTATCGCTGTAATTTTCGTTGCTCGTTTTGCTATCTGACAAAGACGCAGCTGTCAGATCCCCAGCGCCTTGATGTAAAGCAGCTCGAACGAAAGCTGACGGAAATTGAGACCTTTTATGGACATGGAGTCATTCAGCACGTCGACCTCTATGGTGGCGAGATCGCTTTGCTGCCCGAAAACTACTTGCTCGAAATCATCGAGGTCTTAAAGGGCTATGCTCGACCGCCATTCAATCTCATCACGAACTTCTCGAGCCTCCATCCCATTTTCCACCATCCTCAGATCGAGGTCTCGGTGTCATTTGATTACATGGCACGCGAAAAATGGCAGCAAGTTTTCAGAAATCTCACCCTCTTTGAGAAATCTTTTTCCATTTTGGTTTTGGCCTCACGAAGAGTTCTCGAGCAGTCCGCAGAAGAGCTGATTGAAGTCTTAAACTCGCTTTCTCAGTTGGTCAGCGTTGAGATCAAGCCCTACTCCGTAAATCAGGCAAATCAGGATTTGGTGTCACACCTTGATTACGAAAGGTATATCTTAAGGTGGATGGAGCTCAGGTCAAAGATGCGCTTCCATTTCGTAAATGCCGAAAAGATCAGTCGATCGTTAGCGGGAAAGTATAACGCTTTTAGCAACGATCACCTTTACATCACTCCCCAAGGTCACTTTGCGGTTCTGGATTTTGACAGCCAAGATCGGGAGTACTTCAGGGTGATTCAAGATCTGACCGAATTCCAAAAATGGTGCATCGAAGAGGAGAAGAAAATTCGCGCGAATCCTTTTTGCTCAAGATGCGATTTTCTTGGCGGCTGCCTGACGGAACACTATCGAGAGGTTCGGACCCTGAGCGAAGGGTGTAGTGGGTATTTGGGGTTGCTGCAGGAGTTTCGCTCACGACGCGAAAAATTGCTCTAAACTGACTTAATTACTTCACGCAGATCGAAATGAACTGCGCGCACAATTTAGCTGGAACGCTCGTGCCATACATCGCTCTGTAAGTTTCCAGGTTTTGGAAGCAAGCTTCCTGCTGGTTGTAGGCGATGTTCAGGTTTGAATACTGAGAATCGTAACAGCCACCTTTTTTAGGCACGACACAACGAAGAGCCAAGTTCACATCCCACTCTTGTGGGTTCAGGTGACGACGCACGATCTCGTATTCTTTACGAAGTTCTGGGTAGTCCAAGTAGTCTCCAAGATCCGGAGGGCAAAGGGCCGCCGCATCCGCATACCGAACGACGGTATAGCGACGCTTCTGGCTGCAATTCCACTGAGAGACGGCCTGAGTTGGCTTCTCGAGGTCAATCTCAGTAATTGCCGTCAGAATATTTGTTGGAGCCAGGTTGTAAATCGGCAAATTGGTCGCAGTGCAGTTCGATGGAGACTGTGCACACGCCGTGAAAACCGTCTGCGCCCGATCGAATGTCAGATTATACCCACGCCCATAGGCCACCCCATAAGCAGCACCTGCGGGAGCCCGAGCCGCATAAGGTTCGGCAATATCCGGACGAGGACGATAAGTCAGGGCAAGCATTCCTGCGGAGGCCTGATCATTCCGCAGATTCTCGGCCGTCGCTTCCGACTGATTGTAAGATAAAGTGGCTTCGAGGCGACGCGCACCTTCGGGAGCAAAGTTAAAGAACAAGTTTGAAATCGAGGTCCCACCAGTCACGATCGGGTGCATCCACCGATCGTCGGTCAAATCGCTCAGCATCGGCACGAAATCAACATACTCGGTAACGGAACCGCCGGGGCTACGAATCTGCTGCACGTTCGAGCGAGTCCGCAAGGACAACTGAGGCACCGCCATGGTGTTCGCACCCGACTTTGCCAAATAGTTCTTTACCTGCTCGGGAGTGACCGTGTCCTCAGGGTAAATCGGTCGCAAGGTCTCGCCATTGTAGACATGATCTTTGAACGCCTGGCTCATGCTCACACCCGCCGAGGAGTATGCCCCAGCTTTGATTGAGTAAAATCCGGGTTTTCCCATCGAGGACGGACCGAAGCAGGAGTTATAAGAAATCTGATCGAAGGCCGCATTGAAGGCGAAAGGATCCGCGTCGGTTTTCGAAAAACTCGAGAAGTCGAGAGCACCCTCGCTGGCGCCGTCAAAACCGGCTTTGCCGCAGTTTTGAAAGGAAACGAGCAGAATCAACGATACTGCCGTCATTGTGATCGTACGGATGGTCTTCGACCGCATGATATTTCCCCCACTCCAGATTAACACAGCGGCCAAAGAGTCGGATCTTTTCTTTGGACTTGTCTTGTTTTGAAACGTTTGAGAGATCAAAGGCTTATGAAGCGTATCAAAAAAGCCATTATCCCCGCGGCAGGTCTGGGAACTCGTTTTCTCCCCGCCACCAAAACCGTCCCTAAAGAGATGTTAACGATTGTCGATGCCCCCATCATTCTTTATGTGGTCGAAGAGGCCATTAAGGCTGGGATCGAAGACATCGTTCTGGTCGCAGGTCGTGGAAAGCACGCCATCGAGGACTTTTTCGATACCTCTTACGAGCTCGAAGATCGCCTCGCCAAAGACGGAAAGTCGCACCTTCTCGAAAAGCTCACGCGGATTCGCGACATGGCCAACATCATCAGCATCCGTCAGAAACAGGCCCTTGGTCTGGGACACGCCATCCTGACCGCCCAGCCGATCGTCGGTCAGGAACCTTTCGCAGTCCTCCTCGGTGACGAGATCACCATGGAAACGAAGGGCTCGGAAAACGTGACCAGCCTCCTGTGCCGCTCTTTCGACGACACCGGCGTTTCTGCCGTGTCCATCATGAAGGTCGAAGACTCCGAGGTTTCAAAATACGGCATTGCCGACGTTTCCGAAATCAAACCCGGATTTTTCCGGGTGAACGATTTGGTGGAAAAACCCAAGGTCTCGGAAGCCCCGAGTCGTTGGGCCCTGCCAGGACGTTATGCTTTCGATTCTCACATCATGACCCTGCTGAAAGATGCGAAACCGTCTCTGAACGGCGAAATCCAGCTCACCGACAGCATGCGTCTGCTCTGTCGGGAAAAAGGTCTCAACGCGATGACATTTTCATCAAAACGTTTCGATGCCGGTGATAAGCTCGGATATCTGCAAGCCAACGTCGAGCTCGGCCTGCAGAATCCAGAATTGGGAGAGAGTCTGAAACAATACCTCCTCCAACTGTGTTCAGAACTCGGCAAGGGATAAGACATGAAATCGATCTCTCTGATTTTGGCTTTCTTGTTCGTCGGCACCGCCCAGGCCTACATTCCACCGACTCGGATGATCATCGAGCGAACGGCCGAAAACGCTGGCTCGGGTTCTTATACGATCGAACAGGAAGTGCAGTTTTCAAACGGCACGGACGTTCTGACCTTGCGGGAAACCTGGGAAATCGACCGGGGACAGGCCATGAAGGTCACAATCTCAGGCGTTCGCGACCTGAAAGATAAACTGCGCGCTCAAGTGCTGTATGCCGGTGGACAAAAGTGGTCTCTCAGTACCTCGGGAAAAAGAGAATCAAGCAAAATTCCGATGGATTTCACCGAACGACTTTTTCACTGGCGGGATC